>NZ_JAPWGV010000008.1:0-174740 GCF_027213915.1 Sulfitobacter sp. G21635-S1
AATGCGCCCTCCCAGGCTCGGGCGCGGCCCTTCGTTCGAAAACGTAACGCTGAGCGCAGAAGAACGATTTACCTCCGACGGCAGCCGTTTCAGGGTTTGTCAGCAATCTGGGGCCCGCCATCTCTGGCGGGCCTTTTGCATTTTCGGGATCAGCCGGGGCTCAGTCGTTGGGACCCAGCGCCGAGAGGCCCTTGAGGATGTCGATGGCATAGGCGAGCTGGTAATCTTCCTCGCGCAGTTCGGCGGCCTTTTCGGCCTTGGCCCGGTCTTCCTCGATCTGTTTGATCTGGTCCTCGGTCAGGCTGTCGTTGTTCAGGCTGCCGCGCAGGTCCGCTTCGGACCGCAACAGGCGGCGCGGTGTTTCCTCTTCCTCGGTTTCGGGGCGCGCCGGGGGCTGGGCGACGATGATGTCGGGCGATACGCCCAGCGCCTGGATGGACCGGCCCGACGGCGTGTAATACCGCGCTGTCGTCAGGCGCATTGCGCCCTCCCCGCGCAGCGGCATGACCGTCTGCACGGACCCTTTGCCAAAGCTCTTGGTGCCGATGACAACCGCCCGGCGGTGATCCTGCAAGGCGCCCGCAACAATTTCAGAGGCCGAGGCAGAGCCGCCGTTGATCAGCACAACCAGAGGCTTGCCCATGCTCAGGTCGCCCGGTGTTGCGTTGACCCGGTCACCGTCGGCCGGATCGCGGCCCCTTGTGCTGACGATCTCGCCTTCCTCAAGGAAAGCATCCGACACGGCAATCGCCTGGTTCAGCAGCCCGCCCGGATTGTTCCGCAGGTCGATGACAAAGCCGTTTACCTTTTCGATGCCGCCGGCCTTTTCAACCTGCTCGTCGATGGCTTCCTTCATCTTGGGGTAGGTCTGTTCGTTGAAGGTGGACAGGCGCAGGACAACGGTATCCCCCTCGATCCGCGAGCGGACAACGGTCAGCTCGATGGTGTCGCGGATGATCGACACGTCGAAGGGCTCCTGTTCGCCTTCGCGTACCACGGTGATCACGATTTCGGATCCGACCGGCCCGCGCATCAGTTCGACCGCATCGTCCAGCGCAAGGCCCAGCAGGCTTTCGCCGTTCACATGGGTGATGAAATCACCGGCCTCCACGCCCGCCTCGTCCGCCGGTGTCCCGTCGATGGGAGAGACCACTTTGACAAAACCGTCTTCCTGGGTGACTTCGATGCCGAGACCGCCGAATTCGCCGCGTGTCTGTTCGCGCATCTTCAGCGCGTCCTTGGGGGACAGATAGCTGGAATGCGGGTCAAGCGAGGTCAGCATCCCGTTGATCGCGGCTTCGATCAGGTCGCTGCTGTCCACTTCCTCGACATATTGGGCGCGGATACGTTCGAAGATATCGCCGAACAGATCCAGTTGCTCATAGACATTTTCGGTCTTGGCGGCCTCTTGCGCGAGAAGCGGGGCCGCGATCTGGGTGGTGGCGATCACGCCTGCGGCCGTACCGCCCAAAGCGGCCATCAAAAATCTCTTCATTGCCTATTCATCCTTCTCGGTCCGGAACCAGGCTTCTGGGTCCTGTGGAATGTTGTCTCTTCTTACTTCTATATAGAGCGTTTCTGTGCGGTCAGTGCCAGTGCCTTCACGATCAGGTGACAATGACGTGCCGCTTTCTGCCGCCTGCCTTGCGTCTTTTTCACCCATCAGCCCAATCGGTGTGCCGCCTGCGATTACTTGACCCGCCTCGCCATAGACCACGTCCAGCCCCGCCAGCACAAACAATGTGCGCGCTTCGGGTTCCAGAATCACCACATTGCCAAAGTCCAGCAACGGCCCGGTGTATCTGATGGTGGCGGCAGCAGGGCTGGTCACGATGGCCCGCGCGCGGGTCGCCATGATGATGCCGGGGCGCTTGACGCCTGCCGCATCGGCCTGACCGGCACGGCGCAGGACCAGACCCTGGACCGGCAGGGGCAATTCGCCGATCCGGCCCTGCAAGGTGACCGGGGCCGGTTCCACCTCGTCCGTGATGATCTCTGCCAGGCCGGAGGCGAAACCATCCAGCGTTTCGGTGGATGCGATCAGGATCGCGGTGCGCACCGGGTCGGCGGTGAAACGGGTCGGCAGTTCGGTCCGGTTTGCCATCGCCTGGTTCAGAGCGGTGCGCGCCGCCTGCACCTGGGTCAGACCGGCCTGCAACCGCTCGGCGGCATCGACCTGCAGCAGGCGCAGGGTCTGCACATCTTCCAGATCGCGGCGCAGGGCGTCTGCCTGCCGGTTCAGGGCCGGTGTCAGTTCCGCCAGCAACATGCCCGCGCGCGCGGTGCCCACCGGGCCATCGGGGTGCAGAAATGCGGTGGGCGATGGGTTGCCGCCAATGCTTTGCAGGACACCGAACAATTGCGCCACTTCGCCGTCGCGCGATCGCAGCTTTTTCGACAGTTGCGCCTCGTTGATGGCGGCCTGCCGCAGCCCGTCGCGCATGGCGCCGAGCCCTTTTTCAAAGGCCTGAATGGTTTCGGTCAGCGCCATCACCCGGTCCCGCGCCCCTTCGGCCTTGTCCAGCATTTCTGCTGCCGCCTCCAGCTCTGCCGCTGCCGCGCGCGCCTGGGTGGTCGCCGCGGTTTCAGCGGCAGCGCAGATCGGCCAGACCAGCAGAGCAAGGGCAAGGAGGCGGATCATGACAGCAGGTTTTTCCCCGTCATCTCTGCGGGCTGGGGCAGGCCCATCAGATGGAGCACCGTGGGCGCGAGATCGGCCAGGCGTCCGCTGGCCAGATGCGCATCCGGCGCGGCACCAACCACGGCTACCGGCACCGGGTTCAGCGTATGTGCCGTATGCGCCCCGCCGGTGTCGGGGTCGATCATGGTTTCGCAATTGCCGTGATCCGCTGTCAGGATCATCGCGCCGCCAGCCGCCTCCAGCGCCTGCATCACCCGGGCCAGACCGGAATCCACGGCCTCGCAGGCGGCAATCGCCGCGTCCAGATCGCCGGTATGGCCTACCATGTCAGGGTTGGCATAATTCACCACGATCAGGTCATAGCCATCCTTGATGGCCTTCACGAAGGTATCCGTCACCTCGCCCGCCGACATCTCCGGCTGCAGGTCATAGGTCGCGACATTGGGGGATTTCGGCATGTGGCGGTCCTCGCCCTCCGATGGCACTTCCTCGCCACCGTTCAGGAAAAAGGTCACATGGGGATATTTCTCTGTCTCAGCCAGCCGGAACTGACGCTTGCCGTGCTGTGCCACCCAGGCGCCCAGCGTGTTGGGCAGGTCGGGCTTGTGGTACATGGTGGTCATGTAACCCGCATGTGCGTCTGAGTATTTCGCCATGCCCATGCAGGCCGCCCAGCCGGGCCGTCCGGCTGTTTCAAAGGCGTCAAAATCCGGGTCGGCCAGCGCCGCCATGATCTCGCGCGCGCGGTCGGCGCGGAAATTCAGGCAAAAGAATCCGTCACCATCCACGGCACCGGTATAGTCGCCGATGATCGTGGCGGGGATGAATTCGTCATCGGTTCCGTTGTCATAGGCCGCCTGCACCGCCGCGCGCGGGCTGTCCGCCTGCTGGCCTTTGCCCCGGATGATCGCGTCGAAGGCGGTCTTCACACGGTCCCAGCGGTTGTCACGGTCCATCGCGTAATACCGCCCGGTGACCGTAGCGATCCGCGCGCCCGCGGGCAGGGCGGCTGTCAGGGTCTCGAAATATTCCAGCGCGGACCGTGGGACGACATCGCGCCCGTCCGTCAGCGCATGGACCACCACAGGCACCCCGGCCGCAGTAAGCGCCCCGATTGCCGCGATCATATGGTTGAGGTGCCCATGCACCCCCCCGTCCGAGACGACGCCCATCACATGGGCCGTGCCCTTGCTGTCCTGCATGGCGCTGATGAAATCCAGCAGCGGCGGGTTCTTTGCAAAATCGCCCTGTTCGATGGCCAGGTCAATCTGGCCCAGGTCCATCGCCACCACCCGGCCTGCGCCGATGTTGGTATGGCCCACCTCGGAATTGCCCATCTGGCCGCTGGGCAGGCCGACGTCCGGCCCGTGGGTGACCAGCGTGGCATGCGGGCAGGTTGCCATGATGCGGTCGAAGGTCGGGGTTCTGGCCAGTGCAGGGGCGTTACCGGTCCGGTCTTCGCGTACACCCCAACCGTCAAGGATACACAGAACCACGGGTTTCGGGATGCTCATCTGGGGCTGCTCCATCTTTTGTTTTGATGGCCTTTTAGCTGCTGTCGCGCCCGCCGTGAACCTCTTTCCTGTCACGATTGGCTGATGCGCGACATTCGGAGCGGGGCAACTTGCGCATCTGTCAGCGCGGAGGGCCAGGCTGACTGACAGGAGGCGGGTTGCAGGTCTTGTCCATGACCCGCAGTTTGGGCATAACGGGTCCTGCAACCGCCCTTTAGCCAAGGACCTCCTCCATGAGCCAGCCTGCGCCCGAAACCCGGATCGTGAATACCTATCGCATTGCCTGTGATGGCGGCGAAGGGGGGCTGGGCCATCCGCGTGTCTGGCTGCAGATCCCGCGTGACAGCGGTTGGGTCGAATGCGGCTATTGCGACTGCAAGTTCATCCACAGCGATTTCGAAGGCAAGCTCTGAGGGCATTGCCCCGGATGGCGGTGCCGCACGGCGGATTGTCCTGCTGATGAGAGCATTTCGCGCAGCTTGAGCAAATGACCGGCCTGGCGCGCAAAGCGCCAGCTTCGGGACAATCTTATGTCACGGATCACGGCAAGTGCTGCCGGTGATGTTGTAATGGGCCGGCCCCGCGCATAAGTTGCAGCGACCCCGTCAGTACGATGGGTCCCCAGCGAAAGTCCGGTGCATGGAACCCAGCATTTTTTCCTTTATCTGGAAATACTCGCGGCGTGACCAGCTTTACCTGCTGGCCTTCACGCTGTTCACCTTTCCGTTTCTCTACGCCACGCTGGAACTGCCCAAGCGGATCATCAACGATGCCATCGGCGCAGAGAGTGACAGGGTTTCGGTATTTGGTTTCGAGATTACCCAGGTGCAGTTCCTGCTGGCCCTGTGCTTTACCTATCTGATCGCCGTCATCGTGCACGGCTTGCTGAAAATGCGGCTGAACACTCTGAAAGGGGTCCTGTCGGAACGCCTGTTGCGGCGGTTTCGCTATCAGTTGATCAGCCGGATGATGCGGTTTCCGCGCAGTTATTTCCGCAAGACCTCGCAGGGGGAACTGGTCAGCATGGTCACCTCGGAGGCGGAGCCGATGGGAGGCCTGATGGGCGATTTCATCGCCCAGCCGATGTTCCAGGCGGGTCAGATGCTGATCATCGTGATTTTCCTGTTCCTGCAAAGCTTCTGGTTCGGTCTCGCCGGGGTTGCCCTTATCCCGCTCCAGGCCTGGATCATCCCGATGCTGCAGCGGCAGATCAACGAGCTGAACAAGGTCCGGATCAAGGAAGTGCGCCAGTTCTCGGCCGAGATCGGGGAAACCGCTGCGGGCATCGCGGATCTGCGCAGCAACGGTGGCTGGCGCTACCGGCTGGCGGCCTTTACCGACCGGCTGGGTCTGTTGTTCGACGTGCGGTTCCGCATCTACCAGAAGAAATTCTTCATGAAGTTCCTGAACAACTTCATCACCCAGCTGACGCCATTTTTCTTTTACGCGGTGGGCGGCTATCTGGCGATTCAGGGGCAGATTACCGTGGGTGCGCTGGTTGCGGCGCTGGCCGCCTACAAGGACCTTTCGAGCCCCTGGAAGGAGCTGTTGACCTACTACAACCAGACCCAGGACATGTCGGTGCGTTGGGACGTGGTGATAGAACGCTTCAACCCGCCAAGGATGATCGACGAAGCGCTTTTTGAGGGCAGCCCGGAAGAGATCCCGCATCTGCGCGGCGATATCGCGTTTGACAGGGTGACGGTGCGGGACGAGGACGGCACAAACATCCTGCAGGACCTGAGCTTTACCATCCCCGCGGGCAGTTGTGTTGCCATCGAAGTCCCGAGCCAGTCGGAGCGGACGGCGCTGGCAGATGTGCTGACCCGAGAGGTGATCCCGTCACGGGGGCATGTCCATATCGCCGGATACGATCTGGCAGGTCTGCACCAGGCGGTGATCGCGGCGCGAATCGGCTATGCGGGTTCGCAGCCCTATATTTTCCAGGGAACCGTGGGGGACAACCTGCTGATGCCCCTGATGACGCATCCGTCGACCGTTCTGTGGGACCCCAAGATGAGCGACCGGACCACGATCGAGGCGCGCCGATCCGGCAACAGCCCGGACAGCACCAAGGCAGAATGGCTCGACCCGTCGATCGCGGATCTGGAAACCAGGGAGCAGATCGTCGATTTCTGGTACAAGATCACATCGGCGGTGGGTACCGCCGATCTGATTTTCCACAACATGCTGGATTCCCGCATGGACCCGGACAAACATCCGGAACTGGCCCGCCGGATCGTGGCGCTGCGCGATGAGGTGCACCAGCGGCTGAAGGCCGACAAGCTGGACAAGGCCGTGTATCGTTTCGATCCCGAGGCTTTCAACCCGGCGGTGCCCCTGGGCGGCAACCTGATGTTTGCCGCGCCGCGCCGGGCGATCACCCAGAAAGGGCTGGTCGAAGAGGGCGGTTTCCTTGGCATGATCATCGAACAGGGCCTGGCGGAGCAGGGCATCGCCATTTCCCAGACCCTGATCGAGACGCTGCACGATACCTTTGGCCGCGACGGCACGGATCATCATCATCCGCTGTTCACCGCGCTGGGGATTGAGGATACCTTGTATGAGCAACTGGTCGACATCGCGCAGCGCCGCCGGGACAAGGGCGATGCAGCACTCACCGAGCAGGAATTCGCGCTGCTGCTGACGGTGCCTTTCGCCTTTACCGCCGAACAGATCGGCCCCGGTTTTCCCGAAAGCTTTAAACGGGAAATCCTGTCGATCCGCAAATCGCGCGGGCCCAAGCTGCGCGAAAAGGCGAAAGATCTGTTTGTCGAGATTGCGCCCGAAAATTACCTGCCGCGGCTGACCATACTGGAGAACCTGATCTACGGTCGTTTTTCAGCCATGGCAGGGTTGCAGGCCGATCTGGTCCGTGACGCGGTGGTCGAGGTAATGGCGGCACATAACCTCATGCAGATGGTCTCGGCCAACCTCTTTGACGTTCCGACCGATATCGGCGGGGCCAATCTGCCGGTGCTGTTTCAGGAGCGGGCGGCTTTTGGCCGGGCGGTGATCAAACAGCCGGATGTGCTGGTGTTCAATCAGGTCCTTGCCGGAGCCGATGCCCAGACCCAGAAGCAGATCAGCGACCGCCTGAGCGACCTGCTGCCCCATACCACGCAGATTTTCCTGAATGACAAGTTCGCGGATGTGGAGGCCTATGACGTGCATATCGAAATCCGCAATGGTCGTCTGGACGGTGCCTCCGAGGCCGAAGACAGCGACATGGACGAAGGCGCATCGGACGATCTGCGCCGGAAACTGCGCATCATCGCAAGCAACAGCCTGTTCAGCACGCTTGAACCGCGCCAGCAGCGTTTGCTGGCCTTTGCCGCGCAATGGTACAGCGCGGAGGCGGGCCAGGTCATCTTTTCCACCGGCGAGCGGGCTGATGCCGCTTATCTTTGCCTGTCAGGCAATGCGGAAATCGTCTGGGCCGGAAAGAACGGTGACACGCACCATGTCGCCGACGTGGGGCCGGGCCGGTTGATGGGCGATCTTTCGATCATTCTGGACGAACCCCGGCAGATGAACCTGATTGCGACCGAGCCCTGCCTGTTCCTGCGCATCGGGGCAGAGCAGTTCCGCTCTGTTCTGGAAAGCGACAAGACCTTGCTGCTGACCCAGTTGCGCACGGTTGCCGGCCATCTGACCGGCGCGGCCGAACTGATGCGCGCGGCGGGGCTGGAAGTGCCACGGGATTTCGGGCCGCCGCTCCCGCCCGCCATTCCGCAGGAGCCCGAACAGGGGCAAGAACCTTGACCGGAAATTATTCCGGTCTGGGGTCCTTTGTCGCCCCGGCGCGGGAAAAGTCGGAACTGTGGCGTTTCGCGGTGGGTGTGGTCATCGCGATTGCGGCCTATTTTGCCTTGAACCGGCTCTTTTTCGGCGCGGTTTACCAGATTGCCGGAAACCGGAGCAACGCGCTCTACAACAATCTGGTCACCGGGGAGACGCCCCTGGCGATGTTCCTGCTGCTGTCCAGCTTTGCCTGTATGGTGTTGAGTGTGGCCCTTGTTGTGCGTGTGCTGCATCGGCGTCCGGTTCGCAGCCTGATCGGACCTATGCCCCTGGCATGGAAGGATTTTCGCGCGGTCACGCTGATGCTGGCGGGTCTCAGCCTGGTGATCGCCCTGCTGCCGCCCTGGGACATGGGCGGCCCTTTCGTGTCCAACATGCCTTTCGGGCAATGGCTGGTGTTGCTGCCCCTATCCCTGTTGGGTGTTTTCGTGCAGGTCAGCGCGGAAGAGATCTTCTTTCGCGGCTATGTCCAGCAGCAACTGGCGGCGCGGTTCCGCTCTCCGCTTGTCTGGATGATCGCGCCTTCGGCATTGTTTGCACTGGGCCATTATCTGCCTGATTCAGCTGGTGAAAACGCCTTTGCCATCGCGCTTTGGGCTGGTGTTTTCGGGGTGCTCATGGCGGATCTGACCGCGCGGTCGGGGTCACTCGGGCCTGCAATCGCGCTGCACTTTTGCAATAACGTGTCGGCGATCCTGATCGTCTCCCTGCCCGACAGCCTGTCGGGCCTTGCGCTCTACCTCACGCCCTTCGGCATGCAGGACACCGAGATGCTTGCAGACTGGTTGCCCGTGGATTTCGCGATGATGCTCGTGTTCTGGCTGGCTGCCCGAGTCGCGATCCGCCGTTGATTGCATTTGTCGCACTCGGGGCTTATCTGGGGGCAAACAAGTCGTCAGGGGCCTGATATGAACTGGATCACGAACTATGTCCGTCCGCGGATCAATTCGATCTTTTCGCGTCGTGAAACGCCGGACAATCTGTGGACGAAATGCGATGACTGCGGCACCATGCTGTTTCACCGCGAGGTATCGGATAACCTGAACGTCTGTACCAACTGCGGCCACCATATGCCGATTTCCCCGCGTGACCGCTTTCGCGCGTTGTTCGACGGTGGCATTTATACCGACATCAAGGTGCCCGTGCCGCCTGCCGACCCGCTGCAGTTCCGGGATCAGAAACGCTATCCTGACCGTCTGAAGGCGGCACAGCGCGAGACCGGCGAAACCGAGGCGATGCTGGTGGGCACCGGTGAAATCGGCCGCACGCCCATTGTCGCGGCCTGTCAGGATTTTTCCTTCATGGCCGGGTCGATGGGCATGTATGTGGGCAATGCGATCATTGCTGCCGCCCAGGAAGCGGTGAAGCTGAAGCGCCCGCTGATCCTGTTTTCCGCTGCAGGCGGTGCGCGGATGCAGGAAGGCATCCTGAGCCTGATGCAAATGCCGCGCACCACGGTGGCGGTGCAGATGCTGAAAGAGGCCGGTCTGCCCTATATCGTCGTGCTGACCCATCCGACCACCGGTGGGGTGACGGCCAGCTATGCCATGCTGGGCGACGTTCAGATTGCGGAACCCAACGCATTGATCTGCTTTGCCGGGCCACGGGTGATCGAACAGACCATCCGTGAAAAGCTGCCTGACGGATTCCAGCGTGCGGAATACCTGCTGGATCACGGCATGCTGGACCGGGTGACACCCAGGACCGAGCTGCGCGAGGAGCTGATCGGCATCACCCGGATGCTGCTGGGGCTGCCGCCTGCCGTGCGCGGCGATCTGCCCGCGCCCGAAGAGGAGGGCGGGGAACTGGCGCATGCGCTGACAGGCGCGGAAGCCAAGCCCGCGGACGCGTCCAAGAAGGACGCCCCAAAAGCCGAGAAGAAATGACAGCCCCGACATCGGACGCCATCCTTGCGCGGATGATGGCGCTGCACCCCAAGATCATCGACCTGACGCTTGACCGGATGTGGCGGCTGCTGGAAGCACTGGGCAATCCGCAAAACGATCTGCCACCGGTGATCCATATTGCCGGCACCAATGGCAAGGGGTCGACCCAGGCCATGATTCGCGCAGGCCTTGAGGCGGCGGGCAAAGATGTGCACGCCTATACATCTCCCCATCTGGCGCGGTTTCACGAGCGCATCCGGCTGTCTGGCGAGTTGATCGCCGAGGATGCGCTGACCGAGGTGCTGGATGAATGCTACGCCGCCAACGGCGGCGGCAACATCACCTATTTCGAGATCACGACCGCGGCGGCGCTGCTGGCATTTGCCCGCACGCCTGCGGATTACACGCTGTTGGAAGTCGGTCTGGGCGGACGACTGGACGCGACCAATGTGGTGGAAAAACCCGCGCTGAGCATCATCACCCCGGTGTCGGTGGACCATCAGCAATACCTTGGTGAAACACTGGCCGAAATCGCCGGCGAAAAGGCGGGGATCATCAAGCGGGGCGTGCCCTGCATCGTGGGACCGCAGGAGGAAGCGGGCCTTGAGGTGATCGAGGCACGGGCGGCGCGGCTGGGCGCGCCGGTACTGGCATACGGACAGCAATGGCATATCGGCCAGGAAGCCGGGCGCATGGTCTATCAGGATGAGCGCGGTCTGCTGGACCTGCCGCTGCCCAATCTGCCCGGTGCGCATCAGGTGATGAACGCCGGGGCGGCGCTGGCCGCTCTGCGGCATCTGGGCGTGAGCAACGAGGCCTGCGAGGCTGCGGTAACCGGTGCCTACTGGCCCGCACGGATGCAGCGGCTCAGAACCGGGCCGCTGGTCGATCTTGCGGGCGCGGCCGATCTGTGGCTTGACGGGGGCCACAACCCGGCGGCGGGCGAGGCTATCGCGGCATTGCTTGCCGAGGCGCCCGACCGCCCCACCCACCTGATCTGCGGCATGCTGAACACCAAGGATATCGGCGGTTACCTGCGCCCGCTGGCGGCACATGCGCGGTCGCTGCATGCGGTTTCCATCCCCGGCGAAGCCGCGACACTGCCCGCTTCGGAAACCGCGAAGGCCGCGCGGGCGGCAGGGCTGGAGGCTGTGGAATCACCCGATGTGGCACATGCGCTTGCTGATATCGTGGCGCAGGACCCCCATGCACGGGTGCTGATCTGCGGGTCGCTTTACCTTGCCGGTGTGGTGTTGCGCGAAAACAGCTAACGGGCGATATTTCGTTGCAGATGCTCCTCTGGGGGCCAGATGTGGTATGATGTACCTCAATTCACACGTGGTTTGACCACAAGAACATATTGAGGACGACACCGGAGCAGCACCATGGCACATCAATCGAACACCATCTCCGAAAAGCAGAGCGACGACCGTGGCCTGTCTCAGGCGATCTTTATCATGGTTGGCATCGGCATCATCCTGGGCGGTCTTTGGTTTCTGTATCAAAGCACCGCGCCATATCATCCGGACGTCACCGGCGGGCAGGAAGAGATCTATCTGTCCACCGACAGCTAGGATCCCGGTCCAGCGCCTAGCTGCCCCAGCCTTCGGCCTGCATTTCGCGCAACCGTGATGCAGTGCGTTCGAATTCAAAGGTGCCTTCGCCTTCGAGGTAGAGCATTTCCGGCACGGCAGCGGCAGAGCAGATCAGCCTGACGCGCGCCTCGTACAGGGCGTCGATCAGGGTGACGAAACGTTTCGCCTCGTTGAAGTTGCTGCGGCCCAGCTGCGGGATGTCGTCCAGCAGAAGAACCCGCACGGCATCGGCCAGCGCGAGGTAGTCAGCCGCACCCAGCGGTTTGCCGCATAGCCCGTGAAACCCGGCCCGCGCCATACCGTTGCGAAAGGCCGGTATCTCGACCTCGCGGCCCTTGACCTTGAGGATCAGGGGCGCGCCCGGTCCGCCGGCCAGATCGTTCCAGACCGCATCCATGGTCGCGCGGCTTTCGGCATTCACCGGTGTGAAATAGACCTGACTGCCCGCCAGCCGGTCCTGCCGGTAATCCCTGGGGCTGGCCAGTTCATGCACCACCATGCGATCCTTGATCAGATCGATGAAGGGCATGAACAGATTCCGGTTCAGCCCATCCTTGTACAGGTCGTCCGGCACCCGGTTCGACGTGGTCACCACCACGACACCGGCGGCAAAAAGCGCCTGGAACAGGCGGCCCACGATCATCGCATCGGTGATGTCGGTGATCTGCATTTCGTCAAAGGCCAGCAAGCGGACGGATTCGGCCACTTCGGCCGCGACCGGGGCAATGGCATCGTCAACGCCGGTCTTGCGGGCCTCGTGCATGGCGCTGTGGATTTCCTGCATGAAGGCATGGAAATGGACCCGTCGCGACGGAATGTCGCCCATATGATCAACAAACATGTCCATCAGCATGGATTTGCCACGCCCCACTCCGCCCCAGAGGTAAAGCCCCCTGGGCGGTTCGGGTGCCTTGCGGAACAGACCCTTCTTGACGGGGTGCAACAGGGCGCTGCGGATGCGGTCGAATTCCGGCAAAACGGCCTGTTGCGCCGGGTCCGCTGTCAGCTTTCCCTGGGCAATCAGGTCATCATAGGTTTCTTGCAGTGTCGGCATGGGGATTTCTTACAGGCCCGCGCCGGCGATGGAAAGCAGCGGCGCCTGCGCCCGTCGCATAAAGCGCCCCGTCTTAGACCTGCATCGCCAATACCCTGCTGCACTACGCACTCTCGGGACATTGCCGATGTGATCGGTCTCAGGTCAAAGGCTGGACGCGATAGGTCAGGAAATGTGGGTGTATCAACACATTTGATCATTTGACGCGACAATTGGTTTCGGTACTTTTGAGACAAATTCAAATGGCGGATCTGACATGCAAGAACGGACATCCATTTTCACCCCCGTTCTCTTGGTCGGGTGTTTCATCATCATGGTCAGCTTTGCGGTGCGCGCGTCTTTCGGTGTTTTCCAGATCCCGATTGCAGAAGAATTCGGCTGGCTGCGCACGGAATTCTCGCTCGCCATCGCGATCCAGAACCTTGCCTGGGGTGTCGGGCAGCCGATATTCGGCGCTGTCGCCGAAAAGATCGGCGACCGGCGTGCCATCATCATCGGCGCGGTTGTCTATGCGCTGGGGCTGATCCTGTCGGCCAATTCCGGGACCCCGCTGGAGCATCAGGCCTATGCCTGGCTGGTGGGATTCGGCATCGCGGGCACCGGGTTCGGCGTGATCCTGGCGGTTGTGGGCCGGTCGGCTTCCGATGAAAACCGCTCCATGTCACTGGCGATTGTCACGGCGGCGGGATCGGCGGGTCAGGTGTTCGGCGCGCCGACAGCCGAATGGCTGCTGACATTTCTGAGCTGGCAGAGCACCTTCCTCGTCTTCGCGGCGGTCATTCTGGCGATGATCCTGACACTGCCACTGATGCGCGCGCCCGCGATGGCCAGCAAGGCGGAGCTTGAGGAAAGCATGGGCCAGATCCTGGTCAAGGCCTTCCGTGATCCATCCTATACGCTGATCTTCCTGGGGTTCTTTTCCTGCGGATATCAGCTGGCCTTCATCACCGCGCATTTTCCGGCCTTCGTGACCGAGATGTGCGGGCCGATTCTGGCGGGCGGGGTGCTGCATAACATCGGGATCACGACTACATCGGCACTGGGCGCCGTGGCGATTTCGCTGATCGGTCTGGCGAATATCGCGGGGACACTGGCCGCGGGCTGGGCGGGCAAGCGCTATTCCAAGAAATACCTGCTGGCGGGCATCTATGTGGGCCGCACGGTGATCGCGGCGATGTTCATCATGTTTCCGATCACGCCGGTTACGGTGATCCTGTTCTCTGTCGGAATGGGCGCGCTCTGGCTGGCGACGGTGCCGCTGACCTCGGGCCTTGTCGCGCATATCTACGGGCTGCGCTACATGGGCACGCTCTATGGCATTGTTTTCTTCAGCCACCAGTTGGGCAGCTTCATGGGCGTTTGGCTGGGCGGGCGCATGTATGACGCCTATGGCAATTACGAAGCCGTGTGGTGGATCGGCGTGGCCGTGGGGGCTTTCAGCGCCATCGTGCATCTGCCGATCCGGGAAAAGCGGCTGGCAGGGCTGGTGACGGCCTGATCCGGGCGGAGGGCAGCGTTACGTGACCCAGGTCTTGCGTCAGACGCCATAGCCCCGCAGGATTTCCAGTATCTCGTCTGAATGGGTGTAGGTCAGCCCGTGCCCGGCCCCTTCAAGCACCTCATGCGCCGCCTTGCTGTTCAATTCCGCCAAAGTCCCGATGGCGGCGGCCGGGATCACCCTGTCGGCACCGCTCCAGATCGCCAGCACCGGCAGGCCTGCCGACTGCAGCTTCACGTGTTCGGATTCCTGTGTTTTGGACAGCAGCCCACGCAGGCTGGCCAGCACCGCAGGGGTAAACCCCTGATACTCCGTTTCTTTGGTCTGAAGCAGGGTGACGTCCGGCACCGCAGTGGGCAGATCGCGCTCGGCCCGGACGCCTTTGCGATGCATCCGGGGAAACAGGGCCAGCATCAACCAGTCGCCGATCAAGGGGGTGTCGATGATGAACCGCATCAGTTTGCCACGCGCCAGCCCCATACCCGCCGGTGCCAGCAGAACCAGCCGGTTGACCCGGTCGGGATGTTCCGCCGCGAAGGCCGTGCTGATCGCCCCGCCCATCGAATACCCGACAAGTGTGATGTCACCCTCGACCCCCTGATGGGCCAGCAACTCGCGCAGCTGGTCGAGAAAGAACGCTCGGTCCTGCGGCGCCCTGGGCCGGTCGGAATAACCGCGACCGTAGAGGTCATAGGTCAGCACCCTGTAACCCCGCTCGACAAGGCCGGGGGTCAGGCCGCCCCAGACGAAACTGGGCGTGGTCAGACCGTGCACGCAGACGCAGACCGGCCCGTCCGCCGGGCCATGCCAGTTGAAATGCGTGACCCCCTTGCTGAGCCGCACAAACTGCCCCGGTGCCGTGCCGCGCGCGCTGTCGTCCATGCGGCGGCGGTTCCATTCGATCAACGGCGGCAGGGCGATGACCGCCGCCAGAATCAGCAGGACCCAGATCACTGGCCTGCGTTCCAGCGGTCCAGAATATAGCGGCTGGTCATCAGATCCAGATGCGCGCCGCCGCCGTTCTTGAACAGCGTGATCTCATCGCGGGACTCTCGGGTAAACCGGGCAAGGTCGTAGTAATCCGCAATCAGATCGTCGCGGGTGATTGCCCCGGATTCCAGCGGGATATTGATTTCGCCGATATGGCCGATGGTGGTGTCAAAACTGTCGACAAAGATGCGCGCCCGCTTCAGTGCCGCATCATCGGTTTCGCGCATGTCGGGTCGGTAGGCGCCGATCAGGTCGATATGTTGCCCCGGTTGCAGCCAGTCGCCCCTGATCAGGGGTTGGGTCGACATGGTGGCCGAGGTGACAATATCCGCGCCGCGCACGGCGGTTTCCAGATCCTCGGCAACCGCCAGTCCCGGCAATTCGCTGGCCATGGCCTGAGCGTTCTCCGGGGTTCTGTTCCAGACGGTAAAGGCGGCATCCGGAAAGGCGGCGGAATAGGCTGCATGCAGCGCCCTGCCTTGGGTCCCGGCCCCGACGATCAGGATGTTGCGGCTGTCCGGGCGGGCCAGCCTGCGGGCAGCCAGCAGGCTGTCTCCGGCGGTCTTCCATTTGGTCACCAGATGGAAATCGACAATGGCGGCCATCTGGCCTGTGTCGTCCGCATAAAGGCAGACACCGCCGTTCACCATGGAACGGCCCTGGGCCGGGTTGCCGGGAAAGACAGTGGCCGATTTGACCGCGATGCCCAGGCCGTCGATCCAGGCGGCGCGGTTGAGCAGGGTATCCTTGCCCCGGTAAAGGAATGTATCCCCGATCTCTGCCTTGGGCAGATCATGGCCTGCGGCCAGCGCATCGGTCAGTCCGATCCAGTCAAGCAGCGCCTCGCCCGCATCGAAGGGGATGTTCGGGACATCGGTCATTGCGCTTCCTCCTCGCTCAGCAGGTCTGCCGCGACAAGGCGGCGGGCCCATCCTTCGGGACCTTCGAACAGATGGGTCTGCCATCCCCGCGCGGCAGCGGCGGCGATATTGGCCGCGCTGTCATCGGTGAACAGCAGGGCGGCCGGGTCAACGCCGCTTTCCCTTTCCAGATGGGCAAAGATGGCCGGGTCCGGCTTCATCATCTTCAGATGACCGGAGATGAAATCGCGGTCGAAGGCGCGGAAAAACGGATAATGGGTTGCGGCCAGATCATAGGTTTCGATCCCGAAATTGGTCAGCGAAAAGACCGGCACACCGTTCTTCTGCAAGGCCTGCATCAGCCGTACCGAACGGTCGATGGCAGGTGTTGCCATGTCCATCCAGTGCTTTTGCCACAGCAGGATTTCGTCGTACCACTCCGGGTTGGCCCTGGCGGTGGCCTGCACCAGATCGCCAAAGGGTTCGCCCAAATCGACCCGGCGATTCATGTCGAAAAGGTCTACGGAAGCGAACAGCGCCTGCCGGCGTTCAGCCCCGATCAGGCGGTCATAGACCGGGAGCGGATCCCAGTGGATCAGCACGTTGCCAATGTCGAAAACGACGGCCTGCGGTTTCATCTGTCTTTATCTCCCCTGCCTGGAAATCCCGGGCGTTCTTTGCAACGAGAAAGGCTATTGCTGCTGTGCCGCGCGCAGGGCGCGCTCCAGCGCGTCCAGAAAACGGGAGCGGTCGGCCTTTGTAAAGCTCTTGCCGCCGCCCTGCCGAAACGGATCGGCGGCACGCAGGTCGGCCATCAGGTCGCGGGTGGCCAGCACGTTGCCGATGTTGGCCCCGGTCAGGGCCTCACCGTTGTGTTTGAGCACCTTTGCCCCCGCCGCCACGCATTTCGCCGCAAGCGGGATATCACCCGTCACCACGACATCGCCGGTGCCCGCGCGTTCCGCGATCCACATGTCCGCGACATCGGGCCCATCCGGCACGATCACCGTCTCGACCAGCGGGTTCTGTGAAGGCCGCAGGCCACCGTTGGAGACGACGAACATCCGCACCTTGTGGCGGGTTGCCACGCGCTCTGCCTCTGCCTTGACCGGGCAGGCATCGGCGTCGATGTAGAGCGCGGTCATGCGCCCCACAGTGCTTCTGCATGGAAGGCGATGTGATCTTCCATGAAGCTGGAGACAAAGAAATAGCTGTGGTCATAGCCCGGCTGCATCCGGAAGGTCGCCTGCTGGCGTTTGGCGGCGATGGCGGCTGCCAGCGCTTCGGGTTTGAGCAGGTCAAGGAACTGGTCGGAAGCGCCCTGGTCGATCAGGATCGGCCCGTCAAATCCCTTGTCTGCCATCAACAGGGTCGCGTCATGGCGCGCCCAGGTTGCCTCGTCGCTGCCCAGGTAGGCAGCAAGCTGTTTCCGGCCCCAGTCGCTTGCGGTGGGGTGCGCAATGGGGGCAAAGGCGGAGACCGATTTGAACCGCCCTTCGAGGTTCATCGCAAGGGTCAATGCGCCATGCCCGCCCATCGAGTGACCGGTGATGCCCTGCCGGTCCAGGTCGATGGCGAAATTTTCGCCGATCAGCGCGGGCAGTTCCTCGGCGATATAGTCCCACATGCGGAAATGAGGTTTCCAGGGGTCTTCGGTCGCGTTCACGTAGAAACCGGCACCTTTGCCAAGGTCATAAGCCTCGTCGTCCGCCACATCCTCGCCGCGCGGCGAGGTGTCGGGAAAGACCAGCGCGATTCCGTGATCCGCCGCCCAGCACTGTGCGCCGGCCTTTGTCATCGCGTTTTCATGGGTGCAGGTCAGGCCAGACAGATACCACAGCACAGGCACCGGCCCGTCGCGGGCTTCGGCGGGCAGGAAGAGGCCGAACGTCATGTCGCAGCCGCAGGTCGTGGAACTGTGCGAATAGACCCCCTGCGTGCCGCCGAAACAGGCGTTTTCAGAGATCGTTTTCATGGTGTGTCCTTTCGAGGTTTCGGGTCTCATGGAATGATGGAAAGCGGCGCGAACCCCGGTGTCAAACCTGGGTGATCCAGCCCACGACAAGGCTGACGGTCAGGATGCTGACGGCGGTGGACAACAGGATCGCGGTCGAGACCCGGACCGGGGCGACGCCGTAATGCTGGGCAAGCATATAGACGTTTCCGGCCACGGGCAGCGCGGAAACGGCGATGATGACGCCTGCCTTGAACGGGTCCACGCCGAACAGGAACAGCGCCGCAAAGGCGACAAACAGCGGGTGCAGCACCAGTTTGCAAAAGCTCAGCCAGCCCGCGATGTGAATCCGCTCGGGCTGCGTCAGCGCCAGTGAGGCGCCGATGGCAAACAGGGCGCCCGGTGTCGCGGCGCCGCCGAGGATGCTGAGAAAGTCGTTCATCGGGTCCGGGATGGGGATCTGCAGACCCGACCAGACGAAGCCCAGAACGATGGCGACGATCATCGGGTTGCGGATCAGGCCCAGCCCGATGGGCCGTAGCATCTGCATCGGTGCCAGACCGCCACGCGAACCGGTAATCAGGATGACGATCAGGCTGGAGAAGACAACCAGGTCTATCGCCAGCGCCAGCAGCACCGGGCCGACCGCCTCCGGGCCCAGCAGCAGGGCGAGCATCGGAACACCGAGGAACCCGGTGTTCCCGATCACCGCGCATTGCGCCTCAATCGCGGTTGTCGGCACGTCCTGGCCGCGCAGGAAACCGACAAGCGTGGCGATCCCGTAGACAAAGCTCGTCCCCCAGAGATAGGCGACCACAAGGCGGGTATCCCAGACCTCGGCCAGTGACAGATTGGCGGAAAACCGGAACAGCATTGCCGACAGGGCAAAGTAGAAGACAAATTTGGTCAGATATGCGGTGGCTTCGGCACTGAAGAACCTGGAGCGTCCTGCCCAGAAGCCCAGCCCGATCAGGGCAAAGAAGGGCAGAGTTTTCATGAAGATCGCCAGCATGTCCCAAGGGGTATCCAGCAATGCGGTCCGGTGCAAGCGTCCTGCTGCACGGAAATACCGCTTGGAACTGAACGATTCGGTTTATATTGTTGTACCTCAATGTTTCGGAGCAGAAATGAACGTTGCCCCCCCAAAGGTTCGCAAGGGCCGGAAATTCGATCAGGTGCTGGAAGGCGCGCGTTCCGTGTTCATGGCTGACGGTTTCGAAGGGGCCAGCGTCGATGAGATTGCCCGCGTTGCCGCGGTGTCCAAGGCGACGCTTTACAGCTATTTTCCTGACAAGCGGTTGTTGTTCATGGAGGTTGCCAGCTCCGAATGCGCCCGTCAGAGCCAGGAAGCGGTCAAGACCATCGACATGTGCGCCCCGCCCCGCGCGGTGCTGGGCCAGGCCGGGCGGCACTTCCTGCGGTTTCTGACCTCGACCTTCGGGCAGCAGGTGTTTCGGATCTGCGTTGCCGAATCGGATCGGTTTCCCGAGCTGGGCCAGAAATTCTACAGCACCGGTCCTGCGGTTGTGCGGGCCGAGATGGTTGCCTATTTCCAGGGGGCCGAGGCCCGGGGCGAACTGCGGATCGAGGATCACGCGCTGGCCGCCGACCAGTTTGGCGAGCTATGCAAGGCCGACATCTGGACGCGGCTGATCTTTGGCGTGACAAAGACCGTCTCTGACGCCGAAATCGACCGGGTGGTGGACAGCGCGGTCGAGACCTTTCTGGCCCGGTACGAAGCATGAGAACGAGATCAAGGAACAGGACATGAAAACACAGATCGCACTTGTCACCGCCGCCGCGCTGGCGGCCTGCGGCCCGCAACAAAACGGCGGCGCCTCGTCTGATGCAGGCGCGGGCGGTGCTGACACCTGTAACGCGGCGGCCTATGCCGGAATGATCGGTCAGGACGCGGTCGTGGCGCTGTCCATACCGGACCCCAAGCGTCAATACCGCCTGGGCGATCCGGTCACGATGGATTTCAACGCGTCCCGCGTGAACATCGTGCTCAACGATACGGATGTGATCATCGACATCACATGTGGCTGAGCGGTCCAGCTGTCTGACCTGCGGCATGGCGCCTTTGACCTGAGGCAGATCGGCAAGCTTTTGAATCGTATCAGTGGGTGGTGACAGACCATTCCGACCCGGACCCGACTTTCGCCCAGATCTGCGCGAAGGTCGGCTGTGCGGGACAAAGCGGCCGTCCACCAAAGCCCGGAGTCAAGGTGCGCAGCACCGCCGGGCAGCGCCCGACCGCCCCATGGGCGGGCGCTTTCTCACCGTATTGCGGTTCATCATCCCCACGCCAAAGATTAGAAATAAAGTGGCACCCACGGACGTTCCGCTGCCCACCCGCGGTCAGGCGCTGCCCTGTGTGGTTAAGTCACTCCGGACTCTTTCCGGTCCTTCGCTGCATTTTTCACAAATGACCGCTCGGCTCCAGCCCCCTCCTTCGGACGCCGGGCAGCGCACAGGCCCTTTATATCCCGTAACACTTCGGCAAGGGCCTTTCTCGCCCCCCGCGCGGTGTGAACCGAATAAAATTTTTATTAACAATGTATTGAGTACCCCGCGGGGAACGCGGCAGCTTCTCGTTGCTGATGTCAACACGACCTAGTATGGCAGAAACGAAATGCGCATCATTTCCCACTGCCCCGGATCGCTTGCGATCCGGTTCGCACCCGACCCCGCCCCCGTCAAACCGCAGGTTTGCCTTCGGCAAAACGGCGGGTGCGAAACTCCGACCTCGCAAGGTGCTGCGAAGTATGGAAAAATGGAGATGCCCCGCCAAATGGAGGGCCGCCCTCGGTTTCGGGTGCGAACCTGCCGTTGAGAGCTGCATTCAATGAACCGAATTTTGAGTCCGGGTGACTAGGACTTGGGGCGGTTATCCACGATCCGCACGGCTTTGCCTTCGGATCGGGGGACACCGCCGACATCGGCCACATCCACTTTGACGCTGATCCCGACGGTCTGCTTGATCTGGGCAGACAATGCCCTGGCCGCATCGGCGCGCAGCGCGTCCGAGACCGAGGCATCCGCGCATTCACACAAGATCCGCATCTGATCCATGCGGTCGGGACGGGACAATTCAATCTGGAAATGCGGGGCAAGGCCGCTGGTTGCCATCAGCGCCTCTTCGATCTGGGTCGGAAAGACGTTCACGCCGCGCAGGATGATCATGTCATCCGACCGGCCGGTCACCTTTTCCATCCGCCGCATGGACCGTGCCGTGCCGGGCAGCAGGCGGGTCAGGTCGCGGGTGCGGTAGCGGATGATCGGAAAGGCCTCTTTCGTGAGCGAGGTAAAGACCAGCTCGCCCTGTTCACCCTCGGCAACCGGTTGCCCGGTTTCGGGGTTGATGATCTCGGGATAGAAATGATCCTCCCAGATGTGCAACCCGTCCTTTGATTCCACGCATTCCATCGACACGCCCGGCCCCATGACTTCGGACAGGCCGTAGATGTCGACCGCATGCATGTCGAAGGCCTGTTCGATTTCAAGGCGCATCGCATTGGTCCAGGGCTCGGCACCGAAAATGCCGACTTCGAGCGAGCTGGCGCGCGGGTCGATGCCCTGCGCGGCGAATTCATCCAGAATGGACAGGGCATAGGACGGGGTGACGGTGATCCCCTTGGGCTTGAAATCCTCGATCAGGCGGACCTGGCGCGGTGTCATCCCGCCCGAGATCGGGTAGGTCGACAGCCCCAGCGCATCGGCACCCAGATGGATGCCCAGCCCCCCGGTAAACAACCCGTAGCCATAGGCGTTGTGCAACATGTCGCCGGGGCACATCCCCGCCGCACGCAAGGACCGCGCCACCACGCTGGCCCAGTTGTTCAGGTCGGCCTGCGTGTATCCCACGACCGTCGGCTGACCCGTGGTGCCCGAGGAGGCATGGATGCGGGCCACTTTCTCGCGCGGGACGGCGAACATGCCAAAGGGGTAATGGTCGCGCAGGTCGGTTTTGACGGTGAAGGGGAACTTTGCCAGATTGGCAAGCGATGTCAGGTCATCGGGATGTACGCCAGCCGCGTCAAAGCTGGATTTGTAGAACGGCACATTGTCATAGGCATGGCGCAGGGACCATTTCATGCGCTCCAGTTGCAGCGCCTCGATCTCGTCCCGGCTGGCAATCTCGATCGGATCAAGGGTGGATCTTTCTGGCGTCAGGTCTTTCATTCTTGGGTCCCCTCCTCAGGAAAATGCTGGCCTTTGACACTGCGCGACAGACCACGGAACAGCGCGACCGTGCGCCCGTCCGCGCCCGTCACGGTGACGTCGTAGATGCCCGACCGCCCGGTTCTGGATGTCTCCACCGCGCGGGCGGTCAACACCTCGTCAGCCCGGCCGGGGCTGAGAAAGGTGATCTGGTTCTGCTGGGCGACGACGAGCTGGTTGTAGCTGTTGCAGGCAAAGGCAAAGGCGCTGTCGGCAAGGGTGAAGATATAGCCGCCGTGGCAAATCCGGTGCCCGTTCAACATTTCGGGCCGGACCTTCATGGTCAGCGTGGCCTGTCCGGGTGCGACCGCCGTGATGGTCATGCCCAGCCCGGCAGAGGCCTGATCAGCGGCAAACATGATCTCTGTCGATTTTTCCGCACGTTCCTGGGGGGTCATTTGGCTGGCTCTTTATGTTTCATAATTTCTGAGAATTCCACAGTGCTGTAACTCTTTCAATCATTATCATCTACGCAGGCTCTTGAATTGGGCGGCGAAGGGCGCAACTGTAGAAACATGACAGTGCAATTTCCTCCGCAAGTCACCCCCTTTGAGCGTCCTGCCGAACAGGTCGCGTTTCACCGCACCGAACTGTCATTGATCCTGTCGCTTTACGGACGGATGGTTGCGGCGGGTGAATGGCGCGATTACGGCATATCATGTCTGCGCGACGTGGCGGTGTTTTCTGTTTTCCGGCGCACCGCCGAGATCCCGCTGTACCGGATCGAGAAACGCCCGAAACTGCGCAGCAAGCAGGGGATGTATGCGGTGATCGGGACAAACGGTCAGGTGCTGCGCAGGGGCCATGACCTGAAAGCGGTCCTGCGTGTGTTGGAGCGCAAGCTGATCCGCGCGGTGGAATAGACCTCCCGGTCGGAAGCTCAACTTGAGGCCAGCGAAAGGCGCCGGTGCGCCGTCACGTTGCCGTCGCCCTGTTCGCGGATGCGGGTGATCGCCTCGGCAATCGGTTCGTAAACGGTCTGCATGGCGTGGACATTGGCGTGGATCAGCGTTTCGGGGTCAGCAACCAGCGCCACATGCCCCTTCCAGAACAACAGGTCGTTGCGGCGGTAGGGGCCGGATGCCGGTTCCCCCAGGATATGCTGCTGGTCGCTGTCGCCGGGGCAGGGGATTCCACAGGCCAGCAGGGCGGCCTGCACCAGCCCGGAACAATCAATGCCCCAGCGGCTGTTGCCGCCCCAGAGGTACGGGGTGCCAAGGAACAGCTTGGCGATGGCGGCGGGATCGTCAAACAGCAGGTCGGCCTCGCGCAGGTGGACCAGGGGAATGTATCCGATGGAGGTGACGGCAAAGCTGCCCTTTGTGCCGGTCACCGCCACTGCGCTGCCAAAGCTGAGGCTCTGGCGTTCCAGCGATTTGAAATCCGCCGAGGTATAGGCATGGGTGGCAGGCGCGCAGACCCTGTGGGTCGTCTTGGCCGCGCTGCCCAGCGCGCCGGTGCTGACATGGCCACAATAGCCGTCCTTGTCCGCCTGAACATAGGTATATCCGGCAAAATCCTCGCCCAGCAGGGTCAGGGTGTCACCAAACAGCAGCTGGCGGTCTCGCGCCCCACCGGGGCTGCGGCA
Source organism: Sulfitobacter sp. G21635-S1 (assembly GCF_027213915.1). Lineage (NCBI taxonomy): Bacteria > Pseudomonadati > Pseudomonadota > Alphaproteobacteria > Rhodobacterales > Roseobacteraceae > Sulfitobacter > Sulfitobacter sp. G21635-S1. The sequence continues at coordinate 23,609 of NZ_JAPWGV010000008.1, forward strand.
CAGGTCGGTGACGGCGGCGGTGACCTGACCCGGTTCCGACCGTGTCACCAGCGAAGCAACGGGTGTCAGACGCGGGTCGCTCATCGGTTGAGAATCGGCAACAGAGCTGCGTGAAGCGCCCGTGTGGCCTGACCGGTGCCGCCCTTGGGGCGGGCAGGGGCAGCGGCAGGTTGCCATCCATAGATGTCGAAATGCGCATAGGGGCTTTCGGTGACGAAACGGCGCAGGAACAGGGCGGCAGTGATGCATCCGGCAAAACCGCCCTTGGGCGCATTGTCCAGATCCGCGATGCCCGGTTCGATCATCGCCTCATAGGGATCGTGAAAAGGCATCCGCCAGACCGGATCGGCGGTGGCGGCTGCCGCCGCCTCAAGCGCCGAGACAAAAGCCGGGTCATCGCTGAAATAGGGGGCGAGATCGGGCCCGACCGCCACCCGTGCGGCCCCGGTCAGGGTCGCCATGGAGATGATCTGGTCCGGCGCGCCCTCATCGGCGTAAGCCAGCGCATCGGCCAGCACCAGGCGGCCTTCGGCATCGGTATTGTTGATCTCGACCGTCAGCCCCTTGCGCGATGTCAGTATGTCCTGCGGGCGGAAGGCGTTGCCGGAAACAGAATTCTCAACTGCCGGAATCAGCACCCGCAATTGCAGGTCCTGCCCCGTGGCCATGATCATATGCGCCAGCCCAAGCACGGCAGCAGCTCCGCCCATGTCCTTTTTCATCAGACCCATGGAGGCACCGGGTTTCAGGTTCAGACCACCGGTGTCGAAACAGACCCCCTTGCCGACAAGGGTCAGCTTCGGCCCAGTCTTGCCCCAACGCATGTCGATCAGCCGCGGGGCGCGGTCGGCGGCGCGGCCGACGGCGTGGATCATCGGAAAATTCTGCGTCAGCAGGTCATCCCCGACGATGACTTCGATCTCGGCACCATGCTGTTTTGCCAGTGCCAGCGCAGCATCGGCAAGGTCGGGGGGGCCCATGTCCGATGCAGGTGTGTTGATCAGGTTGCGCGTCAGCACCTCGCCCGCCGCTATGGCCTCGATCCGGGCCACATCCAGATCCGCCGGTGCGACAAGCCTTGCCCGCAGGGGCGATTGTTCGCGGTAGCGGTCAAAGGCATATCCGGCCAGGAGCCAGCCCAGTGCCTCGGTCTCTGCCGCGTCCTCGGGCAGGCCGCTGACGATTTCATAGCTGCCTTCGGGCAAGGCCGTCGCCGCACCGGCCAGGTGGAACCGGCCCCGCAGGCGCACCTTCGGTGAGCCGTATCCGACAAGGGCCATGGCGGGTTTGCCCTCGGCATCGGCGATCACCAGCGATTGGCCAAGGGCACCGGTAAATCCATTCGCGCCGATCCAGTTCAGAACCGCTGCCGGCTGATCGGCGGACCAGCCCGTCAGCGCATCTTCGGAAAGAACGTGCAGCGGCAGGGTATCGGCGGTTTTCGGGACAAAGGTGCAGGGCATGGTACGCTTTCGATTTCGGAACAACCTGCGGCGCAGCCTATCCTTTCCAGCGATGCCCGCAAGCCATCAGCTCGGGTTTTCGTCGCTGTGCCAGACCGCGCAAAGCGATCGCTCGCCAACCCGCAGCAAGCGCGAAAGCGTGGCGGCGGTGGCAATGGAATCCCCCCGGTCGATGCAGGTCACGACATCTGTGGCAACGCGGGTCATGGCCAGCATCCCGATCTGGTCACCCACCGCGATCAACGTCCTGGTGTTCTTGCGCAATGCCACCAGTTTCTTGTCATGATACAGGTCCGAACAATGCGACAGCCGCAGCGCGATGTCCTCCAGCGCCCGGCACAGAATGTCTTCGGCATCGGCTTCGCCCAACTGGCGATAGAGCGCGTTCAGCCGTGTTTGATCAACACATACGTTTTCCATAGGTTTCATTTGCAGAACCAGCATAGTCTCACCCCTTGATCAGCCCCCACGGCTGTGGCGTGACTATGCCGTGCAAGTGTTTGAAAAGGGTTGCCGCGCCCTACCTTTTCGCTCGAATTCGCCATTGATTTGGTCTAACTCTGCGGGACCGAAAACAAAGGGATCAGCGCGATGAACAGGGCAAAACCACTGCCGGGCTACCTGATACAGCGGTATCACGGCTGGAAAGCAACGAGCTATGCGGACAACGCATCTTGGTATCGCAGGCTGGCCGACGAGGGCCAGCGGCCACGGGCGATGGTGATCTCATGTTGTGACAGCCGGGTGCATGTGACCTCGATCTTCGGGGCCGACCAGGGCGAATTCTTCATCCACCGCAATATCGCCAACCTTGTCCCGCCCTATGAACCCGATGGCGATCATCACGGCACCTCGGCGGCGGTGGAATATGCGGTGCGGGTGCTGAAAGTTGCCCATCTGATCGTGCTGGGCCATTCCAACTGCGGTGGCGTCAAGGGCTGTATCGACATGTGTCAGGGCAACGCCCCCGAGATGGAGGCGAAAGACAGCTTCGTTGGCCGCTGGATGGACATCCTGCGCCCCAAGTATGAAGAGGTCTCCAAACTGCCCGATGGGGTGGAACAGGAACGTCAGCTGGAAAAACTGGCGGTGATGACATCGCTTGAGAACCTGATGACATTTCCCTTTGTCGCGGAACTGGTCCAGAGCGGCCAGTTGACGATGCATGGCCTCTGGACCGACATCGGCGAAGGCGGGCTGGAATACTACAGCGCGGAAAGCAAGCGTTTCCAGCCGGTATAACCGGGGCGGCGTATCGGGCAGGCGCCACTGGCGCCCGCCCTGTCTCTTATCTCAGGACCATGCCATCGGGCCAGTTCAGCTCTTGCTGGATCTCGATTTCGCTGGTTTCACCGGCCGCCACGTCGATGTTCCATTGCAGCACCCCGCGCTGATCCTCGACATTGGTCTCATCCGGTTCCGGGGTCGCGCTCCACTGGATGACCAGGTCATCCTGAATGGTATAGGGAACGGCCGCCTGAACCTCGACGTCCCAATCGGTTGTACCCAGATTCTCGATGTCCACGCGGACCCGCTGACGCTGGGCATTGGACCGGCTGATGATGCCGCGATCGCCTTCGGACTGGTTCAGGATCGTATAGGTCAGTTGCAGGTCCTCGATGGGGCCAAAGGGGACATCCCCCTCGCCGCCTGCCGGAACCTGCGGGAAGGGCGCGCGCCCGACCAGCGTGTTGTCGATGTAAAGCGCCGCCTCATTCGCCGCCAGCAGGGGTTCCTGCGTGGTATTGGTGAATTCGGCCATCAGATAGGCCGTGGTGTCGAATGCCGGGGCTGCATGGGCATAGCGGCGCGCGTCAAAGCTGAGCTGGTCCAGATTGACCCGGGTCGCGTCGACGCCACTGGCCAGATCAAGCGGGCGCGCCACGGTGTAGGTCACACCCGGCCCGTCAAAGGAGGTCGCGACACTGTCGTTGAACCGGACCGCCGATTCCATGACAGGTGCCGCTGCATCCATGCTGCCGCCTTCCTTGCGCAGGGAGGCCAAGGGGCGCGGCGGCTCAGGCTCTTCGATCCGGCGCAGTACCGGTGCCACGATGCTGGGGCTGATCTGTGATGCGGGTGCCAGCGTCGAAAGGGTGACCGCCACATCCTCCCAGTTCTCGCCGCTGTACTGCGCGATCATGGCCCCCCGGGTGATTTCCAACGTCGAAGGGTCCTGGCCCCGCAGGTATAGGTCATAGACCGGCCGCCAGCCTGCATCGACGGGATAGCTCAGGGACAGGGTCAGCTCGGCCTCGGCCTCGGCTGTGACGGACAGGGTCAGCTGCGACACTTCCTTGGCCGGCGGCGTGAGCGCGGCAAGGGCGGCTTTCGCGTCGTTCAGTTCCTTGTCCAGATCCTCGCGGTCTCTCTCGATGTCCCGGGCGCGCTGCTGCGCCACAAGGGCGGCCTGCCGGGCGGCCAGTGTCTCGGTTTCGACCATCCGGGCGATATCGCTCAGGGTTGTCACATCGCTTGGCAGCCCCTCGTTTGTGCCCAAAGCTCCCAGAAAGCCGACCTTTGCCTCTGCTGCTGCAGCGGCAAGACGGGCCTCGGCAACCCGGTCCTCAAGATCGGTGATCGCGCGTTCGGCGGCCTTGATCCGGTCCTTTGCTGCGGTGATTGCCGCGCTGTCGGTATCGGGACGCGGGGGAATGGCAGAGGAACGGAATTGCGTCGCCCCAAGGCGCGCGCCATCAAGGCTGACCCGCAGCATGTCGCCCTGCAGCCAGGCAGGCAGGTCGGGCAGGATGACCTCATGCGTGCCCGCAGGAACGCTAAAGGCGACCTCGCGCGTGACCTGCGCGCCGTAGCCGTAGACGACCGCGGCAGTGGGGGCACTGGCAAGGGTGAAAGTGTCGGCCTGGGCCATGACGGGCAGGCCCAGGAGGCATGCAGCAACAATACGCATCGGGTAATCCCTGTGATCAAAAACTGATCATATTGTGCAAGTCTGCCGGGCAAAAGAAAAGGGGCCACAAGGCCCCTCATCCCGGTCAAAGCGAAAGCCCGCCTAGCGCATATCGCTCAAAAGTGGGAACCGGTTTTGGGCTCCCCGGATATGCGAAATCAATAGGTTGGAGCGCGTCGCGTGCATGTAAATGAACGCGAAACGCTCTAGCCCTTTTTCAGAACCTCACGGCCCAGCAGTTCAGCGATCTGCACAGCGTTCAGGGCGGCGCCCTTGCGCAGGTTGTCGCTGACGCACCACAGGTTCAGACCGTTGTCGATGGTGCTGTCCTGACGGATGCGGCTGATGAACGTCGCGAAATCGCCCACGCATTCGATCGGCGTGACGTAACCACCGTCCTCGCGCTTGTCGATGACCATGATTCCGGGTGCCTCGCGCAGGATGTCGCGGGCTTCATCCTCGTCCAGGTGATCCTCGAACTCGATGTTGATCGCTTCGGAGTGGCCCACGAAGACCGGCACGCGCACGCAGGTTGCCGTGACCTTGATCTTTGGGTCCACGATCTTCTTGGTCTCGGCGACCATCTTCCATTCTTCCTTGGTCGATCCGTCTTCCATGAAGACGTCGATATGCGGAATCACGTTGAAGGCGATCTGCTTGGTGAACTTGCGCGCGGGCTTGTCATCGACCGGGTTGTAGATCGACTTGGTCTGATCCCAGAGTTCGTCGATGCCTTCCTTGCCCGCACCGGATACGGATTGATAGGTGCTGACCACCACCCGCTTGATCGTCGCGCGGTCATGCAGCGGCTTGAGCGCCACAACCATCTGCGCGGTCGAACAGTTCGGGTTGGCGATGATATTGCGCTTTGCGTAATCATGGATCGCCTGCGGGTTCACCTCGGGCACGATCAGCGGCACATCCGAATCGTAGCGGTAGAGCGACGAGTTGTCGATCACCACGCAGCCGGCCTTGGCGGCGCTGGGCGCGTATTTCTTGGTCGCGTCGGACCCCACGGCGAAAAGCGCCATGTCCCAGCCCGTGAAGTCGAACGTGTCCAGATCCTTGCATTTGAGCGTCTTGTCCCCATAGCTGACTTCCGTACCCATGGACTTGCGGCTGGCCAGGGCCACGATCTCATCCACGGGGAACTGGCGCTCGGCCAGAATGTTCAGCATTTCGCGGCCCACATTGCCTGTGGCGCCCACGACGGCGACGCGATAACCCATCTGAATTCTCCAATGTTATATGTGATGGTGGCTGCCCTTTATCCCGCCTGTCGGCAAAGGGAAAGGGCTGCGCGATATGCAAGCCCTCAGGCGGTGCGGTCGCTGCTGAAAAGGTACACCAGCAGCCCCGCGAACAGGCAGCTGCCCAGCAGGACAAAGACCATCGCATAAGGCAGCACCACATCACCCGTGCCCGCGTAGTTGTGATAGACGCGGGCAGAGGCGAATTGCAGGATGCCGACCCCGCCGATGCTGAAAAGGTTGAGCATGGTCACCCCCCGCCCGATCAGATGCGGCGGCAGAAAACTGCGCCCATGTGCCATGATCACGGCATAACCGCTGCCAAAGAAGCCGATGACACAGATCAGCCCCACCGACAGGGCCAGCGAATGCGCGGGCAGCAAGATTACGGCAAAGGTTGTGAAGCTGGTGACCATTGCGCCGCCCGCCAGCATCCATTTGCGCGAGGGAAAGAGCCGGTCGGCAAAGCCGTAGAACAGAGTGCCGGCGATCATCGCGGTGCCCATCAGCAGGCTGGCAACGCCCACCGCGCTGGTGCCCGCCCCGAACACATCCGTCAGGTAGGGACCGATCCAGAGGCCCCGCACCGCGCCCGGCAGCGCATAGTTGACGCCCATCAGCGGAAAGATGAACCAGAGCGCCCGCAGCCTGAAAAGCTCTGCCAGCGATCCTTTGCTTTCGCCTTCAACCTTGGCAGGGTCCCTGACCCACAGATAGATCGACAAGGCCACCAGCGCGCAAAGGCCGCCCAGCCCCCAGAGCGAGTTGCGCCACCCCAGCAGTTCCGCCGAGAGCGCCATCGGATAGGAGGCCACGAGGTTGCCCAGGCTGCCGACCCCGACCATGACGGACGCCAGAAGGGCAAACCGCATCGGCGGGTATTCGCGGGCGAAGATATAGTAGGAGGCCATCAGCACCGGCGCGCAGCCGAAGCCGATCAGCGTCATGGCGATGGTGATATGCAGCGGGCTGGTGGCCAGTGCAAACACGGCTGCCCCGCCGCCGCCCCCGAGCAGAAGCAGCCCGGCCGCAGTCCGGCGGGGTCCGATGCTGTCCAGGGCCGCGCCGATCGGGATCTGGGCCGCCGCAAAGGCCGCGAACCACATGCCGGAGGCCAGCGCCAGGTCATCGGGCGTGGCACCGATGTCCTGCTCAAGAAGCTTGGCAAGAACCGCCAGGAAGGCGCGAAAGAACTGGCTCAGCACATAGGCGAGCGCCAGCAGGATCAAACCAATATGCATCAGTCGCGGGGTATCCATTTCCGCGCCAGAGCCTGCGCGTTTTGGCTGAGCAGCAGGACATCGGCACCGACAGCAACGAACTGCGCGCCTGCCGCCAGGGCGTCATTTGTCATCTCGTCCCGGGTGGAGAGGATTCCCGGGGCCTTGCCTGCCGCCTTGATCCGGCGCAGGGCGTCCATGATTGCGGCCTGGACATCCGGATGCTGGGCATTGCCCATATGCCCCATGTCCGCCGCCAGATCGGCCGGTCCGATAAAGACCCCGTCCACCCCTTCGACCGCGAGGATGTCATCAAGCGCGGCCATCCCCTTGCGGTTCTCGACCTGGAGCAAAAGGCAGATCTGCGCATCGGCAGTGGTGCCGTAGTCGGTGATCCGGGAAAAGCGTGCTGCACGGGTCAGGGAATATCCGACACCCCTGTCGCCGTGGGGCGGATAGGTCACATCGCGTACCAGCTGCCGCGCCTGCTCGGCGCTTTCGACCATCGGAACCAGAATGGTCTGCGCGCCTGCGTCCAGCATCTGTTTCATCAGATAGGTTTCGCCCACCGGGACCCGGACAATCGGGTGACTGGGCGAGGCGGCAAGGACCTGAAGCTGGGCCAGGATCGACCGCAGGTCGTTGGGCGCATGTTCGCCATCAATCAAAAGCCAGTCGAACCCGGCGGTGCCCATCAGTTCCGCGCTGAAGGTGTCGGCAAGGCCAAGCCAGCAGCCAAAGACGGTTTCGCCCGCGCTGAGGGCCTGTTTGAACGGGTTCACGGGTACGGGCATGATAAGGATCCTTGCAGTTTCTGCCGGACCCTACGCCGTGTCGCGTGGTCTTGACCAGAGGCTGCGCATGCGGGCGCGGCTCTCATGCGGGTGGCGGGGTCAGATGACCTTGATCACGTCCTTGTCGATGGCCAGCATGTAGCCGCGCCGCGCGATGTTCTTGACCAGCAGTTCGCTGACGATCTGGTTGCCCAGCGTGTCGCGCAGCCGCTTGATCCGGGTGGCCCCCGCGGCCTCGTCGCAATCGGCGGCGTTGCGGCCGGAAATGACCCCTTCGATCTCGGAGCCGGACAACACGTCGTCGTCCATCCGGGCCTCGGCCAGCACGCTCATGGTTTCCATCGCCGCATCGGTCAGCTTGAAGCCGAGGTTGTTGAGGTAGACGGTATTCTCTTCGCGGCTGATCAGCAGCGAATTCACCTGGATCCCCGCCCGCTCGATCTGGGCCATGCGGCGGTTGAAGCCGACCAGCATGATCAGAAAGACCAGCGCCGCCACCAGCATCGCGGTGGCAAAGACCAGCAGCACAAAGATCACCATGCGGTAGCTGTTGAGCGTTTCGGAAAAGGCCGTGCCGGATTGTGCCAGAATTTCCAGCAGCTTGATCTCCGTCCCGGAGGTCAGATCGTCGTTCTCGACAAAGATGCGTGTGACTTCGGCGTTGAAGGCATTGGCATCGGGCAGGGACCAGAACAGCAGCCCCGCAGCGATCAGCAAGGCCGCGACAATTGCGGTAATCCCGGCACCCACGATGCGGCCGCCAAAGCGGCGCATGTCAGAAGCGGAGGTAGTTTGATCCTGCACTGTCTCTCCTCTGTGCCAACCCGTCCTCACCAAAGACCGACAGGATATTGAGCAGGGTCCAGCCCTGCGCCGAAAGCCGGGCGGAAAGCTCCGCCTTGGCGGCGCCTGCATTGCAGGCCCCGTTGATCTGCGCAACGCCGTAATGCAGGCGCAGCGGGTTGTCTTGCTTGGCCTTGTAATCGGCATAACACCCGGCCGCCGAGGCGGGCAGGGCGGCAGCGATCAGGGCCGCAGACAGAAAGGAAAGGATGAGGTGTTTCATGCAATATCTCTGCGCCTTTGTGCGCTGATATTCAATATCCAAAGGGGGTTAGCGCAGCTGTTATCCAATAACATCCCCCTGATATTGCCTGTCTGAGCCCCCTGACCCCAGGTTGATCCCATCAGCAGGCGACACCCGTCTGCGCCCTCAAAAAGGATCAGACACATGTATCGCCGCTTTATCGCTACCATCGCTGCCGCATCCATCGCGATCACCGCCATTGGCGCCATTCCCGCCCATGCCGGAGATCGCGACACCGTGCGGGCCCTTGCCGCCATTCTTGGCGTTGCCGTCGTGGGCAAGATCATTCACGACAACAACAAGAAGAAACGCGCCAATCACCAGCCCGCGCCGGTCTATGACCACCCGCGCAGCGCGCCGCCGCGCTATCATCCGCCGCGTGGCGTCCAGCCGCACCACAATCCGCCCCGCTATCATCCGCAGCCGCGCCCGCTGCCGCGTCATGTGAACAACAAGCTGCTGCCCAAGCAGTGCTTCCAAAGTTTCGACACGCGTCGCGGCACGATCCGGATGTTCGGCGAACGCTGCCTGCAGCGCAACTTTCGCCACGTGAAATCCCTGCCCCAGAACTGCCACTACAAGTTCGGGACCCCGAACGGCCTGCGCAGCGGCTTTGAAGCGCGCTGCCTGAGGGATGCGGGATACAGATTGGCCCGCGGGTAAAACCGCAGGCCATACCCCGCAGGCCAGGTCCCTGACCTGCGGGAAACTGGGGGAGGTGTTCGGGCACTTCCCCCACCTTTTTCAAACAGCCAGCAGATGATTTCAGACGGTCCGGGCCTTGCGGCGCGGGCCGTCTTGGGTTTTGGAGGGGTCATGATTCCGGATTACACATTTGAACAGGCAGCCCGGGGCCGGGGGTTCCTTCGGATCGCCGGGGTGGACGAGGTCGGTCGTGGCCCCCTGGCCGGTCCCGTCACCGCAGCCGCAGTGGTGCTGGACCCTGCGCGCATCCCCGAGGGGCTGAACGATTCCAAGAAACTGACCAAGCGGGCCCGCGCGCGCCTCTATGAAGAGCTCATGCAGGTGGCTGATGTCAGCATCGCCCATGCCAGCGTGGAGGAGATCGACAGGCTCAACATCCTGCGGGCCAGCCACCTGGCGATGATGCGCGCCCTGGCTGGTCTGAAAATCCCTGCGGATTATGCCCTGATCGACGGCAACATGCTGCCCCGCGATCTGACCCTCCCGGCGGAGGCGATCATCAAGGGCGACGCCCGTTCCCAGAGCATTTCGGCCGCCTCAATCATGGCTAAAACATGTCGAGATTGTGTCATGTTGTCCCTGGCGCAACAGCATCCCGGATATGGTTGGGAGACCAACATGGGATATGGATCAAAAAGCCACATGATGGCGCTTCAAAATCTTGGTGTGACCCCACACCATAGACGTTCGTTCAAACCCGTACACAATATGTTGTAGCAAGGTAATTTCTTAAGCATTTGATTCAAAAAAGAAATTGACCGCGATTCGCCTTTGACTCATCCTGATGCTCAACCAACGAGTGCAAAATGCACCGGGCACAGAGGCAGAATTGATGAAGACCATGACAAAGGGTGCGGTGGCACTTCCCTTGAACGAAATCCTTGCGGGTGATTGCATCGACGTGATGAACGCCCTGCCGGAGAACAGTGTTGATCTGATCTTTGCGGACCCGCCCTATAACCTGCAATTGCGCGGCGATCTGGTGCGTCCCGACAATTCCAAGGTGGATGCGGTCGATGACGAATGGGATCAATTTGCCAGTTTTGCCGTCTACGACAAATTCACCCGGGCCTGGCTGAAGGCCGCCCGCCGCCTGCTGAAACCCAACGGGGCGATCTGGGTGATCGGCAGCTATCACAATATTTTCCGTGTCGGCGCTGCGCTGCAGGATGAGGGGTTCTGGATCCTCAATGACGTGGTCTGGCGCAAGTCCAATCCGATGCCGAACTTCCGGGGCAAGCGGTTCACCAACGCCCATGAGACGATGATCTGGGCCGGCAAGGACGAGAATGCGAAATATACCTTCAACTACGAGGCGCTGAAGGCACTGAACGAAGGCATCCAGATGCGCAGTGACTGGGTGCTGCCGATCTGCACCGGGCATGAGCGGCTCAAGGACGAAGCCGGCGACAAGGCGCATCCGACGCAAAAGCCCGAAAGCCTGCTGCACCGCATTCTGGTCGGATCGACCAATCCGGGCGACGTGGTGCTTGACCCCTTCTTTGGCACCGGGACCACGGGTGCGGTTGCCAAGATGCTGGGCCGCGATTTCATCGGCATCGAGCGCGAGGAATCCTATCGCAAGGTGGCCGGCAAACGCATCGCCAATGTACGCCGCTTCGATCGCGACGCGCTGCAGACCACAACCTCCAAACGCGCCGAGCCCCGTGTGCCCTTTGGCCAGTTGGTCGAGCGGGGGATGCTGCGCCCGGGCGAGAACCTCTATTCCATGAACAACCGTCACAAGGCCAAGGTGCGCGCCGATGGCACGCTGATCGGCGATGACATCAAAGGTTCTATCCACCAGGTCGGAGCGCATCTTGAGGGCGCGCCAAGCTGTAACGGCTGGACCTACTGGTGCTTCAAGCGCGAGGGCAAGACCGTGCCGATCGACGTCTTGCGCCAACAGATCCGCTCCGAAATGGCGAACTGAAACACCTTCACCTTATCCGAACACCGCCGGTGCCTGCGGCCTTCCAGATGAAGGTCCGCCTATAAGGGCACTCACCTTAGCCCCGCCCTTGTGGCGGGGCCTTTTTTGTTTGACGGCGCACGCCCGCATCATGGCAGAAAACCACCCTGCCCATCGGAAAAATCGCGCCAGATCTTTTCACCGACCTGGCAATCGCGCGGATTCCGGGCCTGTGCCGGGATCACCCGTGCCGCCGGGGACAGTCCCGCGATTTCCAACACCAGTTTGCGTTTCACCGCATCCGCAAAATCGGGCCAGTCGGTGACCGGGATGACAAAGGCACCCGGCCCCCCGATGACGCAGGTCTGGTAATAGATGTCGAGCTGCGGCAGGTCGAACTGCGAATAGGCGCCGTCGCTGGTCATCAGCGGCAGCCCGTTGATGGTGATGCCCCGCGCAAGAACCGCATCCCGGGCAAGGGCCACCGGGCCGCCAAGGTTGTTGGGGCCATCCCCGGAAATGTCGATCACCCGGCGCAGACCGGCATAGGCGTTGGTCTCGATCAGCTCCGCGCCGAATTGCAGCGCGCCCGAGATCGAGGTGCGGCGCAGGCCGGGATCAAGTTTGGCGGTCAGCCGCCGCGCGAAATCGGCCAGATCGGCGCGCGAGGTGACAACACGCCAATCCACCACGACCTGCTGCGTTCCGGCCCATTGCACATAGGTCAGGGCGACGTTCTGAAGCAGGCCGGACTGCACCGCCGCAAAGACTTCGGAAGACCCGAGCGCCGCGGCATAGCCCCGGCGTTGCAGCTCAAGTTCCGCCTGGGACATGGAGCGGGAGACATCGACCAGCAGGACCAGTTCAAGGTCCACTTCAACCACCTGCGTCTGGGCAACTGCGGTGCGAAAGCCGCCCGACATGCAGGCAAGAACCAGGGCCAGCAGGCCGGGAATCAGGCGAAGGCGACAGAGCATTCCGAAACGTTAAATCGTTTCGGGATAAACTTGAAACATCCCACATCACTTTTCGCGTTCGACCGAAGGGAGAGGCAGCGAACAAGTGATTCAGATTTATCCCGAAACGTTAGGAAGTCACCCTGCCTGTGTAAATTGCCCCTTGCCTGACATCACGGTCATTTCATGCGGGCTCAGCGCGGTTCGGGTGTGCTGTGCCTGTTGTAGGGCGCCCAGTCGGTGATCTCGGGATAATACATTGCCCGCCATTTGCGGACCCTCGGGTTCATGATGCGCCGCCAAAGTGGCGGGATCATCGCCGCCAGCGTCATCACCGGATAGCCATGGGGCAGTTGCGGTGCTTCATCAGGGCCATAGTTCTGCAGGACGGGGAACCGCCTGTCGGGTTTGTAATGGTGGTCGGAATGACGCTGCAGATTGATCAGCAGCCAGTTCGATGCCCTATGCGCCGCGTTCCAGGAGTGGCGCGGCTGGACATGTTCATATCTGCCGTCGCCCAGGTGCTTGCGGGTCAGCCCGTAGTGCTCAATGTAATTGACCAGTTCCAACTGCCAGATCGCCACCCCCGCCTGCACCAGGAACAGCACCTGCCCGGACCAGCCGCCCAGCAACAGGGCCAGCGCCAGCAGCGCGGCCTGAAACCCCCAGTATTTGAAGAACGGGTTGGAAAGGTCGGTCCAGGGCAGGGACTTGCGCGCCAGCATCGCCTTTTCTGCCGCAAAGGCCGAGATCAGCGATTCACGCAGCACACGGGGATAGAAGCGGTGGAACCCTTCGTTGTATCGCGCCGTCACCGTATCGCGCGGTGTTGCCACATAGCGGTGGTGCACCAGCAGGTGTTCGGACCGGAAATGCGAATAAAGCACCATCGCCAGAAGCGCATCTGCCAGAAACCGCTCCAGCCGGTTCCGCTGGTGCATCAGCTCATGGGCATAGTTGATCCCTATGGTGCCGGTGATAACACCGACCCCGAAAAAGACCATGAAGCGTTCGAAGGTGCCAAGGTGCTCGGCCTGCGGGACGTACCAGATCAGTCCGAACAGCGTCAGGAATTGTGCAGGAACCCAGATCAGGGTGACAAGCCGATACCAGAACAGGTCGCTTTCCGAGGCAGAGAGGTCTGCGTTGTCCAGGTTCAGCCCCACGACAGCATCCAGCAGCGTGAACAGATACCATGTGATCAGCGGCAGCAGGACAACCGTCCACCCCCCGCAGATCGCCGTGATCCAGGCCAGCGGGATCAGCCCCAGCGACAGCCAGAACGGCAGCGCCCGCGTCACGCGGGCAAGCTCCTTTGGCGCTAAGGTTTTACCTTGTATGGTCATGGTATCGGTTCTCTTTTCGCAATCCGATCCTAGTCACCCGGACTCAAAGTTCGGTTCATTGAATACAGTTCTCAACAGCAGGTTCGCGCCCGACCCCGAGGGCGGCTCTCCATTTGGCGCAGCACTTCCATTTTTCCATACTGGGCAGCATCTTGCTAGGTCGGAGTTTCGCACCCGCCGTTTTGCCGAAGGCAAACCTGCGGTTTGACGGGGGCGGGGTCGGGTGCGAACCGGATCGCAAGCGATCCGGGCGCGGGAGGAAATGATGCGCATTTCGTTTCCGCCATTCTAGCGCAGCTTGCCTGCCGGTCAAAGGCCCGTAACATCCTCTGACTGCGACAAATCGAACGCCTTGCGCATCACCGTCGGCAGATCGGAAGGGCGGAAGTCCTGCCTTGGGACAAAGTCGCCGCGTTCGGGCTGCACCTTTGGCCCGACGCGGGCCGTCCGGACGGAAAGGATCAGGTGGAAATGGGTAAAGGTGTGGCGCACTTCACCGGCCAGGTCACGCCAGCAGGCGGTGACCGGCGGCGTACCCGCTGGCCGCTCGGTCGCAATGTCCAGCCAGTCCGAACCGGGCCAGCCCAGCATGCCGCCCAGCAGCCCCTTGTCTGGGCGTGTCTCCAGCAACCACGCCCCATCGTTCCTCTGCGCTAGGTAGAGCGTGCCGTGGCGCACCGGCTTGGGCTTCTTCGGTGTTTTCATCGGCAGCAGCGGGGCGGTGCCCTCGCGCCGCGCCTTGCAGGGATCGCGCCAGGGACAGATCCCGCATGCGGGCGATTTCGGAGTGCAGATCGTGGCCCCCAGATCCATCACCGCCTGCGCGTAATCGCCCGGCCTGTCACGCGGTGTCAGTGCCGCCGCTTTCTCCATCAGCACCGGTTTGGCCCCGGGCAGGGGCGTGTGAATGTCGTAAAGCCGCGCCATCACCCGCTCCACGTTGCCGTCCAGCACGGTCTGGGGCAGATCAAAGGCGATCGACGACACGGCCGCCGCCGTATAGGGGCCGATGCCTGGCAGGGCCAGCAAGGCCGCATGATCGGCAGGAAAGACCCCATCGTGTTGCGCAACCACGGCCCGTGCGCACTTCAGCAGGTTGCGCGCCCGGGCGTAATAACCCAGTCCGGCCCATTCGCCCATCACATCGGCATCCGGTGCTGCGGCCAGCTCCGCCACCGTCGGCCAGCGCGCGACGAAGCGCGCGAAATAGTCCCGCACCGTGGCAACGGTGGTTTGTTGCAGCATGATTTCGCTCAGCCAGATGCGGTAGGGGTCAGGCCGGATGCCCGCCCTGCGCTCTGCCGGGCCGGTGCGCCAAGGCATCTCCCGCGCATGGAGGTCATACCATTCCAGCAAGATGTGCGGCAGGTTGCCGGGGGACGGTGTTTCACGCAATGTTTATAGGTCCTCGGCGGTGATGGGGTGGCGCAACGGCATCAGACCGCTATGGTATGCTGCACGTTCGGAGATACAAGCCCATGCCACCGCGCCGCACCGGAACCTATGGTTTCAAACGCACCGACAGCCTTTTGTCCGGCCAGATCCGGAAGGCCTCCGAATCGCGTGGCTTCGCGCAGTCGCGGCTGCTGACCCAATGGGTTGAAATTGTTGGCAAGGACATTGCGGAAATCTGCCAGCCCGTCGAGATCAGCTATGGCCGGGGCGGATTGGGGGCGACGCTGACCCTGCTGACAACCGGCTCCCATGCCCCCGTGCTGGAGATGCAGAAAGAGAAACTGCGCGCCAGGGTGAACGCGGTCTACGGATACAACGCCATCGCACGGGTGCGCGTCACCCAGACCGCCGCAACCGGTTTTGCCGAAGGGCAGGTTGCATTCGCCCACCAAAGCCCCGGACCGAAGGCGGCACCAGACCCGGCGCTGCGCGCAAAGGCGACAGCGGCGGCGGGCCAGGTTTCGGACAACGGATTGCGCGAGGCACTTGCGCGTCTGGGTGAGAACATATTGAACAAGAACAACCGCTGAAGAGCTGACAAAGGAATATCACATGCAACGTAGAAATCTGATTCTGGGCGCTGTCGCCGTCGCGGGCCTGGGCGGCTGGGCACTGACCCGCACCTCGGCAACCCCCGGTTCGACCGCCATCGTTGGCGCGGCGAATGCCCAGTCGAGCGATGCGGATGTCGATACCTCCACAATCACCGAGATGGTGATGGGCGATGCGGATGCGCCGGTCACGATCATCGAATATGCCTCTTTCACCTGCCCGCATTGCGCGGCCTTCCATCAGGGGCCATTCAAGCAGCTCAAGGCCGACTATATCGACACCGGCAAGGTCAGGTTCATCTACCGCGAAGTCTATTTCGACCGTCCCGGCCTCTGGGCCTCCATGATGGCGCGTTGCGGCGGCGAAGCAAAGTTCTTTGGCATTGCCGATCTGATCTACAAGGGCCAGTCCGACTGGGTCCGCGGCGGCGATCCTGCGACCATTGTTGAAGGGCTGCGCAAGATCGGCCGCCTGGCGGGCATGGACAACGACACGCTGAACGCCTGCCTGCAGGATGCCGACAAGGCGCAGACGCTGGTGGCCTGGGAAACAGAGAACCGCGAAGGCGATGACATCACCTCGACCCCCAGCTTCATCATCAACGGCACCAAGCAGTCGAACATGTCCTATGCCGATTTCAAGACATTGATCGACGCTGAGCTCGGCAGCTGATGCGCGCACCGCTTGCCGGCCTGAGGGTCATCGAACTCGCAAGGGTCCTTGCCGGGCCCTGGGCGGGTCAGACGTTGTCGGATCTGGGATGCGAAGTGATCAAGGTGGAAAGCCCTGCCGGCGATGACACGCGCCAGTGGGGCCCGCCCTTTGTCACCCGCGATGACGACCAGTCGGCAAGCTATTTCCACTCCACCAACCGGGGCAAGGCATCCGTTACCGTCGATTTCCGGACTGACGCGGGCGTGGCGCAGGTCAAGGCGTTGCTGAAAGATGCCGATATCCTGATCGAGAATTTCAAGACCGGCGGGCTGGCCAAATACGGGCTGGACTATGCCAGTCTCAAGGAAGAATTCCCGCAGCTGATCTATTGTTCGATCACGGGTTTCGGCCATACCGGCCCCTATGCGCACCGGGCGGGCTACGATTTCATCATCCAGGGCATGTCCGGCCTGATGTCGGTCACCGGGGAAGCTGACCGGCAGCCGCAGAAATCGGGCATGGCGATCACCGATATCTTTACCGGCATCTATGCAACCACCGCGATACTGGCTGCCGTGCATCAGCGCAGCCAGACCGGCCGGGGGCAGCATATCGACATGGCGCTGCTGGATTGCGCGGTGGCGATCATGGGCAATCAGGCGATGAATTACCTGACCACCGGCAAACCGCCGGGGCGTATGGGCAACGCCCACCCGAACCTGACCCCCTACGAAGTCTTCGAATCCTCAGACGGTCACCTGATCATCGCCACCGGCAACGATGGCCAGTACCAGCGGCTGTGCCGCCTGCTGGGGCTGGATGACATGGCGGAAGCGTCGGACTATGCCAGGAACGCCGACCGTGTGGCCAACCGGCCCGAGATGATCCGCCGCCTGAACGGCGCAACGCGCCTGCGCGAGCGGGACGACCTGCTGGCCGCCTGCGAAGCGAACAATGTGCCTGCCGGGTCAATCAACGATCTGTCCGATGTCATGGCCGACCCGCAGGTGGTTGCGCGCGGCATGCAGATCGAACTGGACGGGGTGCCGGGCCTGCGCTCGCCCTTCACCTTCTCGGATGCCGAACTGGCGCTGCACCGTCCGGCCCCGAAACTGGGCGAGGACAACTGAGGCCCGCCGATCTTTTCAAAAAGATCGGACCGGAATTTTCGAAAATTCCGCCGTGTCATGCGGGGCGGGGCAGCGCATCCAGCGCTTTGAACAGTGCGTTGTCTTCGGCGAATTGCAGGCGGACGGGCAGGGTGATCACCTTGCTGCGGAAGCTGTCCGGCAGCCTGACGGCATCCTTTTCCGTCGTGACCAGCTGCGCGCCCCGTGCGCGGGCATCACTTTCCAGCCGGGTCATCAGCGCCGCGGTCAGCGGCTGGTGATCGTCCAGTGCTTCGGCATGGACCAATGTCGCGCCCAGTGCCCGCAGCGTGGCAAAGAACTTCTCCGGGTGGCCGATCCCGGCAAAGGCAAAGGCAGTGGTATCCGCCCAGTTCATACCGGTCTGCAAGGGGGCAAGGACAGCCTGCACATGCGGCACGGCAGGTGGCAGGTCCGGTGCCGCAAAGCGATCCTGCGCGGCCGCTGTTCCGATGGACAGCAAGATGTCAGCCCGGCCCAGACCGGCCGTCGCCGGTTCGCGCAGCGGGCCCGCGGGCAGGCACAGGCCGTTGCCAAATCCTTTTTCCGCATCCACCACCACGATGGCCAGGTCATGATGCAGCGCCGGGTTCTGGAAGCCGTCATCCAGCACGATCACCGTTGCCCCGGCCTTTTGCGCGGCCCTGGCCCCGGCAGCGCGGTCCCGTGCCACCCAGACCTCGGCAAAGGCGGACAGCAGCAGGGGTTCGTCCCCGACCTCGGCCGCGCTGTGGCGCGCAGGATCGACCTGCACAGGCCCTTCCAGGGTTCCGCCATAGCCGCGCGACACGATATGCGGTGTGTGAAACAGGTTGCGCAGGTGATCCACCACCGCCATGACCGTTGGGGTCTTGCCGGTGCCGCCCGCGTTGATGTTGCCGACGCAGACCACGGGCACCTCAAGCCGTTCGCGCGCGCCCTGCGCCAACCGGCGCGCGGTGGCCAATGCGTAAAGAGCGCCCAGCGGCTGCAACAGCCGTGCGCGCCAGTCGGGCCGGGGAAGATGCCAGAAAGCCGGTGCCCGCATCAATGCGCCCTTACCACATCATCAAGCGCATCCTGCACAAGATCGGTCACCCGATCCATCAGCGCCGCACCCTGGCTGATCACATCCCATCCCGCATGGGCCATGGTTGCGGCCTGATCCGGGGCGATCAGGCGGGAAACGGCAGTGCCGAGCGCATCGGCATCATTGACGATGCGCGCCGCGCCTGCGGCCGCCAGCCTTGTGTAGGATCCCATGAAATGCCGCACCTTGGGACCGTAGAGCACCGAAGACCCCAGCGCCGCCGCGTCAAAGGGGTCACAGCCGCTTTCGCCCTGCACCAGGGAGGAGCCCAGAAAGGAAACCGGTGCGAGCCGGAAGAACAGGCCCCGGTCACCGGGGTCATCGGTCACGAGGACCTGCGTTGCCTCGTCGGGAAACGTGCCGTCGCTCCAGTTCACGGTCACGAAGCCGCGTGCCTGGGAAAGCTCGATCGCCTCGGCGGTTGTTCCAGGCTCTGCCGCCTGCAGGATCAGCAACAACCGGTGCGACAGGCGCATGGCCTGCCGGTGCGCCGAAAGGATCGTGGGAAATTCCCTGGCCTGCAACTGGGTGGCAAACCAGACCGGCCTGCCGCTGATGACCGCAGAGAGTTCCGTCAGATCCGAATCCACGCAAGGCAGGGCCTGTCCGCCTGCCAGCAGCGGGGAGGTGATTTCAATCTGCTGGCGCGTCAGCCCGAGTTGCAGCAACCGTTGCAGCCCCGGTTCCGACCGGGTCAGGACGTAGTCGAACTGTGACAACATCCGGTAGGTCAGATCGGAAAGCCAGCGGTCGCGGCGGCCGTCAAAGCCCCGGGTGTCGGCGTCAATCAGGAACATGGCGCACTGCCGGGCGCCGGTTTCCAGCACAAGGTTGGGCCGCAGCGCGCCCCAGACCCAGATGCAGCAATCGGGTTTCCAGTGATCGTGAAATGCCTTGACCGTCGACTGGTGTTCGCCGGGCACAGGCTGGACGATCACGTTGTTGTCTGTTTTGGCCAGCGCGGTAACATCCGCGCCCTCCGGCAGGGTGATCAGCACGTTCAACCCGGTCCGCACCGCGCAAAGCCGCAGGGCAAGGTCCTGCACCGCCAGCAGGTTCCCGGATTCAGCGGCGTGAATCCAAACCAGTTCACCGGGGGGCCGCGGCCCGGAGGGCGGGACCACATCCGCCGTCCCGTGCCGGATCATGGCGCGATATGCCGCGAGCCCCAGCGACCGCGCCATGGCCGGTTCAGCCCAGCTCTTCGGTGGGTGAGGCAGGGGCTTCCTCGTCCCGCAGGCGGTGCAGATGCGCGATGAAATAGCGCATATGGGCATTGTCCACCGTGCGTTGTGCCTCGTTCTTCCAGGCGTCGAATGCAGTGGCATAATTGGGGAAAATGCCAACGATATGGATGTCATCGACGTTCTTGAACGCGGTTTCCGTGGGATTGACCAGTTCACCGCCGAAAACGAGGTGCAAGCGTTGTGTCATGGAATTTCCTTTGTCACTTGGGAGTATCCCTGTCGTACCAGAAGAAACGTTTCAGGCAAGTGCAGCGATCAGCGCGGCCTGGGCGGGTGCGCCCCCGGCCACCACCCCGTTCAGCCGGGGATCGGCATTGTTGAAGACCAGCGGCCGGCCCGTCTGATCGGAACAGGTGCCGCCTGCCTCCGTCACGATCAGGGCGCCGGCTGCGATGTCCCATTCCCAGCTGCGGCGCAGGGTGATCATCGCATCGAAACGGCCCTGTCCCACCAGCGCAAGGCGGTAGGCCAGCGAAGGCCGGTAGCTGCGTTTGAAGGTCGGGGCGCTGCGGGATTTCCAGTAGTGGTCCATCAAGGCGGGTTTCGCGGCCAGTACGGTGGTCTGCGACAGGTCGGGCTGATGCGCGGCCCGCAGGTCCTTGCCGTTCAGGGTCGCCCCCTCGCCCTTTGCCGCGGCATAGAGCTTGTCCCGCATCGGCAGGAACACAACTGCCGCGGTGATCACCCCCGCCTCTGCCACAGCCAGCGAATGCGCCCAGGTGTTCGACCCTTCGACAAAGCTGCGGGTGCCGTCGATCGGGTCGATGATGAACACCCTGTCCTTGCCCAGTCTTTCGGTGGTGTCTTCGGTTTCCTCCGACAGCCAGCCGTAATCGGGCCGGGCAAGCCGCAATGTGGTCTGCAGCACATCGTTCACCGCCAGGTCGGCCTCGGTCACGGGGCCCGCATCGCCGGGTTTGTCCCACCGCCGCGCCGTCTTGCCGACAAAGCTGGTGGCGACCCGGCCGGCAATGCGCGCCGCGTCGATCAGAAGGGGCAGATCACGCGCCGGCAAGGGTCATCCCCGGCACCAGCAATGACGGCACGACCCGGCTCAGGTGCGGACGCCCGTCATTGGCAGGGATCATCGCACGCAGCATGTCCCGCAGGTTGCCCGCGATGGTGCATTCGTTGATCGCATGGGTGATCTCACCGTTCTCGACCCACAGGCCACTGGCCCCGCGCGAATAATCCCCGGTGTTGGGGTTGATCGTCGATCCGATCATCGAGGTGACAAGCAGACCGGTCCCCATCTCGCGGATCAGGTCGTCCCGGCTGACCGCGCCCTGGGTCAGGGCGATATTCCAGGTGGTGGGGGAGGGACCCGAAGAAGTGCCGCGTGCCGCGTTGCCGGTCGGCGCCATGCCCAGTTTGCGCGCCGTGGCCAGATCGAGGGTCCAGCCCATGAGCACGCCGTTCTCGACGATCATGCGGCGCTGTGTCGGCAATCCTTCACCGTCGAAGGGGCGCGATCCGCCGACGCGGGGGCGGTGCGGGTCTTCGATCAGCGACAGGTGGTCGGGCAGGATGGCCTCGCCCAGCGCATGCCGCAGATAGGACGCACCGCGCGCAATGGCATTGCCGTTCACCGCACCCAGCAGGTGGCCGATCAGGGAGGATGCGACGCGTTCGTCGAACAGGACAGGATAGGTCCCGGTGGGCGGCTTGCGCGCATCAAGCCGGGCAAGGGCGCGCTGTGCGGCGGTCTGGCCAATGTCGGCGGCATCCCGCAGATCCGATTGGAAGATGCGGTTGTCGCCATCGTAGTCTCGTTCCATCCCGCTGCCGCTGCCCGCGATGGCAACACAGGACAGCCCGCGGTTGGTGCGGCCAAAGCCGCCTTCGAAACCGTTTGTCGTGGCCAGAAAGATCTGCTGCCTGCTGTACCCGGCGCTGGCGGATTGCACCTGGCTGACGCCCTTGACGGCCAGTGCCGCGGCTTCGGTCGCGGCGGCATCCTCCTGCAGGGTCTCGGGCGAGGGTTCCTCCGCCGGATCGACCAGTTGCAGGGCTTCGGCGTCCCAATGCTGCGCAAGCTGCTCTGGCTCGGCCAGCCCGGCATAGGGGTCTTCGGGAGCCTCGCGGGCCATGGCAACCGCGCGGACCGCCATTTCCTCAATCGTGCGTTCGGATGTGTCCGAGGCCGAAACCGTCGCGGATCGTTTCCCCACAAAAACACGCAGCCCGATGTCGGTGCCTTCTGCCCGCTCGGCCTGTTCCAGCATGCCGCCGCGCACGTCGACAGAGACCGAGGTCGCGCGGACAGCCTTTGCATCTGCCGCATCCGCGCCTGCCTTGCCGGCGGCAAGCAACAGGGATTTGGTCAGCGAATCGAGGGGCTGGGACATGAGGCAGGCTCCAATCGGGGTTGGCGCAGAGGTAATCGCCTATGGCCATAAGGGCAAGAGCAGCGCCCCGATTGGGCGCTCCGGGCGCGGGAATGGCCGGGTTGGCGGCCCTTGTTGTCCATGAATTGAACAAAGCTGCGCTTTGCCCCCGGGGCGTCAGATGCCAGGCAAAGCCGACTTTGCGTCACATCGCAGCCCCGGCGTGTGGCGCTATGTCCGAAGGACGCGGCAGGAGACAAGCGGTCAGTCGTGAGAATGCAGAGAATGGCGGGATCGGGTCCAACCTACGTTTTCAGGAATCCTGCTATCTGGGCATTTACTTCATCAGGGGCATCCTCCTGAACGATATGCGACGCATTGGGTATTATGCGATGGATCGCATTGGGCAGCCTGTCAGCCAAAGCATCATTCAACCGCCGAAAAACAACCGGGCTTGAGTTTCCGCTAAGCAACAGGACGGGCATCGTGACACGTGAGAGTGGAACGTTACGCAAATCGGGAAAGCCATGATATAAAGCCTGCGCTCTGTCCGGTCCCCGATTGTCCCAGACCTGCTGGTAGCGCTCTTCTGAGAGGCCGTCAAAGGCCCGATCCCCCAAAACGCCCCGGCCAAAATGTGCAATGGCGGCTTTGTCGTCCCCCTTTCGAAATGCCTTTTCCGCTGGCCCAAATGTCCCTGCACCCAGTTTCGCGATCGCAAAGGCAAGTTTCGGGTTCGAAAGGAACAGCTTGAGCAATTGCAGCGGCTTTGGCGGGATTTCCAGATGAACGGTTACGCTCGGTGCTTCGATCAGAACCAGGCTTCGACACATCTCGGGGCGTTGCGTCGCCAGGACGAGTGCAATCAGCCCGCCCCACGAATGCGCCACAATATGGGTTGGGGCCGTCCCAAGGTGGTCGATCAGCGCGGCCAGATCGTCCACATGGGTTTGGAACGTATCCGGCTGGTCTGGCGGAATGGGGGCGTTCGGTGCGTGAAACCGGCGACTATAGCAGAGAACCCGGAAATCCCTCGACAATGCGGACATCTGACCGGTCCAGCTTCGGAGGTCCGATACACCACCGTGGACAAGCGTGACAGGGTCGCCGCGACCTTGTTGGAATGTGGCGAGGCTGGTTCCGTTCACCTCGATCATAGTGGTGTCATTGAGGTCAAGCATGCAGGACAATAGCATATGTGCCTGAACTTTCCGAACGGCAACTTCGTCTGCCAGCAGGAACTTGCGCGCCCTGCGTCGAAGGTCCTCTCTGGATCGCAAACGCCTGACAGTTGGGCCAGGATTGCCTGGCACGGCCTCCTGTCAGGATTCAGAAAATTCGCCAGCAAGAGCCAGAATTGCGCGGCATGCGCCGCCCCGGGGCACATAGCAAATGAAAAGAGGCGCGGACAGCGCCGCGCCTCTTCGTCCATTCGAAGCGCGCAGCTTACTTGATACGCTGCCCATTGGCCAAGACCTGGCCATCTTCGGTGAATTCGATCTTCGAGCTCAGGGTATCCGGTTCGGTGCCGGGCACTGCGAAGAGGCCCATCATCATCCGTGCGCCCATCGCCTGTTCTTCCGGCAGCATGCCCATCCCGACCAGCTTGTCCAACAGGCCGTTGCCGCCGACAAGCGACAGGTCAACGGCGCCCACAGGCTTCGGCATGCCGGGGAATGTGGTCTGATCCGTGTTGTCGAAGGTCACGTCGCCCTGACCTTCGAGACGCGCACCGGCGGCATCCACCACCAGCGTGTTCACCGTCAGCGCGTTGACCTCGCCCGGAGGGCCCGCAAGGTTTGCCGCGGCTTCCGGGTCCATGTAGTTGACCAGCAGCTTGGCCTGACCGCTCAGATCCAGCTCGATGGTTGCCGGGTCACGCGGCAATTGGCCGGTGGGGTCGAAGATGCCCCAGATCATGTCGGACATGACGAAATCGCCCAGCGTAATCCCAAAGGCAAAATCCTGCGGGTCGTCGGATTTGACCACGGGCGCTTGCAGCTTGAAACCGGAACGCGCCATGCTCAGGTCGATCGGGAACGGCAGATCGGCCACCTTGATGTTCATCTTGGTGTCTTTCTGGGACCCGGCATAGGCAATGCCGCCCGGGCCCATCTCAACGCTCAGATCGCCGCCCTGCGAGGATGTGGTGGCGGCGAAATCGCCTTCGGTTTCATCCTGGAAATTGATGTCGGTGTTGCCGGCGCCATAGGTGATGGAGCCCGACATATCAAAGCCCGCCGCGATCATTGCCGCCATATCTGCCGCATTCAGGTTGTCGAGCGGGATCAGCCCACCCCCCTCAAGGGTCAGTTCGGACATGCTGCCGACCATGGCAAGCTGGCCGGTCTGTTCGGGGTTGTGCACAAACAGGTCATAGCTGACGCTGCCGATCTGGCCGGTCTGCTCATAGCTGCGCATGTCGCCGATGGCCATTGTTGTCCGGCTGGTGAAGTCGGTCGCAACGACGTCGATCTTGGCGTTTTCTTCGCCATAGCTTTTGTCATCCACCATCAGCTCGGTCAGCTTCAGGCCGATGGTGCCCGCATCATAGGCATAGGTCATGTTCTCGGGCGTCCCGCTGACCGTCATGCTGTGGTCGGACTGGGTGTAGTCCAGGTTCATGGTAAAGCCGGGGTCGGTATCGGTGCCGGTGGCGGAAATTGTCATGGGCAATCTGTCCGGCATCACGATTGCCACCGATCCATCGCCATTCGCGATGAATTCGAAGGTGCCCATGGTCATGGTGACAGCAGCGCCTTCATCGGGCATCGGCATGTCCAGGGTCAGATCGCTGACAGTCAGGTTGCCACCTGACTCAGTTTCAGAGGCGCTGATGCCGTAGCCCATCCCCTCCATATACTGGCGCCAGTCGCCCCAGACCTGTGACGGGGTCAGATCGGCCCAGGCGGCAGAAGACAACAGCATCGCGGGCAACGCGAGGCCAATGGAAGCGGAGTTCAGACGAAACATGGGAAAATCCTTATCGCAAATGTGGCCAGAGCCTCTGACAAAGGGCGCGAAGGGTCAAGTACCGTGCAGGGGTGGACCATCGCATTTCACAGCTTTACCACAGGGCAACGACCCTATGCAAAACATCCCCCGATCAAAGGAGCGATCCAATGGATATGACCGGCAAGACAGTTATGATCACAGGTGCGAGCCGTGGCATCGGCGCCGAAACTGCGCGGGTTTTCGCCCAGGCAGGGGCAAATGTCGTCTTGCTGGCGCGTTCTCAGGACGCGCTGAGCGATCTGGTGGGGGAAATCGGCGACAAGGCGATTGCGATTCCCTGCAACGTGGCGCGCTATGGTGAAATGTCTTCGGCGGTCGCCACCGCCCAAAGCGCATTCGGCAGTCTGGACGTGCTGATCAACAATGCCGGCGTGATCGAGCCGATTTCCCGGCTCGCCGACGCCGATCCTGCCGGTTGGGGTCAGGTGATCGACATCAACCTGAAGGGCGTGTTCAACGGCATCCATGCGGTGCTGCCTGCGATGCGCGAAGCGGGCGGCGGGTCGATCCTGACAATTTCTTCCGGTGCCGCCCATGGCGCGATCGAAGGCTGGAGCCACTATTGCGCCTCCAAGGCGGCGGTCAACATGCTGAACCGCTGCCTGGACAAGGAAGAGGCCGAACATGGCATCCGCGCCATTGGCCTGTCGCCCGGCACTGTCGCCACCCAGATGCAGCGCGAGATCAAGGCCTCCGGCATCAACCCGGTCAGCAAGCTGGCCTGGGAAGATCACATTCCCGCCGACTGGCCCGCACGCTGCCTGTTGTGGATGTGCAGCGCGGAGGCGGACCGGTTCAAGGGAGACGAAATTTCCCTGCGCGACGAGGACATCCGCCGCGCCGTCGGCCTGATATGATCCTCTGCGACCGCGCAGACGGTATCTGGACCGTCACCATCAACCGCCCGGACAAGGCCAATTCGCTGACCCATGCCATGCTCAGCGACCTGGCAGAGGTGATGGAGGCGGCAACAGAGGCAAGGGCGGTGATCCTGACCGGCACGGGCCGCGTTTTCAGCGCCGGTGCCGATCTGGAGGCTGCCCGCGCGGGGCTGGCCACCTCCGATGTCTGGGAACGGCTGTCCGGGGCGGTTGCCTCCCTGCCGGGGCTGACCATCGCGGCGCTGAACGGCACCCTGGCGGGCGGTGCCATGGGCATGGCGCTGGCCTGCGACATCCGCATCGCCGTGCCGGAGGCCAGGTTTTTCTATCCGGTGATGAAGCTGGGGTTCCTGCCGCAGCCGTCCGACCCGCTGCGCATGGCGGCCCTCATCGGGCCTGCGCGCACCAAGCTGATCCTGATGGGCGGGCAAAAGATCACGGCAGAAGAAGCACTGTCCTTTGGCCTGATCGACCGGATCGTCGCGCCTGAGGAACTGTTGGAACATGCCCGCGACCTGAGCGCCGACACGGTTGCCGCCAAGCCCGAGATCGCAGCCGGGATCAAGCGGATGTGCCGCTCAGGCTAAGGACCCCTTTGCTGCACGCCGCTGCATTCGGACGGACCAATCCGGATGCGGCGGGTTCTGACCCTTTGCAATATCCTTGATCCTTTGCCGCTGTCCGGGCATGAGGATGGCGTATTTGCTTTTTGTTACAAGGGTCCGGTGATGGAGTTCGACCTTTCTGCGCAACCTGAAATCGTGCAGCAGACCTATGGCTATGCCGTGCAGGGCTGGGAACTGGCGCTCAGCTGGTTGTTGAGCCCGGCGGCCTGGTCCCAATTCGCATTGCTTGTGGTCGCATGGCTGCTTGCGGTGCTGATTTCGACTCGGATGAAGCCTGCGTTGCAGCGGCTGATAGAACCTGGCGACAGTGCCGGTGTCTTCGCCACGCCGCGCCGGTTTGTCCTGCGCTTTCTGCCGTTGCTTTCACCGCTGCTGGCCTATGCCCTGACGGGCATCGGGGAAAGCATCGTCAGATCCCTGTTCGATTCCGGCGCCGTCATCGCCTTTGGCAAGCGGGTGTTCCTCTTCCTGGCCGCGCGGGCGCTGGTCCGCGACATGATCACCGATCCGCTGCTCAAGACCATGGGCCGCTTTATCCTGCTGCCGATCATGGCGATTTATGCCGTGGGGCTGATGGATGTCGTGAACACGGCGCTGACCGAAACCATCGTGGGCGTCGGCAACATCCGCTTTTCGCTGATCACCGTCGTGCGCGGGGTCATCGCCGGGACCTTCCTGTTCTGGCTGGGGCAATGGTCGAACACCCAGACCACGCAGATCATCGCCCAGAAAGAGGAGATGCGCCCGTCGATCCGGCAGTTGCTGATCAAGACGGTCGAATTCACCATCTTTGCCGTGGCCTTCCTGCTGCTGATGAACATCATGGGCATCAACCTGGGGGCCCTTGCCGTTCTGGGCGGCGCCATCGGTGTGGGGCTGGGGTTCGGCCTGCAAAAGATCGCGTCGAATTTCATTTCTGGCGTGATCCTGCTGGTCGAGGGGCAGGCGACAGTCGGTGATTTCGTGGAACTCGACGGCGGCGAAGCAGGCACAATCGTCAAGATGATGGCCCGGGCCACGATTCTGGAAACCTTCGATGGCCGCTGGATCGTGGTGCCGAACGAAGATTTCATCACCACCCGTGTGGCGAATTACTCCGATTCCGGGTCGGCCAACCGATACGAGGCGGCATTCTCTGTCAGCTATGACACCGACATCAACAAGGTGCCGGCCCTCGTGGAGGCCGCAGTGGCCACGCATCCGGAGGTGCTGGATGAACCCTATCCGCCCGATTGCGAGCTGCGCGGCTTCGGTGACAGCGGTGTGGATTTCGCGGTGGAGTTCTGGGTCAACGGGCTGGACGACGGGCCGAACAAATACACCTCCGACGTCCTGTTCCTGATCTGGAACGCGCTCAAGGACGCGAAGATCGAGATTCCCTATCCCCAGCGCGTGGTCGAGATCAAAGGCGGTTTGCCCAAGGCAGGGGCATGAGCCGCGCTGTGGTGATCGGGGCAGGCCCGGCTGGTCTGATGGCGGCAGAGATGCTGGGACGTGCCGGTCTCGCGGTCACGCTCTGCGATGCCAAGCCATCGGTGGGCCGCAAGTTCCTGATGGCCGGCAAATCCGGCCTGAACCTGACAAAGGACGAGCCGTTCACACCCTTCATGGAAGCCTATGCCGAGGCACGAGCCCCATTGTCCCCGATCATCGCGGCATTTGACGCCAGCGCCGTGCAGGCATGGGCGCGCGGGCTGGGCCAGGAGGTGTTCTCCGGATCGACAGGCCGGGTCTTTCCGACGGCGATGAAGGCCTCGCCATTGCTCAGAGCCTGGCTGGAACGCCTTGCCGGGCTTGGCGTGCAGACCCGCACCCGGTGGCACTGGCAGGGCTGGCAGGGCGCGGCACTGGCATTCGACACCCCCGGGGGCGTCGAGACGCTGCAGGCAGATGTGACCGTGCTGGCCCTTGGGGGCGCAAGCTGGCCCCGGCTGGGCGCGACCGGCGCATGGGCCGACATATTGCGCGCCCGTGGTGTCGATCTGGCGGGTTTTGCCCCTGCGAATGCCGGCGTGGCAGTGGATTGGTCTGACCACATGGCCAAGCACTTCGGCGCGCCGCTCAAAGGCGGGGCATGGTCCGCCGGCCCCTATCAATCGCGGGGCGAGGCGAGCCTGTCGGCGCGCGGGCTGGAGGGCGGCGGGATCTATTCGGTCTCCCGCGGTGTCCGTGAAGGGCATGATCTGTTGCTTGACCTGTTGCCGGATCTCTCCGTGCCGGAGATCACGACACGCCTGGCAAAGCCGCGCGGCAAGGCCAGCCTGGCCAATCATCTGCGGAAGGTGTTGAAGCTGACACCGGCGCAGATCGCGCTGATACAGGAAATGGCGCGGCCCCTGCCCGATGGCCTGCGGGCCACGGCGCGGGTGTTGAAGGCGCTACCGATAAGCCACGCCGGGCTGCGCCCGATGGCGGAGGCCATCTCGACCGCCGGGGGCGTCCGTTTTGGCGCGCTGGATGACAATCTGATGCTGCGCGCGGTGCCGGGTGTCTTTGTGGCAGGGGAAATGCTGGATTGGGAGGCGCCGACAGGGGGCTATCTGATCAATGCCTGCCTTGCGACCGGGCGCTGGGCCGGGCAGCAGGCCGCAACCTGGGCCGGGGTCTGATCCGGGGGCTCGCGCTAATCGGCAGTCGCACATCCGGCTATCGAGCCGCGGTTCCGCAACGCCATCCAATAATGGTAATGGGCACTCCCGGTTGATGAACCGTTTTTCCGCAACGCGATGGAAAAGCATTAACGTTCCGTAAATGAAGACATGTCATTTTTGACATGTCTTCATTTGCAGGTGTGACTGCCGTCTGTGTGAATGCCGAAAGCGTGACTGCACCTTGAGGGGCCGAAGCCTTCCGCATCCGAAACGCCAGATCTTACCCCGCACCCTTTTCCTGCGCGGCCTTGAACGCGGGCCGGTCCCGCATCCGGGCGGCCCAGGCGCCGAGCTTGTCATTCAGACGCGGAAACTTCGCACCGATCGACCAGTTCACGCAGTGACAGGCCAGGATATCCGCATGGGTCATCTGGTCCCCCATCAGGAACGGCCCTTCCAGCCGCTCCGCCAGCACATCGGCCGAGCGCAACAGCTCCGCCTTCAGGCTGTCCTTGATCTCGGGCACCCGGCGGTCTTCGGGAAAAACGAAACTGTGTTTGGCGGCCGCCCAGAGAATCGCGTCGAATTCATCGACCAGCCAGAAGGTCATTGCATCCTGCCGGGCCCGGGCAGGGGTGCCTGCCGTGGCCGTCAGCTTGCCATGTTTGTCGCCGAGGTAGGTCATGATCGCCACGGAATCGGTCAGGATCTCATCGCCGTCGACAAAGGCCGGGATCTTGCCCAGCGGATTGTATTTCAACGCTTCTTCGGACCGCGGCCCGGCATCCACCTGTTGGTAATCTTCGCCCAGTTCCTCCAGCATCCACATCACCCGGAAAGCGCGGGATCTGGTCGCACCAATCACCTTGTACATCGTTGTTCCTTTCAGCGTTGAGCGCCCAGCATCGCGAGGCGGATAAAGGCGCGTTCGACCAGTGCCAGCGCCGGCGCGGTCTGCGCTGCCGACCGCAGGGTCAGGTCGGTATCGGTCAGAACCGTCAGCGCGGTTTCCAGCTTTGCCGCACCCCAGGCCTTGGCCTGCCGCATGGCGCGGTCCCGGTCGCGCACCCCATAGACGGGCGCGCCGGGGGATGCCGCAATGCGGTAAAGCGTGCGGAAATGGCGGATCGCCATGATGGTCAGCGTCACCGGGTTCACGCCCTGTCCCTGCAACTTGCTCATCACCGGCCCGATGTCGCCCGCGCGGGCCTCGGCCACCACATGCAGGATGTCATCCACATCCGCCTCGGTCGACGTCGGCGCGCAGGCGGCAACATCCTGCCCGGTCAGGGCGGTTGGGTCATTCAGCTTGTAAAGCGACAGCTTCTCCAGGGTCTGCCGGAAATCGCCGGGATCAAGCGTGCGGGCCAGTTCGCTCAGCGCACCCATGGCATCGGGTTCGGGGCGCAGCCCGGCCTCTGCCAGCAACCGCTCGATCTCCGCCCGGTCTGGCGGGGTGTCATAGATCGCCACCGCATAGGCATTCGGATGGCTCTCAAAGGCTTTGCGCACCTTCGAGGTCTTCTTCAGGTCGCCCCCGGACACGACAATCTGCGCATCGCCGGGCTGCCAGTCTCCCAGCGCATCCAGCAGCGGCTTGGCGATATTGTCGTTCGCGTCCTCGACAAAGGCCGCACGCGGTCCGGGAAAGAACCCCACCGCCTTGATCGCATCCAGCAACATCGCGGGATCGCGGCGCAGCTCGGCTGCAGGGATTCGCGTCAGGCGCATTTCCTCTTCCGCATCGGGACCCAGCAGGGATTTCAGGAATTCCTGCCGTTTCAGCGCGACGCGCATCGCATCGCTGCCAAAGATCAGCAGGCCGGTCTTGCCCGCGTCCGGCTTGGCGAAATAGCTGTTGGCCTCGCGCGGGGACAGTTTCATGCGGGGATCTGCGCGGCGTAAAGCCTTGCGATGATCTGCTCGGCCAGGATGCGCATCAGGCGTTCTTGTGCATCCTGCGCGCTGGCCAGCGTTGCAACGGTTGTGCCGGTGGCGGAATAGCCGGTGAAATTCTCGACGGTGCCGGAGGTCACGATCTGGCCTGTGGTCAGATCCCGCAGGGCGAAATCCACCGCACCCAGCAGGTTGAACCGGGTGATGTTGCCCGCCGAATCGATCGCCAGCCCCTCTTCGGTCGTGGCAATCTTGACCGCCAGGCCAAAGCTTGCGGCGCTGGTACGGCCCAGCCGTTCCTCGATCTCTCGGGTCAGCAGATAGCCGTTGCGGTCATCCGGCTCATCCACCAGCACGCGGTTGCGCAAGGCGCTGCCGCTGCCGCCGGGTCCATAGACCGGCTCGAACCCGCAGGCGGCCAGCGCCAGCGGGGCAAGCAAAACGGTACGGCGGTCAAGCAACGACATTCACGATCCGTCCGGGCACAACGATGACCTTCTTCGGGGTGGCCCCATCCAGGGTTCTGATCACAGCTTCATGGGCCAGCGCGATCTTTTCAACCTCTTCTTTCGGCATATCGGCGGGCACCTGTATTTCCGCACGCCGTTTTCCATTGATCTGGATCGGCAGGGTGACGGTATCGTCAACCAGCATTGCCGCGTCAGCCTTCGGCCAGGGGGCGGTGGCAATCAGGCCTTCGCCGTTCTGCCTGGCCCAGATGTCCTCGGCCAGATGCGGGGTCATCGGGGCCATCAGCTGCGCCAGCGTCATGATCGCTGCGCGCTGGGCGCTCTGGCCCGCCTTGGATTTCTGCAAGGTTGCCGTGAAGGCGTAGAGTTTCGCAATCGCCGCATTGAAGCCGAAACTTTCGACACCCATGGTCACGTCATGGATGGTCTTGTGCATGGCGCGCAACAGATCCTCGTCACCCTCTCCCCCGGCATCGGCATCCATCGCCGCGATCCGGTCGCTGATGTTCCAGACCCGCGACAGGTGCTTGAACGCCGCTTCGGCACCCGAGGCTGTCCATTCCACGTCCCGCTCGGGAGGGGAATCGCTCAGCACGAACCAGCGGGCCGTATCCGCGCCATAGTTCGAGATGATGTGCAGCGGGTCCACCACGTTCTTCTTGGACTTCGACATCTTGGCCGAGGGTATGATCTCGACCTCGGTGCCATCCGCGAGCCTGCCGTCGGTGACATCCTCGGGCAGGTGATAGACAGGACGGCCCCTGTCGTCGCGGGTCTGATAGATCTCATGTGTCACCATGCCTTGGGTGAACAGCGCGTCAAAGGGTTCGATGGCGCTTTCCGGCAGGTGTCCGGTGATCTGCATCGCGCGGGCAAAGAAACGTGAATAGAGCAGGTGCAGGATCGCATGTTCGATGCCGCCGATATACTGGTCCACGTTCATCCAGTACTTGGCATCTTCCATGTTTGTCGGCGTTTCGGCGTGGGGCGCGGTGAAACGGGCGAAATACCAGGAGGAATCGACAAATGTGTCCATCGTGTCGGTTTCGCGCCTCGCCGCCGCGCCACAGGACGGGCAGGCACAGTCGCGCCAGGTCGGGTGCCGGTCCAGCGGGTTGCCGGGCGTGTCAAAATCCACATCATAGGGCAGCTCGATCGGCAGGTTCTCTTTCTTTTCCGGGACCACGCCGCAGCTGTTGCAATGCACCACCGGGATCGGGCAGCCCCAATACCGCTGGCGGCTGAGGCCCCAGTCGCGCAGGCGGAACTTGGTCACGCCGTGGCCCACGCCATTGTCCTCGCAAAAGCGAATCGCGGCGTCGATGGCTTCGTTGCCGGTTTGCCACTGCTCCCCCGCGAATCCGCGGTTGTAAAAGACCTTTTCGTCCTTGGCGGGCACAAAGGCCTCTTCGAGGTCTTCGGGCGCTTCCTCTGACGGCAGAAAGGTCGAAATGATCGGCAGCTCGTATTTGGTCGCAAATTCAAAATCGCGCTGGTCATGGGCCGGGCAGCCGAAAATGGCCCCGGTGCCGTAATCCATAAGGATGAAGTTCGCGATATAGACCGGCAGGTCATGCGCCGTGTCAAACGGGTGGCGCACCCGGATACCGGTATCCAGGCCCAGCTTCTCGGCGGTTTCGATGGCTTCCTCGGTTGTGCCGCCCTTTCGGCACTCTGCGCAGAAGGCCGCGACATCGGCATTGTCCCGCTCCAGCGCCTTGGCAAGCGGGTGATCGGGCGAGATGCCGACAAAGGAGGCGCCCATCAGCGTATCGGGGCGCGTGGTATAGACCTCGATCCGGTCATAGCCGTCCGGCGCGTCAATGGTGGAGAAGGCGAATTGCAGCCCACGCGATTTGCCGATCCAGTTGGCCTGCATCAGCTTGACCTTGGCGGGCCAGTTGTCCAACCCGTCGAGCGCCTCCAGAAGTTCTTCCGAATGATCCGAGATCTTGAAGAACCATTGCGTCAGTTCGCGCCGTTCCACCAGAGCACCAGAGCGCCAGCCGCGCCCCGCCTCGACCTGTTCGTTGGCCAGCACGGTCATGTCGACCGGGTCCCAGTTCACCACGGCGTTCTTGCGATAGACAAGGCCCGCATCGAGGAAATCGAGGAACAGCGCCTGCTGCTGACCATAGTATTCCGGGTCGCAGGTGGCGAATTCACGGGACCAGTCGATCGACAGGCCCAGCGGCTTCATCTGGCCGCGCATGTCGTCGATGTTGCCGTAGGTCCAGTCCTTGGGATGGCCGCCGATGGCCATGGCGGCGTTTTCCGCAGGCATCCCGAAGGCGTCCCAGCCCATCGGGTGCAGCACGTTATGCCCGGTGGCGATCTTGTAGCGCGCGATCACGTCGCCCATCGTGTAGTTGCGCACATGTCCCATGTGGATGCGGCCCGAGGGGTAGGGGAACATCTCCAGCACATAATACTTGGGCCTGGAGACATCGCGGACGGCGCGGAAAATGCCATCCTTTTCCCAGGCAGATTGCCAGCGGGCTTCGATTTCAGCGGGGGTATAGCGGATCATGGCCTGTGCCTTCGTTCAAACGGATTGCGCCGGGCCGTTCATGTCACTGGGCCCGGCGCATAAGAAGTCGTGGATTGTGTTCGGGATCAGAATTTGTTGTCGGCGAGTCGCATCTCACGGGCGCGGGACAGAATGGCGTCCTCCACCGCGCGGGTGGTGGCAGTGTTCACGGTGCGTCCGCCCTGGGTTTGCAGCGCCAGGTTCAGCGACCGCGCATCAAGCGCCGGATCGTCGATCAGAACCGTCGCGCGATAGGCAGAGCCGCCGCCCGGCGGTGTGCCATAGCCTGTCACGATCACGCCTGTGAACGGGTCGATGGATTGAACAGGCAGGAAATTGAGAACCTCAAGCGAAGCTGACCAGAGGTATTTGTTCACCGAAACATTCGTGCCGGTGTTCTTGCGGTTGAAGATCGACCAGATCGTATTGTCCGGATCGGTCTCGATCACGTTGGGGTTGTTGGTGTTGCTATAGGTCGCGGCACGCGGTGTCGCTTCCCGCCCCAGGCCACAAGCGCCGAGACTCGCAACAATAAGAAGTGCCACTGCGCCTTTGCAAACGGTCCTGTACGCCATTTCAGCTTTCCTTTGCCTGTTTGGACAATGGTCTATCCAAGTGCTGCACCATCGGCAAGGCATATGTCTGCAGCGATTCCCCTGTTGAATATGGGCTTTGTGCTCTTGGACACCCCTGAAAAGGGAGGGGCAGAGATAAAACTGTGGCAAAGCTGCACCATTGGCAGCGACATTGCCCCGGAGCGTTTCAGGCTTCTTGCAAGGAGGGGGGGGTTGGGTGCAAACACCCTTCATACCCTTTCCGGATTCCCCGGTCTGGGCATATGAATTCAAACCGAGGGAAAACTCATGAAAAAAGTTCTCTTCGCTACAACAGCCCTGGTCGCGACCGCCGGCGTTGCAGCAGCAGACGTTACATTTGGTGGTTACGGCCGCTTTGGTCTTCTGTACACCGACAACGGCGTTACAGACACAACAAACATCACAAGCCGTTTGCGTTTGATCGTGAATGCAACTGCTGAATCCGACGCTGGCGTCGTCTTCGGTGGTACAATTCACTTCGAATCCGAAGAGCGTGATGCGGCTGTCGGCACTCTGCCGGGCTTCAACGGCGCACGCTTCTTCGCCCGTTCCGGCGGCTTCGAAGTTGGTGTTGGTAACATCTACGGCGCGCTGGAGTTCATGCCTGGTCAGTACCCCATCGACCTGGGTTTGACCGGTCACTCCTATGACTACGTTGCCTACAACTTCCGTGGCGATGCTTACCAGAACGGCCAAGGCCTGGGTAGCTCGGGCTCCAACGGTATCGAAGTTCTGTACTCTGCTGGTGATCTGGCGGTCCACGTGTCCGCAACCAACCCTGCCGGTGCAAACAACGAGCGTATCGCGGGTCACATCGCATACACATGGAACGGCTGGACATTCGCTCTGGGTGCTCAGGACTCCGACTTCGTTGGTGACACTGAGTGGACAGCCACTGTTGGCGGTTCCTTCGGCCCGGCCGACGTGACACTGGCCTTCGCCGACAACGGCGTTGCTGGCGACCACTGGGTTCTGGCAGGTCGCTTTGATGTTGGCGCAGCCACAAACATCGAAGCCTACGTTGCAGATGCTGACTACTTCGCCCAAACATCCTACGGTGTTGACTTCAACCACGACATGGGTGGCGGCACATCGCTGCGCGGCGGTATCTCCAACAACAACGCCGACGTGACCATCGTTGACTTCGGTGTGCGCTTCAACTTCTAAGTTGAGCTCATACACGTGAGTTTGGGGCAGGCCTTCGGGTCTGCCCCTTTTCATTTCTGCCCCCGTGTTGTTCTGTGCGCCTCAAGGCAGCAAGGGGAACATCATGGGTCTGACAGATATCACCACCAGATTGACCAGGGCAGAAGCGGATGCCGGGCGCAAAGCCGGTTCCGTCACCCTGATCGCCGTCAGCAAGGTGCAGCCGGACGCGCGGGTGCGCCATGTGCTTGAACAGGGCCACCGCTGTTTCGGTGAAAACAAGGTGCAGGAGGCGGCGGGCAAATGGCCCGGTTTCCGCGCTGATTTTCCCGGCGTCGACCTGCACCTGATCGGGCCCCTGCAATCCAACAAGGCACGGCAGGCAATCAACCTGTTTGACGCCATCCATTCCCTGGACCGGCCGAAACTGGCCAAGACCCTGGCACGGCTGGCCCAGGAAGAGGGGAAATGCCCCGATCTGTTCATCCAGGTGAACACCGGCGAAGAGCCGCAAAAGGCAGGCGTCCTGCCCGGCGATGCAGATGCCTTTGTCAGGGAATGCCGGGATCTCGATCTGCCGGTGCGGGGTCTGATGTGCATCCCCCCGGTGGATGAAGAACCATCGCTGCATTTCGCGCTGCTGGCAAAGATCGCGGCGCGCAACGGCTTGCAGGGGCTTTCCATGGGCATGAGCAGCGATTTCGAACGCGCCGTGGCCCTGGGTGCCACCCATGTCCGCGTCGGCTCGGCCATCTTCGGAGAAAGAGTGCCGGGATAAGGCCCGAAACCTGGCTCTATAGCGTCTGACGAAATACTTGAAGCATCATGCATCACGTAACGCGTTGAAATCTCTGATTTCAGGCAGCGTTACGGGATTCAGGTTTTTCGCATGACGATCTAGGTCACGATCAACCGTGCATGCTGCCGGATCATCGGGGCAATGGCATGCAGATCGGCCCGCCGCAGGCCGATACAGCCCTCCGTCGGATAACCGGGCCTGCGCCACTGGTGGATAAAGATGGCAGAACCGCGCCCCGCAACCGCATCGGGCCAGTTCCAGCTGGTCAGGATCACCAGATCATAGAGCGGATCCGCGCGGCGCAGCACCTCGTGGCTGTGCGGGTAGGGCGCACGCACCATCCTGTTGTAATCCTTGGCCGCCGGATCGTCTGACCACAGGTCCCGCGGCCCGATCGGCACCGCCCAGTTCACCGGGCAGGACAACCTGTCGGGCCGATACAGCATCCCGACAATACGGTGGGTCCCTTTTGGGGTAGCGCCATCGCCCTCGCGCTTGTGTTCGGTCACACCACCCTTGCCGATGCTGCAGGGGTAAAGCCGCCCGTGAAACCGCAGGCCAACAGGGGTCAGGACCATGTCATCGCGGATCATCAGCGCGGAGGCAGATCGTCGAAACAGAGCTTGCCTTCGGCCACCACATGGAAGGGCTGCGCGTCTTTCATGAAGATCGCAAATTCCGCATCACCAAAGTCTGCCGCCGGATTGTCCAAGGTCCCCGCCTTGAGCACCAGATAATCCCGGCCCGGAATCCGCGTCAGGATATGCGTCCCGCAGGTGCCGCAGAACTGCCGTGTGCGCGCGCCTTCAAGGTCGTCGCGGATGAATTCGGCGGGTGTTCCCTTGGTAAAGGCAAAACCCTCAAGCGGCACTGCCATCGCGAAATTCGGCCCCCCGCCCGAGATATACTGACATTCCCTGCAATGGCATTGCAGCTTCCACACCGGAACGGCTGTCACCTCGTAGTGCAGCGCCCCGCAATAGCATCGGCCTTTCATGGCTGTCCTTTCCCTAAAGAAGATGCCCGGACTTTGCAGCCTTGGTCGCCAGATAACCAGCGTTATGGCGGTTTTCGCCAACCTTCAGCGGCACCCGTTCGGCCACGTCGATGCCCGAGGCTTCCATCATTTCGACCTTGCGGGGGTTGTTGGTCAGCAATCGCACCGCGGAAAAGCCCATGGACCTCAGAATATCCGCCCCCAGCCGAAAATCGCGCTCGTCGTCCTCGAACCCCAGCCGGTGATTCGCCTCGACAGTGTCAAACCCCTGATCCTGCAGGGAATAGGCCCGCATCTTGTTGGCCAGCCCGATGCCGCGTCCTTCCTGATTGAGATAGAGCAATATCCCCGTCCCTTCGGCCCCCATCTGCGCCAGCGCAGCACGCAGCTGCGGGCCGCAGTCGCATTTCAGACTGCCCATCAGGTCACCGGTGAAACAGGCGGAATGCAACCGCGCGAGAACCGGTTTGGTCCGGTCGGGGCGTCCGATCTCGATGGCATAATGCTCCTCGCCGCCATCCTCGGGGCGAAAGATATGCAACCGGCCCGCCTCTGACACTTCCATCGGCAGGCGCGCATTGACGACAGGATGCAAGGGGCTGCGTTCGGCCAGCGCGGGCGTCACCGCGGCAAGCTCAAGCGCCGTCAGGGAATGCCGTGCGGCAAACGCCCTGGCATCGGGCAGCGGCAGGACCAGGGCAGCGGGCAGAAGGCGCGCCGTCTTGCACAATTGCAGTGCGGCGCGATGGGCGGCCACATCACCGCCCCGCGCGCATTGCAGCGGGCCCTTCATCGGTGCGCGCAGATCGTCAGCGGGATCAGCCAGATTTTGCACCCAGACCGGTGTGGCGTCTTCCGGCAGAAGCACACGCGCCAGGTCCCCGTCATAGGCCCGCGCCTTGAGGGTCTGGGCCCGGCGCGCGGTAATCGCAAGAACCGGCTCTCCCCCCAGTGCCAGCACATCGGCCAGCCGCTGCGCGGTCAGGGTTTCTGCCGCCAGTACCAGAACAGGCTCTGCACCTTGCAGAACAATCGGGATACCCATGCGTAAATCCGCCCGCGCGCGGGCCAGTTGCTCGATAATGTCAGGGGCCAGGGCCATATTGTGTTACAACTCCGTAAGGCGATTGAAACTTAACTATGCCACATGGCCCGGAATTGAAACATTGCGGCGCTCTGCCACACGAGGCCGTGAAGCCTGCATCCCAAACCTTGCCGAACTCGTGTGCAAGGCACACCTGTAACAAAATAGTGTGGAGGTTAGAAATGGCCCAGCTCAAGAAAATCCTTCTCGTCGACGATGACGAGGACCTGCGCGAGGCGCTGAGTGAACAGTTGATCATGACCGAAGACTTTGACGTCTTCGAAGCAGGCAACGGCGCCGATGCCATGGCCCGTGCGAGGGAGGCGATCTACGATCTGGTCATCCTCGACGTCGGCCTGCCCGATACGGATGGCCGCGAACTCTGCCGGCTGATGCGCAAACAGGGGGTGAAAAGCCCGATCATGATGCTGACCGGGCACGATGGCGATGCAGATACCATCCTGGGTCTGGATGCCGGTGCCAACGATTATGTCGCGAAACCCTTCAAGTTTCCGGTCCTGCTGGCCCGCATCCGCGCGCAGCTGCGCCAGCACGAACAATCCGAAGATGCGGTGTTCCAGCTTGGCCCGTATACCTTCCGACCGGCGATGAAGATGCTGGTGACCGAAGACGACAAAAAGGTCCGCCTGACGGAAAAGGAAACCAACATCCTGAAGTTTCTCTACCGCTCGAACGATGGCGTTGTCCCGCGGGACGTCCTGCTGCACGAGGTCTGGGGCTATAATGCCGACGTGACCACCCACACGCTGGAAACCCATATTTACCGCCTGCGCCAGAAAATTGAACCAGATCCGTCAAATGCGCGCCTTCTTGTTACCGAATCCGGCGGGTACAGATTAATGAGCTGACCGCCGGAACCAAATCGGGATTTTGCGGTTACCCCTTGCGAGAGGCGGGGTTTTCATGACCCGCCCCTCGGTTTGAACCCCGAAGTTTGTGCCCGGGTATTGGCACATACCTCCCTGTTGGACTTGGCCGGGCTCCGTGCCCGGCCATTTTTTTGCGATCAAACACCGCAGGCGAATATGTCCGCCCGGGGGCCTTGATCCGGTGGCGCTCCCCCGGCCAAGCGGTTAACCTGCCCCTGGTCACTGACGGAGAACCCCATGCCATTCACCCTTGCCACCTGGAACATCAATTCGGTTCGTCTGAGAGAGGGCCTTGTCCTGAAGATGCTGGCCGAGCACGGGCCGGACGTCCTGTGTCTGCAGGAATGCAAAAGCCCGGTCGACCAGATCCCGACAGAGGCCTTCATACAGGCAGGCTATACCCACATGGTCGCGCGCGGGCAAAAGGGTTACAACGGCGTTGCCATCCTGTCCAAATTGCCGCTGCAAGATGCCGGGGACCGGGATTTCGCCGCCCTGGGCCATGCCCGCCACGTTGCCGCGCGGCTGGAAAACGGCACGACCATTCACAACTTCTATGTGCCCGCCGGCGGTGACAAACCCGACCGGACCATCAACGAGAAATTCGGCCAGAAACTGGATTACCTCGCGGAAATGCGGGACTGGTTTCATGGCGAAAAGCCGCAAAAGGCCATTCTCGTGGGCGACCTGAACATTGCCCCCCGCGAGGATGACGTATGGGATCACAAGAAACTCCTGAAGGTGGTCAGCCACACCCCGGTCGAGGTCGAGGCCCTGGGCGCCACCCAGGATGCGGGCGGCTGGGTGGACATCACCCGCCAGGACATTCCGCAGGGTAATCTCTACAGCTGGTGGTCCTACCGCTCCCCCGATTGGGATGCAGCAGACAAGGGCCGCCGCCTCGATCATGTCTGGGCCACACCGGATATTTCCAACGCCGCCCATTCCAGCCACATCCAGCGCGCCGTTCGGGGATGGGAGCAGCCCAGCGACCATGCCCCGGTTTTTGCCACCTTTGACCTTTGATTCGCGCGCCCAAGCGCTCATATAAGGTCAAATACTGCCACGCGAGGA
This sequence comes from Sulfitobacter sp. G21635-S1, assembly GCF_027213915.1. Lineage (NCBI taxonomy): Bacteria > Pseudomonadati > Pseudomonadota > Alphaproteobacteria > Rhodobacterales > Roseobacteraceae > Sulfitobacter > Sulfitobacter sp. G21635-S1. The sequence goes on from NZ_JAPWGV010000008.1 coordinate 64,300, forward strand.
CAAGACCATGGAACTGAACCTGACCGCCAATGCCCCCGGTGCCGACCTGATCAAGGATGTCAGCGAAGCGACCTTCATGACCGACGTGGTCGAGGCCTCGCAGACAACCCCGGTGATCGTGGATTTCTGGGCCCCCTGGTGCGGCCCCTGCAAGACATTGGGCCCCCAGCTTGAGGCTGCGGTGACCGCCGCGAAAGGCGCGGTGAAGATGGCCAAGGTCAACGTGGACGAGGCGCAGATGATTGCGGGGCAGCTGCAGATCCAGTCGATCCCGACCGTCTATGCCTTTTTCAAGGGCCAGCCGATCGACGGTTTCCAGGGCGCCCTGCCGGAATCCGAGGTAAAGGCCTTTGTCGACAAGGTGATCAAGGCCGCCGGTGGTGCCGCACCGGGCGATGCCCTGGCCGAAGCGGTGGAAGCGGCAGAAGAGATGCTGGCCGAAGGCGCGGCAACAGATGCGGCACAGACCTTTGCCGCCATCCTGGGCGAAGATCCGCAACATGCCGGTGCCTATGGCGGCATGGTCCGTGCCCATATCGCCATGGGGGAACTGGACCAGGCAGAGGCGCTGCTGAACGGTGCCCCGATCGAGATTTCCAAAGCCCCGGAACTGGAGGCCGCTTTTGCCCAGCTCGAACTTGCGCGGCAGGCGCAAAACGCAGGGCCGGTTGCCGAACTGACCGCAACAGTGGAAGCGGAACCCGACAACCATCAGGCAAGGTTCGACCTGGCCCAGGCGCTCTATGCCAAGGGCGACGCCGAACAGGCGGTCAGCCAGCTTCTCGATCTGTTCCGCCGCGACCGCGAATGGAACGACGGTGCCGCGAAAACCCAGCTGTTCACCATCTTCGACGCGCTGAAACCCAATGATCCGGTGGTCCTGAACGGCCGCCGCAAACTGAGCTCGATGATATTTGCCTGATCTTGCCCGCGCGCTAAGTGCTAGGCCATGAAAAAGCAAACAGAGCTGCCAGATACCATTGCGGTCTTTCCACTGGCCGGGGCCTTGCTTCTCCCCCGTTCGCGGCTGCCCCTGCACATCTTCGAGCCGCGCTATCTGCAGATGGTTGCGGACGCGTTGAAAACCGATGGTCGGCTGATCGGGATGATCCAGCCCAATCTGGTGCCGGGTCGCGATGGGCCCGGTCTGCACAGCATCGGTTGCGCCGGGCGGATCACCCAGTTCTCCGAAACCGAGGATGGCCGCTATATGATCACGCTCAGCGGCGTCTCCCGCTTCCGCATCCTGCGCGAGGTCGAGGGTTTCTGCCCCTACCGCAGATGCGACGTGAAATGGGATGGCTTTGAACGCGACCTGGGCGGGGAAGAACAGGATACAAACTTCAGCCGCAAACCCCTCATGGAACTGCTGGGCCGCTACTTTGAAACCCGCGGCCTCTCAGCCGACTGGAACACGCTGAAAGAGGCGGAGGATGAATTGCTGATCAATTCGCTTTCGATGATGCTCGACTTCGACGCAGAGGATAAACAGGCCCTGCTAGAGGCGCCGTCGCTCCAGACCCGGCGCGAGACCCTGGTGACCCTGATCGAATACGCCATGCGCGGTGGCCATGACGAAGGATTGATGCAATGACCGACACCCCGACATTTGACCGCCGCATGCTGGATGCCCTGATCTGTCCGCGCAACCAGACAACGCTGGAATATGATGCGGAAAATCAGGAACTGATCTCAAGAGCCGCCGGTCTGGCCTATCCGATCCGCAACGGCATCCCGATCATGCTGATCGACGAAGCCCGCAAGCTGAGCTGACCCGCCTTCAGATCAAAACACCCGATTTACAGCGCCCAGATTACAGCGCCTTGCCCTGCATCAACCGTGGCAATTCTCCGGTCAGGCCGGCAGCCTCGCGGATGAAACCGCGCCGCAGGCCGGGCAATGCGTTCACGGCGGCCATCCCGATGTCGCGCGCCATGCGGATCACCGGGTTGTCGTTTGAAAACAGCCGGTTGAAACTGTCGGTCGCCAGCGCAAGCGTCGTATTGTCAAAACGGCGCCATTCCTGATAGCGCGCCAGCGCCGCGTCCGAACCCGGGTCCTCGCCGCGCCGCCGGGCGTCGGCAATCACCTCTGCCAATGCCGCGACATCCCGCAGACCCGCGTTCAGCCCCTGTCCGGCAATCGGATGCACCCCATGGGCCGCATCGCCCACCAGCGCGACGCGCGGCGCCACCATGTTCTGCGCCAGCGACAGGCTCAGCGGATAGGTATAGCGCGCCCCGGCCAGGCCGATCTCTCCCAGAAAATCGCCGATCCGGGGCCGCAACACCTCCAGATACCCCGCATCGGACAGCGCGTTGATCGCCTTGGCGGTCTCTGCCGTCTCGCTCCAGACGATGGAGGATCTGTTGCCGCTCAGCGGCAGGATGGCCAGCGGCCCGGAGGGCATGAACAGCTGATGCGCGATGCCGTTATGCGGTGCGGTATGGTCAAGCGCGCAAACCAGCGCGGTCTGGCCATAGGCCCATTCAACCCGCCCGATCCCGGCACGCCGCCCGGTGCCGGTGCCCCGGCCATCGGCCCCCACCGCCAGACGCGCCCGCAGCGTGCCGCCGCTGGCCAGCGTCAACGTGATCCCGGTGGCCTCCGCTCTCTGGCCAATTACGGTTTCGCCATTCATCTGGCAGATGCGTTTGTCACCCTTGACGGCATCCAGCAGATGCCGCCGCAGATGCCGGTCCTCCACCATATAGCCCATCGGGCCTTCCTCGATCTCGGCATGGTCGAAATGCATGAACATCGGTGACGGCGCTTCACCCGCGCGCCCATCCGTCACCTTGATCTCCAGCATGGGCTGGGCCCGATCCGCAATCCCCTGCCAGAGGCCAAGCGCCTCCAGCATCCGGGCAGAGGACAGCGCCAGCGCATAAGACCGCCCGTCAAATCCCGCATTCCTGCGGATCTTGACCTCAAGCGTGTCGATCAATGTCACCTGCAGCCCCGAACTGGCAAGCGCCAGCGCCAGGACCGGGCCGTTCAGGCCGCCACCGATGATGGCAATGTCGGTATCGAATTCCATGCCCCTTGATATGGCGGCTGCTCGGGGATTGTCCATGTGCGCTATGGTCGCTACCGTCGGCAAAAACAGGGGACCAAACATGCAAGACTGGCTGACCATGACCGCCGCGGATCTGGGGCGCGGCATCGGGGCAAATGAGATTGATCCGGTGGCCCTGTGCCAGACCTATCTGGACGCCATCGCAGCGCATCCCCTGCGGGACCGCATCTATGCCCGCGTCACCGCCGACCGTGCGCTGGCCGAGGCCCGCGCCGCCGCCGTCCGCGCCAAAGCGGGACAGCGGTTGTCCCCCCTCGACGGGGTGCCGATCTCCTGGAAAGACCTCTTCGACACCGCAGGCACCGAGACCGAGGCGGGCTCGAAGTTGCTGCAGGGGCGGGTGCCCGACCGCGATGCGGTCGTTCTCGCCAATGCGACTGCGGCGGGGCTGGTCTGCCTGGGCAAGACCCATATGAGCGAACTGGCCTTTTCGGGCCTGGGCCATAACCCCAGCACCGCCACGCCGCCCTGCGTCAACGACGAAGATGCCGTCTCCGGCGGATCCTCTTCGGGCGCTGCGGCTTCGGTGGCCTTCGGGCTGGCCGCCGCCGCCATCGGCTCCGACACCGGCGGATCGGTCCGGGTTCCCGCGGCCTGGAACGATCTGGTGGGCCTCAAGACAACCTCGGGCCGGCTCAGCCTCGAAGGTGTGGTTCCGCTGGCCCTGAAATTCGACACGGTTGGTCCGCTGTGCCGCTCGGTCGAGGATGCCTGCCTGCTGCTTGCCGCGCTGGAAGGGGAAAAACCCGCCGATCTGCGCCACAGCGAGCTGGAAGGGCGTCGTTTCGCGGTGCTGCGCACCGCCGCCATGGAGGATCTCCGCGAGGCACCGAAAGCGGCCTTTGAAGCGGCGATTGCCCGGCTGAAAAAAGCCGGAGCGGAGATCACCGAAATCGACATTCCCGAGGTGGCAGAGGCCATGCCGCTTAGCGGTTGTCTATATACGACAGAGGCTTACGGGCTCTGGCGCGACGTGATCGAAGCGAACCCCGACGCGATGTTCAGCGAAATTCTGGAGCGGTTCCGCCTTGGCAAAGGTTTTTCCGGCCCGGATTATGTGGCCGCCTGGGCAAAGCTGGATGCATTGCGCGCAGGCTATGACGCCGCCGTTGCGGGTTTCGACGCGGTGCTGCTGCCCACAGCCGCCCTGCTGCCGCCCTCGCTTGCGAAGCTGCAGGAAGATCACGACTATTATGTTTCCGAAAATCTCTTGACCCTGCGCAACACCCGCGTTGGCAACCTGATGGGGCTATGTGCCCTCACATTGCCAACGCATACTCCCTCTTGTGGTCTGATGCTGATGTGCCCCCCATATATGGAAGAACAGCTTCTGAGGCTTGGCGCGGCGGTCAGCGAAGCGCTGGTCTGAGATTGGCCTAAATACCACAACATGCTGTGCTTGCGCCGGTTTTTCTGGACGGCAGGCAGCACCTTGGGTACTTTGAAACAAACGGGGCGATAACGATCCCGATCCGAGGCAGTTGTAATGTTTTATCCTGAGCGGTTTTCGAACCTTCCGGCCCATGCGTGGCCGCGCCTGCGCGCCCTTTTGGACGTGCACGAAGGCGGCGGGCCCTTGATCCAGATGACAATCGGTGAGCCGAAACATGCTTTCCCGGCGTGGGTCACGGACAAGATTGTCGAAGCGGCGGAAGGGTTTAACAGCTATCCCCCGAACGATGGCTCGCCGCAGTTGCGCGCCTCCATCGCCGGCTGGATCAAGCGCCGCTATGGCGTGGACATGGACCCCGATACCGAGGTGATGGCGCTGAACGGCACCCGCGAGGGACTGTACAACGCGGTGATCGCACTCTGCCCCGAAACCAAAGGGGGCCAGAAACCCGCGATCCTGATGCCGAACCCCTTCTACCAAGTCTATATGATCGGGGCGATTTCCGGCAATTCCGACCCGATCATGGTCAATGCCACCGAAAAGACCGGGCAACTGCCCGATTTCCACGGCGTCGATCCCGCGATCCTGGAGCGGACCACGGCCTGTTACATTTGTTCGCCTGCCAACCCGCAGGGCGCAGTCGCATCGCGGGATTACTGGGCCAATCTGATCGAGCTGGCCGAGAAGTACGATTTCAAGATTTTCGCCGATGAATGCTACTCGGAGATCTACCGCGACACGCCACCCGTCGGCGCAATGCAGGTGGTCGAGGAACTGGGCGCCGACCGCAACCGCGTGGTGATCTTTCACTCGTTGTCGAAACGGTCGAACCTGCCCGGCCTGCGCTCCGGCTTTGTCGCATCCGGCCCCGAGACAATTCGCGAGGTCAAGCAGCTGCGCAACTATGCGGGCGCACCGCTGCCGCTGCCCCTGCAGGCCGCCGCCGCCGCGGTCTGGGACGACGAGACCCATGTGGTCGAGAACCGGGCGCTCTACCTTGAGAAATACCATATCGCGGACCGCATCCTGGGCAATGTGCCCGGCTATGCCAGCCCCGAGGCGGGCTTCTTCCTCTGGCTTCCGGTCGAGGATGACGAGGAGGCAGCCCTGAAACTGTGGAAAGAGACAGGCGTGAAGGTCCTGCCGGGCGGTTATCTGGCGCAGGACGTGGAAGGGGTGGAAAACCCCGGTAAAAAGTACATCCGGGTCGCCCTGGTGGCCCCCAAAGATGAAATGGCGCGCGGATTGGAACTGATCCGCGACTGCCTTTATCCGACTTGAGAACGAGGAACCGAGCAATGGCATATCAGACCCGTGGGCGTGACCCCCTGCTGGACAGCAACATGACCGAGGCGCTTGAAAAGCGTGGCAAGGAACTGTTGGGTCTGGCTCTGATCATGCTGGGCGTGATGGCCGCAATGATGATCGGCAGCTACACGCCGGACGATCCCAACTGGATGGTCTCCACCGATGCGCCGGTGCAGAACTGGATGGGCCGCATGGGGGCCTCCATCGCGGCACCGCTGTTCATGATCGTTGGCTGGGGCGCATGGGGTCTGGCCGCTATCCTGCTGTTCTGGGGGGGCCGCTTTGCATTGCATTGGGGGCAGGACCGGGCATTGGGCCGGTTGATCTTTGCACCGATTGCCGTGGCCCTTGGCTCGATCTACGCGGCGACCCTGGCACCGGGGCCGGAATGGCTCCAGACGCACAGCTTTGGCCTGGGTGGCCTGTTCGGCGATACCGTGATGGGCGCGATCCTGACAGTCCTGCCGATCGGATCGGCCTTCACCGTGAAATTCATGTCGGTCGTCATGGGGCTGGGTATCCTGGCGCTGGGCGCTTTCGTGCTCGGCTTCACCAGATCCGAACTGAACCGCATTGGCCGCTTCCTGCTGGTGGGGACAATCATGGCCTATGCCACGATGATGAACATCATGGGGCGTGGCGCATCCGGTGCCGTTCAGGCGGCCCAGACACTGCAGGCCCGCCAATCCGAGCGGCGCGAACGTCTGCGCATCGAGGCAGAAGAGAACGCGGCCTTCGCAGCGCAGCAGGAAGCCTCGGCTATTGCCGTCCAGCGCAACATGCCCCGCGCCGAACCCGTGCTGGAGGAATATGCGCAGGCCGAACCGGCCAAGACCAGCCTGCTGGGCCGCATGCCGGGCCTGATCAAACGCCCCGACCCGATGCCGGAACCCGAGCTGGTGGAAACCTATTCCGACGCCGTGGTGGAAGAGGAAGAACCGGGCAGCGACCGGATCCGCTCCAAGATCGCCGATGTGATCAAGAACCGCGTGCGCAGCACCACTGCGGTGCACACGCCGACAACCGCACCGCTGACCCGCGGGCGGGGCAGGGGGCCTGATCCGCTGGTGTTGAAAACCGCACCCGCCACACAATTGCCGCCCGAACCGCCCCTGACATCGCAGGCGGCACAGCTCGGCCGGGCAGAACCGCCCCTGACCGCGCCGCGCCTGTCGGTCCCTGGCGTCAGCGCCGCCTCCATGGCAGCCCCGGCACCGGTGGCAGAGGACGCGCATGCATATGCGCCGATGGACGACAGCTACGATACCTATGGCGATACATATGACGAAGCTGACATCGGGACTGCCGAGGCCCTGCCGCTGCAACAGGCCGCACCGGGCGCCCCTGCCATCCCCGTGGCCGAGCCGCGCCGCGCGGTGGTGCAGCAACCGGTCCGCAAGCCGGTGCAGCCCTCGAAACAGGCCCAGGCCGAAGCGCAGCCGACCCTGACCTTTGAAGACACCCATCCCGGTTTCGAACTGCCGCCGCTGAGCCTGCTGGAAAGCCCCGACACCGTTCAGCGCCTGCACCTCAGCGATGAGGCACTGGAAGAAAACGCCCGGATGCTGGAAACCGTGCTGGACGACTATGGCGTCAAGGGAGAGATCGTCGCGGTCCGCCCCGGCCCGGTGGTGACCATGTACGAGCTGGAACCCGCGCCGGGCCTCAAGGCAAGCCGCGTGATCGGTCTGGCAGACGACATTGCACGGTCAATGGCCGCGCTCTCCGCCCGGGTTTCCACTGTGCCGGGGCGCAGCGTGATCGGCATCGAACTGCCCAACGAGAGCCGCGAAAAAGTGGTCCTGCGGGAGATCCTCTCCAGCCGCGATTTCGGGGATGGCAATCAACGCCTGCCGCTGGCGCTGGGCAAGGACATCGGTGGTGATCCCATCGTGGCCAACCTCGCCAAGATGCCTCACCTGCTGATCGCGGGGACCACCGGTTCCGGTAAATCCGTGGCCATCAACACGATGATCCTGTCGCTGCTCTACAAGCTGACCCCGCAGGAATGCCGTCTGATCATGATCGACCCCAAGATGCTGGAACTTTCCGTCTATGACGGTATCCCGCATCTGCTGTCCCCCGTCGTCACCGACCCCAAGAAGGCCGTCGTTGCGCTGAAATGGACCGTGGGCGAAATGGAAGAACGCTATCGCAAGATGTCCAAGATGGGCGTGCGCAACATCGAGGGCTACAATGGCCGCGTGCGCGACGCGCTGGCCAAGGGCGAGCTGTTCAGCCGGACCGTTCAGACCGGATTTGACGAGGACACCGGAGAGCCGATCTTCGAGACCGAGGAAACCACACCGGTCGCGCTGCCCTATATCGTCGTCATCGTCGACGAGATGGCCGACCTGATGATGGTTGCCGGCAAGGAGATCGAGGCCTGCATCCAGCGTCTTGCACAGATGGCGCGGGCCTCCGGCATTCACCTGATCATGGCGACACAGCGGCCTTCCGTCGATGTCATCACCGGGACCATCAAGGCGAACTTCCCCACCCGGATCTCCTTCCAGGTGACGTCGAAGATCGACAGCCGGACGATCCTGGGCGAAATGGGGGCCGAACAGCTTCTGGGCATGGGCGACATGCTCTATATGGCCGGCGGGGCCAAGATCACCCGCTGCCACGGCCCCTTTGTCTCGGACGAGGAGGTCGAGGAAATCGTCAACCACCTCAAGCAGTTCGGTGAACCCGATTATGTCTCCGGCGTGGTACAAGGCCCGCCCGATGACAAGGAAAGCGACATCGACGCGGTGCTGGGGCTGAACACAGGCGGCAACACCGATGGCGAGGACGCGCTTTACGACACGGCCGTGCAGGTGGTGATCAAGGACCGCAAGTGTTCGACATCCTACATCCAGCGCAAGCTGGCCATCGGATACAACAAGGCCGCCCGCCTGGTGGAGCAGATGGAGGAGGAAGGTCTCGTCTCTCCTGCCAACCACGTGGGCAAACGCGAAATACTGGTGCCGGAACAGGGATAAGGCTTACCTCCTCTATGCCCTGTTTGCTACATGCGCCAACAGCCGCCGGAAACGCTCCGGCGGCTTTTTTTATAGCGTCAGACGCTATAACGATACCCGCTTTGATGGCCGGGGCTGACCGATGTGGCACCCAAAGCCCGGAACAAGCCGAAGGCGCCGGGCCATCGCCTGCCCGCCCCTCGGGTAGGCGATTTGGTGAGGCTGGGAGTGTCCCCGATGGGGCTCATCATGGTTGAGAGATAAAGTGCCATGAACATAAGCCAGCATCGCCTACCCCGGGCAGGCGACGGCCCGGCTTGCGCTTCGCGTCAGGCTGGTCTTCCATTGTGGAACACCCTACCCAAATCTGTATCACGTATCGACGAAGCAGTAGCGCACCAGAGCCGCCCCGGCGCTTCCGTCGGGATGTAAGCAGAAAACCGCGACCTGATATCGCATATCACCGGGTTCCGCCCTATCTCTGTTCCAACTGAACACACAGGAAGATCACAATGCGACTGATGAAACCCATCGTACTTGCACTTGCCCTGCTGAGCCCCGTTGCGGCTGCGGCGCAAAAACTGCCGCTGAACGACATATCGGCCTATCTGAACCAGCTGCAGACGGCCAAGGGCGATTTCACCCAGATCAATGACGACGGCTCGATCAGCACCGGCACCATCTATATCAAGCGGCCCGGCAAGGTGCGGTTCGAATACAACCCGCCCGACTCCGCAATGGTGGTGGCCGGGGCAAACACCGTGGTGATCTACGACAAGAAGTCGAACCAGCCCGCAGAAAGCTATCCGCTGTCGCGCACACCGCTGTCGATCATTCTGGCCAAAAAGGTGGATCTGGCCCGCGCCAATATGGTCACCGGCCATAGCTATGACGGCACCGCCACCGTGGTAACGGCACAGGATCCGGAAAACCCGCAATACGGCAACATCCAGCTGAAGTTCACCGGCAACCCGGTGGAACTGCGCCAATGGATCATCAATGATGGCAGCGGCTCTCTCACCACCGTGGTGCTGGGGGATTTGCAAACGGGCGTATCGCTGCCCAACAGCCTGTTCGACACCGGCCGTCCCGGCAGCACACCCAAAAGGTAGAAGGCAGCGGCCCCGGCATCAACCGGGGCCAATCACCTCACCGCAAGCGGCAACCCGCGATCTGCTGCTCATACATCAGCGAACGGGCCTCGACCTTGCCCGCCACGGCGACCAGCCAGGATTTGTTGTTGTAGGTGGCCCGCGCAAATCCCGTGTGGCCTTCGTGATAGGCCAGGTACTGATTGCGCGCGTCATGCAGGGCAATGCCGTTGCGGTCGCGGGTCTGGTTCATGTACCAGCCCATGAAATCGCTGGCGTCATTGATCCTGTCCCGCTTGGCCGACCGCCGGTTCTGCGCCTTGCGGTATTCCTCCCAGGTGGCATCAAGCGCCTGAGAATACCCGAAGGCGCTTGACTGCCGCCCCATCGGGATCACGCCCAGCACGTATTTGAACGGCGTGCGCGCGTCCGACACGAACTTGCTTTCCTGGTGGATGGTGGCCATCTGCACATGCACCGGCACACCCCATTTGCGTTCCACCTTGCGGAACGCCTTGTAGTATTCGGGGCGCTCTCTGAGAATTGTACAGGCGTTGTCCAGATCATTTGGCGCAGACGACTGCCCGCCCCCGCAGGAGGCGACCATCAGTACAATTATCATAGCGCGAAGAGTTTTGCTCATTTGCCTCTCGCTTGGTCGTTTTTTTATTTTGTCACAGCATACGCCATTTTGATGCCGGATCACATCAAAAATTTTACAGCAGAACCGCCAGCAAAAGCGGTAATGCGCCCACCGACATCAGTGTCGAAACCACGTCCGGACCGGCCACCGCCTGCGAATCGGCACCAACCGCGTGATGGCACGCTGGGTGACGAACCGGGGCAGGGGAATGGCGATACAACATGAACCGGAAACCCGATAGATGCGAGGTGCAACAGTTTGTTTCCTTTGCCGTTTCATGCGTGATTGGACAAATGCCCCTTGAACCGATTACTAACGAAGGGTAGGGGCTGCAATGTTATGCTACGCACGCGCGCGAAATATCATCTCGGGCAGATTGTCCGGCACAAGAAGCACCCGTTTCGCGGGGTGATTTTTGATGTCGACCCGGAATTTGCAAATACCGATGAATGGTATGAATCGATTCCCAAGGAAAACCGCCCGGTCAAGGATCAGCCCTTCTATCACCTGCTGGCGGAAAACGATCAAAGCTACTACGTGGCCTATGTGTCGGAACAGAACCTTGTCGCGGATTATTCAGGGGAGCCGGTGGACCATCCCGATATCCCCGACCTGTTCGGCCCCTTCACCGATGGATCCTATCCGCTGCATTTCCAGCTGAACTGACGGGCCGGAAACCTCCGGCGTTAACCAATAACTATTCCACATTAGCAAAATGTTGGGTTCTCCGCGGGGAACCTCGATGCCTGTTTTGCTCAACGATGGGCACCGCAGGCGCGCCACTGGCCGCCTGCGGCGGGCCGGTCAGTACCCCAGCGCGCATCCATCCTTGCGCGGGTCGCTGGCCCCTTCCAACATGCCATCCGGGCGCATCAGGATGGCCTGCGCACCGCCAAGGGCGACATCCGGAATTTCGACCGTGTGGCCCATGTCGCTCAGCTGCGCACGGATCGCATCGGGGTATCCCCGTTCCACCTTCAGCACCCCCTGATCGGAAAAGGCGCGCGGCGCGTCGATGGCGCTTTGCACATCCATGCCGAAATCCTGCAGATTCGAGGCAAAGCGCGCATGGCCACAGGGCTGATAGGCCCCGCCCATGACGCCAAAGGGCATGATCACCTTGCCATTCTCGCGGATCATGCCCGGAATGATGGTGTGCATCGGGCGCTTGCCGCCCTTCAGCTCGTTCGCATGGCCTTCCTCCAGGGTGAATCCGGCCCCCCGGTTCTGCAGCAGGATGCCGAATTTTTCCGATGCGATACCCGATCCGAAACCGTGGAAAATGGAATAGATCAGCGAGACCGTCATGCCGTCCCTGTCCACCACCGTGACATAGACGGTATCCTTGTGAACCTGTTCGGAGAGGGCAGCGGGCGAAGCCATCGCGCGCCTGGGGTCGATCAGCGCCGCCAGCCTCTGCGCGGTTTCACCCGACAGCATATGATCCAGCCGGGTGGTGTGATCCGGGTCCGCCAGGAAACGGTTCCGGGCATCATAGGCCAGCTTGGTCGCTTCGGCCTCTATGTGGATACGCTCGGCGCCAAAGGGGTCCATGCCTGCAATGTCGAACTGATCCAGAATGTTGAGCAGCAGCAGCGCCGTTGCACCCTGGCCGTTTGGCGGATGCTCGACCACTTCGATGCCCTTGTAGGGGCCTGCAACGGGAGTGGCCGGCGTCGCGGCAACCGCGGCAAAATCCTCGGGGCTGTGCAAGCCGCCCTGATCGTTCAGCGCGCGCAGCATGTCCTCGGCGATTTCGCCGGTGTAGAAGGCATCTCTGCCGTCTTTGGCGATGCGCCGCAGCACTTCGGCCTGACCGGGCGCGCGGAAATTCTGGCCCACCTGCGGCGCCTTGCCGTCGATCAGATAGTAATCCCGCGCCGCACCTTTCAGCTTTTCCGTCTCGCGCGCCCAGTCAAAGGCGACGCGCGGCGCGACCGGCACCCCGGCATCGGCATAGCGGATGGCAGGGGCGAGAAGCGCGTCCAGACCCGCGGTGCCGACAGTTTCCGACAGGTGGCAAAAGGTGTCGATCGCGCCGGGTATGGTCACCGCATCAGCCCCGTACAGCGGCACGGTGCTCTCCCCGCGTTGCCGCAGCTGCGCCGCATCGGCCTCCGCAGGTGCGCGCCCCGATCCGTTCAGCGCATGCACTTCGTTGCTGCCGGGCAGGGTGTAAAGAACAAAGCAATCCCCGCCGATCCCGGTCATCTGCGGTTCGCAGATGCCCAGCAGGACCCCGGCGGCAATCGCCGCATCCATCGCGTTGCCGCCACGCTCCAGCATCTCGACCGCCGTTTTGGCGGCCAGGGGGTGTGACGTGGCGCACAGGCCGTTGGCCGCAATGACAGGAGAACGTCCGGGCAGGTGAAAGTCGCGCATATGGTTTCCCAACATCAATGTTTCGCGGCAACCTAGCGCGTCGCTTCGGGACTGCCAATGTCGGGTGGGACTGATCGGGAAAGTACCTCGACGCCACGCACTGGGTGGGGGCAATTAAACGCAGCGCCGAGGGAAGCCATATGCAGCTACAAGGCGGAAAATGTCCTACAACGGTGGCGCGAATATGATCACAATAAGGCCTTTTGGCGGTCCGGGTCGTTCTCCCCTGGGTTGTCAGAGCTGCCACCGCCACCCGCCGGTTGCGGAAATGCCTGTGCAGGCGGGCGAAACCGGTTATCCCTGCAGGTTCAGGGCAATCGCCAGCCGCAGGTCCAGAAGGTTTTCCGCGCCGATGCGGCGGTAACACACATCCTTGGCAAGGTCGCGAATCAGGAACCAGCCAAAGCCGCCTTCGGGCAGGTCCTCGATCACGGGGCTGATCGGCTGCGCATTCCCCAGCGGCGGTTTGCCGTCGGGCATGGCCTCGCCCCGGTCGATGATCCGGAAATGCAGACCGTCCCCCCTGTGGTCGCCGCGCAGGGTGATCAGGTCATCCGGCGCCGGCTCCTGCTCCGCATATGCGTGTTCGACGATGTTGTTCAGCACCTCTGCCAGCACAAGTTCTACCGTTTGCAGCTCCTCCATATCCAGTTCCAGAGGGGCCAGCGCCTGACGCACCCCTGCCAAAGCCTCGCGGACAGCGGGCTTGCTGCTTTTGAAGCGGATATCGAAAGGAAAGGGCAGGGTTTCCGGCGACAGCGCCGTGGAACTGGTCATGGCCGCCTGCTCAGGCATGTTGACCGCTCAGCGCGGCGGCAAGTGTGGGGAAGATGGCAAAGACCGAATCCATCCGTGTCAGTTTGAACACCCGGTCAACCGGGGCTGTCATGCCCGCCAGGATCAGCGACCGGTCCGGGGCAAGGAATTTCATCGTTGCCACGATCGCGCCCAGACCGCTGGAATCGATGAAGGTGACGTCGCTCAGGTCCAGAATGATGTTTTCGCCCGCTCCCTGGGCGGCCTGGCGCATCGTCTCCTTGAAATCCAGCGCGACCGCGGCGTCGATCCGCTGTTCGCGCAAACCGACCACGCAGAAGTCAGCTTCTGTTTTGACGGAAACTTGCATAGACAGACCTCTAGACCCAACTGGTGAAGCCGTTAGATAGTGACCAAAGATTATCATTCGGTAACCAACGGCCGGGACAAACAGGAGAATGTGATGCGGAATGTCGTGATTTCTGGTGCGTCTCGCACCCCGATGGGCGGTTTTCAGGGGGCTTTCGCGGGCCTTACGGCGTCAGAGCTGGGGGGCCATGCCATCAGGGCCGCGCTGGAAAATGCCGGGCCCGCCGTGGTCCAGGAGGTGCTGATGGGCTGCGTCCTGCCCGCCGGACAGGGCCAGGCCCCCGCCCGCCAGGCCGGTTTCGCCGCCGGTCTGGGGCAGGACGTGCCCGCCACCACCCTGAACAAGATGTGCGGCTCGGGCATGAAGGCCGCGATGATCGCCTTTGACCAGATCGCGCTCGGCCATACCGATGTCATCGCAGCGGGCGGCATGGAAAGCATGACCAACGCGCCCTATGTGCTGCCAAAGATGCGCGGCGGCGCGCGGCTTGGCCATGGGGCGGTGATCGACCACATGTTTCTTGACGGTCTCGAAGACGCCTATGACAAGGGCCGCCTCATGGGCACTTTTGCCGAGGATTGTGCCGAAACCTATCAGTTCACCCGCGAACGTCAGGATGAATACGCTCTGGCCTCGCTGTCGCGTGCCATCGCGGCACAGGACAGCGGTGCGTTCAGCGATGAAATCGCCGTGGTCGAAGTGACCTCGCGCGGCGGCAGCACAAGCATTGCCGCCGATGAACAGCCCGCGCAGGCCCGACCGGACAAGATCCCGCAGCTGAAACCTGCCTTCCGTCAGGGCGGCACGGTGACGGCGGCCAATTCCTCGTCGATCTCTGACGGGGCCGCCGCGCTGATCCTCGCTTCGGAAGAAGCGGCCGAGGCGCAGGGGCTCAACATCCGCGCGCGTATCCTTGGCCATGCCAGCCACGCGCAGGAACCGGGTCTTTTCACCACCGCCCCGGTGCCCGCCGCGAAAAAGCTGCTGGAACGGATCGGCTGGAAGAAAGAGGACGTGGACCTGTGGGAGGTCAACGAGGCCTTTGCCGTCGTTCCCATGGCCTTCATGCATGAGATGGGGCTGGATCATGACATCGTGAACGTCAACGGCGGCGCCTGCGCGCTGGGCCATCCCATCGGTGCCTCCGGCGCGCGGATCATGGTCACGCTGCTGAACGCATTGGAAAAGCGCAACCTGCGCCGTGGCATTGCCGCGATCTGTATCGGTGGCGGCGAAGGCACTGCCATCGCCATCGAGCGCGTATGATTTCTTTTTACCATACATAATCTCGGGGGGCCGGGCGGCGGACAGCCCCCGGCGCTCCCGTTCAAGGAAACACCCCGTGCAAGTTGACTATGACACCCTGGCCAAGACCATCGCGGCGCTGACCGAAGGCGAGGACGATGCCGTTGCCCTGATGGCCACCGTCGCCTGCGAGGTCCATCACGCCGACGACCGCTTCGACTGGACTGGCTTCTACCGCGTCACCGCGCCGGAACTGCTCAAGATCGGGCCCTATCAGGGCGGCCATGGTTGCCTGGTGATTCCGTTCTCGCGCGGGGTCTGCGGGGCGGCCGCGCGGGAAGGCAGGGTGCAGCTGGTGCCGGATGTGGATGCTTTCCCGGGTCACATCGCCTGCGCCTCGACCACGCGGTCGGAACTGGTGCTGCCCGTCCGCGACGGCACCGGCACATTGATCGCGGTGTTCGACATCGACAGCGATCAGCCCGATGCCTTTTCGCACAAGGATGCCACCGCCCTTGGCGACATCTTGCAGTCGGTTTTCCAACAAGTGAAATAATACTGGAAAATTTCATTTCCCGGGTCTAGCGTGAAAATGGAGACGTAATTTTCACCCAGGGCATCATGCAGCACAGCGCGCCAGATTCACCCTTTTCGCTTGGAGCGGACCTGCGCGCCCTGCGCAAGAGCCGGGATCTGACCCTGACGGATCTGTCCAATGCCCTTGGCCGTTCCGTCGGCTGGCTCAGCCAGGTCGAACGGGGCATCTCTGAACCTTCGATCACCGATCTGCGCCATATCGCGGCCTGCCTGGGGGTTTCCGTCTCCATGTTGTTCCGCCATGCCGCAGCCCCGGCGCATGAGGCGGGCTATGTGGTGCGCCGCGGCGCGCGGCGGCCCATCGGCTCTGATGTGGCCGGGCTGGTGGAGGAGTTGCTCTCTCCCGACCTTACGGATGATTTTGAAGTCGTCCATTCCACCTTTCAGCCCCACAGCCGCATCAAGGCGCCGGTCAGCCGACCCACCCAGGAAGTCGGATACCTTGTGTCAGGCAGGCTGGAGATCGAGATCGAGGGCACAACCCATCTGCTGAACCCCGGCGACAGCTTTCGCATCCGCGGCGAGGCGTTCCGCTGGGCCAACCCTTTCGATGCCCCCGCTGTGGCGATCTGGGTCATCGCGCCGCCGGTGTATTAGGTTGATGGCATGAGCTTTGAAACCCGGATCCTAACTGCCCTTTTCCGGCTGGTGTTTGGCGCCAGACCGGGGGCAGTCTTCGACAGCCCGGTGCGCTGGATCATGGCGCTTTGTTTCATTCTGAACGGTGTCCTGCCGGGCACCGCCACCACCCCGACAAGGAGTTGAACCATGCTCAAAGGCAGCTGCCTGTGCGGCAAGATCACTTTCACGGCAGCGCGCACGGCCCGCGATCCGGCGGCCTGCCATTGCAGCCAGTGCCGCAAGCAATCGGGCCATTACTGGGCCTCCGTGAATGTCTGGATGGAGGGGTTCAGGGTGTCCGGCCCGGTACGCTGGTACGCGGCATCTGACAGCGCCAAACGCGGCTTTTGCCCGACCTGCGGCTCCTTCCTGTTCTGGAAAAGTGAAGACGAGGACGAAATCGGCGTGGCGCTGGGTGCGCTCGACGGGGAGACCGGCCTGCATCTGGAACGGCACATCTTCACCGCCGACAAGGGCGATTACTATGACATTCCGGCCACCGGCCCACGGGAGGCAGGGGCAGATGAGTGAGTTCCCCACAACCGCGCGTGTCGTCATCATCGGCGGTGGCGTCGTCGGGGCCTCGACCCTTTGTCATCTGGCCAGGGCGGGCTGGACCGATTGCGTCCTGCTGGAAAAGAACGAGCTGACGGCGGGGTCCACATGGCATGCGGCGGGCAATGTGCCGAACTTTGCCGGTTCCTGGGCGGTGATGAACATGCAGCGCTATGCCGCCGCGATGTACCGCACCCTGGGCGATGACGTGGGCTATCCGATGAACTACCACGTCACCGGCTCTGTCAGGCTGGCCCATTCGAAGGAGCGGATGCAGGAATTCGAACGTGTCGCCTCCATGGGGCAATACCAGGGGCTGGAGATGACCGTCTGCACGCCGGACGAGCTGAAGGAAAAGCATCCCTTCATGGAAACCCATGATCTGATGGGGGGGCTGTGGGACCCGCTGGACGGCGACATCGACCCGGCGCAGCTGACCCAGGCGCTGGCCAAGGGGGCGCGGGATGCGGGCGGGCGGATCGAACGCTTTTGCCCGGCCATCGGCATTGACCGCGCGGGCGACGAATGGATCGTGAAGACCCCCAAGGGTGATATCCGCTGCGAATATGTGGCCAATTGCGCGGGGTACTACGCGCAACGTGTGGGCGAGATGTTCAAGCCCTTCGGCGGGCGCACCGTGCCGATGGTGGTCATGTCGCACCAGTATTTCCTGACCGAGCCGATTGCCGAGCTTGAGGCATGGACCAAAGAGAAGGGACACAAGGTCCCGCTGCTGCGCGACGTCGATACGTCCTATTATCTGCGGCAGGACAAGAACGGCCTGAACCTTGGCCCCTACGAGCGGAACTGCAAGGCGCATTGGGTCACGCCGGACGACCCGATGCCGGAGGATTTCAGCTTTCAGCTTTACCCCGACGATCTGGAGCGGCTGGAATATTACATCGAGGACGCGATGGCGCGGGTGCCGATCCTGGGCAGTGCCGGGGTTGGCCGCAACATCAATGGCCCGATCCCCTATGCCCCTGACGGGTTGCCCATGGTGGGGCCGATGCCGGGCGTGCGGAACGCGTTCGAAGGGCATTCTTTCACCTTCGGCATTGCCCAGGGCGGGGGCGCGGGCAAGGTCTTGTCTGAATGGATCATGCACGGCCAGACAGAGCAGGACATGTGGGCGGTCGACCCCCGCCGCTACACCCATTATGCCGATCACGACTATACGCTGGCCAAGGCGCTGGAGACCTATGGCCATGAATACGCGATGCATTTCCCGCGTCACGCCTGGCCAGCGGGGCGCGACAAGAAACTGTCGTCGCTGCATTCCCGCCTGCGGGACGCGGGCGCGCAATTTGGCGCCTACAACGGCTGGGAACGGGCCAATTGGTTTGCCCAGCCGGGCGATGACACATCCGAGGAAGCGACCCAGACCTGGGACCGCAACGGCCCCTGGGCGCCCCGCATCCGCGAGGAGGTGGAAGCGGTGCGCGATCACTGCGGGATGCTGCCGATCTGCGGCTTCACCCGGCTCAGGGTCAAGGGCCCGGGCGCGCGGGATTTCATTGACGGGCTGACCGCATCGGCCCTGCCGGTGCCGGGGCGCGTCGGCCTGGCCTATTTCCCCGACGACCGTGGCCGCATCGTGACCGAGACCAGCGTGATGGTGCACGGGCCGGACGACGTGGGTCTGATCACCGCTGCCGTGGCGCAGTGGCACGACGCCGAGTACTTTCAGCGGCAGGCGCCCGCGGGCATTGCCGTGACGGACCATTCTGACGAGGTGGATTGCCTGCTGGTCACCGGCCCGAAGGCACGGGACATCCTTGCCCCTTTGACCCAGGGCCATGACCTGACGGCCCCCTGGCTGTCGGTCAGCATGGCGGGCACGGTCGCGGGGCAGGAGGCCGCGCTGCTGCGGGTGTCCTTCGCGGGCGAGCTGGGCTGGGAGCTGCATGCAGCTCCCGGGGCGATGCCGCCGATCTGGGATGCGCTGCTGAGCGCGGGGGTGAAACCCTTTGGCATGTGGGCGCTGAACGCCATGCGGATCGAAAAGGGCTATCGCGCGTGGAAGGGCGACCTGTCGACGGATTACACCCTGCTTGAGGCGGGCCTTGACCGGTTCATCCGCTTTGACAAGCCGAAGGGCTTTCCCGGCAAGGCGGCTTTGCTGGCCGAGAAACAGGCAGGTGTGAAGAAACGTTTTGTCACCATGATCGTCGCGGCGGGCGATCAGGACGCGCCCTATATGTCCACGGTGATCCACAAGGGCGAGGTCGTGGGAGAGACCACCAGTGGTGACTGGGGCTACCGGCTGGGCAAATCCATCGCGCTGGGCACCATCCGCGCGGATCTTGCCGAACCCGGCACGCAAGTGCAGATCAACATCTTTGGCAAACTCTGCCCGGCGGTGGTGCAGCCGGATCAACCGCTTTGGGATCCTGAAAACGAAAGGCTGCGCGCATGAGCATCGAGACATATCTGATCTATCTGGGGGTGCTGGCCGCGTTTTTCCTGACGCCGCCGGACACGAGCCAGCTGCTGATCATCTCCAATTCCCTGCGCCACGGGCTGCGCCGCAGCGCGGCCACGATTGCGGGCGACCTATCGGCCAATGCGCTGCAGATGACGGCGGCGGCCTTTGGGCTGACAGCCATCATCGCGGCCTCTGCCGATGCGATCTGGATCATCAAATGGGGCGGCGTGGCCTATCTCGCCTGGATCGGACTGCGCCTGATGATGACACGGGGCGGTGCGGCGGCGCCGGGTGCGGCCCGTGACGCCCGCACCGGCATCCTGTTCCGGCAGGGGTTCCTCACCTCTTCCGCCAACCCCTATGCGGTGGTCTTCTTTGGCGCGCTTTTCCCGCAGTTCATCGACCCGGCACAGGCCGTCCTGCCGCAGCTGCTGATCCTCGGGATCACCTATCTGCTGGTCGATGGTGCGGTGCTGCTGCTGTGGGGCTGGACCGCGACACGGACACTGGGGCGCCTGCGCGCGCTCAGCGGGGACTGGGTGAACCGGATTTCCGGCGCGCTGATGATCGCCGCCGCGGCCCTGCTGGCCAGCCGCGACCTGAGCGCCGAGGCGCGGCAATGAGCGATATCACCCTTCTCGATGGCGGCATGGGCCAGGAGCTGATCCACCGCGCGGGCGACAACCCGACGCCCTTGTGGTCCACCCAGGTGATGATCGACAATCCCGGCATGGTGGCCGGTGTCCACCGCGATTTCACCCGGGCCGGGGCGACGCTGGCCACCGCCAATACCTATGCCATCCACCGCGACAGGCTGGCGGGCACCCCGCTGGAAGACCGGTTCGAGGAGTTGCACAGGCTGGCGCTGGCAGAAGCGCGGGCCAGTGGCGTGCCCCGGATCGCGGGCAGCATCGGGCCGCTGATGGCCTCCTACCGGCCTGACCTGCATCCTGAGGCAGCGGCGGGTGCGGTGCATTATGCCGAGATTGCCGGGCTGCTGGCGCAGGACTGCGATCTGCTGATCTGTGAAACCGTCGCCTCGGTGACCCATGCAGAGAGTGTCCTGAAAGGGGCGGCCACAGCGGGCAGGCCCCTGTGGCTGGCCCTGACGGTCGATGACCAGGACGGCAGCAGGCTCCGCTCCGGCGAAGCGCTGTCAGAGGTGCTGCCGCTTGCACGGGCGCAGGCGCAGGCGGTGCTTGTCAATTGCTCGGTGCCCGAGGCGATTGCGGCTGCGATACCGGTACTGGCGCAATCCGGCTTGCCCTTCGGGGGTTACGCCAATGGTTTCGAGCGGATCACGGAGGGGTTCCTGGCGGACAAGCCGACCGTGGACAGCCTGACCATGCGCCGCGATCTCACGCCGGAACGCTATGCGGATCATGTCATGCGCTGGGTCGATGCCGGGGCAACCATTGTCGGCGGCTGTTGCGAAGTCAGCCCCGCCCATATTGCCGAAATCGCCCGCCGCCTGCGCGCGGCGGGTCATGCCATCGTCTGAGGTCGCCTGATATGAACGCCATACCCCGCCACGCCCGCGTCGTCATAATCGGGGGCGGCGTTATCGGCTGCTCTGTCGCCTACCACCTGACCAAGCTGGGGTGGCAGGACGTGGTGCTGCTGGAGCGCAAGCAGCTCACCTCGGGCACCACCTGGCACGCGGCGGGGCTGATCGCCCAGCTGCGCGCCAGTGCCAATATGACAAAGCTCGCGAAATATTCGCAGGAGCTTTACGGCAGCCTGCAGGAGGAAACCGGTGTTGCCACGGGGTTCAAGCGCTGCGGTTCCATCACCGTCGCCCTGACCGGTGAGCGCCGCGAGGAAATCTACCGTCAGGCGGCCATGGCCCGCGCCTTTGGCGTGGACGTGGAGGAGATCAGCGCGGCGGAGGTGAAGCAGAAATATCCGCACCTCAACATCGGGGACGTCACGGGGGCGGTATACCTCGACAAGGACGGGCAGGGCGACCCGGCCAATATCGCGCTGGCCCTGGCAAAGGGGGCGCGGCAGCGCGGCGGGCAGATCTTCGAGCGGACCCGCGCCATCGGCGTGACCCGGCAGGGCCGCCGCATCACCGGTGTCGATTGGGCGCAGGACGGCGACAGCGGGCATATCGCCTGCGAGATGGTCGTGAACTGCGCCGGCATGTGGGGCCGCGAGGTGGGGCAGATGCTGGGCGTGAACGTCCCGCTGCAGGCCTGCGAACATTTCTACATCGTGACGGAGGCGATTGCGGGCCTCACCCAGCTGCCTGTGCTGCGGGTGCCGGACGAATGCGCCTATTACAAGGAAGACGCGGGCAAGATCCTGCTGGGTGCCTTTGAACCCACAGCCAAACCCTGGGCGCTGGACGGCATCCCGGCGGATTTCGAGTTTGACCAGCTGCCCGAGGATTTCGACCATTTCGAGCCGATCCTCGAAGCGGCGGTGAACCGCATGCCGATGCTGGCGGAGGCGGGGATACATACGTTTTTCAACGGGCCGGAAAGTTTTACCCCCGACGACGCCTATCACCTTGGCCTTGCGCCGGAGATGGACAATGTCTGGGTCGCTGCGGGGTTCAACTCCATCGGGATCCAGTCGGCGGGCGGTGCGGGCATGGCCCTGGCGCAATGGATGGACGCGGGCGAAAAACCCTTCGACCTCGGTGATGTCGATATCAGCCGGATGCAGCCGTTTCAGGGCAACCGCCGTTACCTGGCAGAACGGTCCACCGAAACGCTGGGCCTGCTATATGCCGATCACTACCCCTACCGGCAAAAGGCTACCGCGCGCGGCGTGCGGCGGACCCCGTTTCATGCCCATCTGCTGGCGTGCGGCGCGGTCATGGGCGAACTGGCCGGCTGGGAGCGCGCCAACTGGTTCGCCGAACCGGGGCAGGACCGCACCTATCGCTACAGCTGGAAGCGGCAGAACTTCTTTGACAACGTGGCTGCCGAACATATGGCGGTGCGCGGGAATCTCGGCATGTACGACATGTCCTCCTTCGGCAAGATCCGGGTCGAGGGGCGCGATGCCACGGCCTTCCTCAACCACATCGGCGGCGGTCAGTTTGACGTGCCGGCGGGCCGGATCGTCTATACCCAGTTCCTGAACCCAAGGGGCGGGATCGAGGCGGATGTGACCGCCACCCGCCTGTCGGAAAGCGCCTATCTGGTGGTGACCCCCGCCGCGACACGGCTGGCGGATGAAACATGGATGCGCCGCCATCAGGGCGATTTCAACGTGGTGATCACCGATGTGACGGCGGGCGAGGGGGTGCTTGCCGTGATGGGCCCGCGTGCGCGTGACCTGATGCAGGCGGTATCACCGAACGACTTTTCCAACGTGGTGAACCCCTTTGGCACCGCCCAGGAGATTGAAATTGGCATGGGGCGCGCCCGGGTGCACCGGGTGAGCTATGTGGGCGAGCTGGGCTGGGAAATCTATGTCAGCGCCGACATGGCCGCCCATGTTTTCGAGACGTTGCACGCGGCGGGACAACCGATGGGCCTGTGCCTCTGCGGCATGCATATGATGGACAGTTGCCGGATCGAAAAGGGGTTCCGCCACTTTGGACATGACATCACATCCGAGGATCATGTGCTGGAGGCGGGACTGGGCTTTGCCGTGAAAACCGACAAGCCAGGTTTCATCGGCCGCGACGCCGTGCTGCGCAAGCGCGAGGCGGGGCTGGACCGGCGGATGATGCAATTCCGCCTGACCGACCCCGAACCGCTGCTTTACCACAATGAGCCGGTGCTGCGGGACGGCAAGATCGTCGGTTTCCTGAGTTCCGGCGCCTATGGCCACGCGCTGGGCGGCGCGATGGGCATGGGCTATGTTCCCTGTGCCGGTGAAACACCGGCTGATCTGCTGGCCTCCACCTATGAGATCGACGTGGCGGGCACCCGGGTCAGGGCGGAGGCATCGCTGAAGCCGATGTATGACCCGGCGGCTGCGCGCGCGAAAATGTAACGGGTACAAAATTAGCCTTCCCTCTGCCCGGCAGGTTGCCTACCCCTTGGAGCAAAGGACCGTTACCGATGCGCAACCCCGACAGCCTGCCGCCCCCCGCCACAAACGAAGACACGCCCCTGGGCCTTGTCTTTGCCATTACAGCCTATGGTCTGTGGGGGTTTCTGCCGCTTTACATGAAACTGCTGTCACATATCCCGGCGGCAGAGATCGTGGCGCATCGGGTGTTGTGGTCATTGCCGATTGCCGCCGCCGTGCTGATCGTCCTGCGCCGCACCGACGCGCTGCGCGAGGCGCTGAGGTCGCCCCGGATGCTGGGCATGGGCTGCGTGACGGCGGCCCTGATCTCGATCAACTGGGGCATCTATGTCTGGGCCATCAACTCGGGCCATGCACTGGATGCGGCGCTGGGGTATTACATCAACCCGCTGTTCAGCATCTTCCTGGCGGCGGTGCTCTTGGGCGAACGTCTGAACGCCGCGCAGATGGTGGCCATTGCCCTTGCCGCCTGCGCGGTGCTGGTGCTGGCGGTCGATGCGGGGCGGATGCCCTGGGCCGCATTGGGGCTGACGATCTCCTGGGGTTTTTATGCCCTGTGCAAGAAGAGCCTGCCCATCGGTCCCAATCAGGGTTTTCTGCTGGAGGTGCTGATCCTGATCGTCCCGGCAGCGGGATACCTGGGCTACCTCGCCACCACGGGCGAAGCGCATTTCCATTTCGACGGGGGGCGCGATTTCTGGCTGCTGCTTGGCTGCGGGGTCATCACGGCGGTGCCGCTGATGATCTATGCCAACGGGGCCAAGCTGTTGCGGCTGTCCACCATCGGCATCCTGCAATATATCGCGCCGACGATGATCTTTCTCTGTGCCGTGCTGGTGTTCGAAGAACCCTTTGGCCGCGCCCGCGCGATTGCCTTTCCGATGATCTGGCTCGCGCTGGTGATCTATTCCACCGCCATGCTGCGGCAGATGCGGGCGGCGAAAGCGGGCTGACCGGTGGCAGGGGTCAGGGCCGGTTCAGGTTTTTGCTGCATACTCGGACCTTCGCGCAGATCGCGGCGACGGGCGGGAGGGAGGCCAACCTGTCGTGAAGCGCAAGCCGGGTATCGCCCGACCTGGAGGGCGTTTCAAACATATGTGAGGTGCGTAGCGTCGCAACCCGCGAGCCGGTCATGGCTTGGTAGAGCGTGCAAAATCGCCCTCCTGGGGGAGGTCGGGCGATGCCCGGCTTGCGCCGGGCGGAGGCGCTTGGTGGTATGCACCGCACCAATGGCACGGAAGCTTCGTCCGCATCGCCGGACCTTGACCCACACCTCGCGTCAAAGTCCGGTCTGGGTCAGAAATGCGAGAAGACAGTGTCAATGTCGCGTGGCGCGACCCTTTGACAGGATGCAGAGAACCCGCTGCATCCTGTCAAAGAAGTTCGTCGTTCCGGTGATCAAGAACCCGGTCAGGCGTTGGGCAGCTTGGCGGTCCTCAGGTAAGGCAGAACGGTGGTGAATTCACCGAACCGGGCCTTGGCGTCGGCGTCGGACACGGTGGCAGGGATGATCACGTCATCGCCCACATTCCAGTTCGCCGGTGTGGCAACACCCTGCCCGGTGGAGGTCTGCAGCCCGTCCAGCGCGCGCAGCACTTCGGCAAAGTTGCGCCCCACGGTCATCGGATAGGTCATCGAGAGTTTCAGCTTCTTGTCCGGCCCGATGATAAAGACAGAGCGCACCGTGGCGCTGTCCGCCGGGGTGCGGCCATCGGGCAGATAGGCTTCGGCAGGCAGCATGTCGAAAGCCTTGGACACCGCAAGCCCGTCATCCGCAATGATCGGGAAGCCCGCCTTTGCCCCGGCGACCTTCTCGATGTCGCCCTTCCATTTCTTGTGGTCCTCGACCCCGTCGACGCTGACCCCCAGCACCTTGGTGCCGCGTTTCTCCCATTCGTCGGCCAATTGGGCCACGGCACCGAATTCGGTGGTGCAGACGGGGGTGAAATCCTTGGGGTGGGAAAACAGGATCATCCAGTTGTCACCGACAAAATCGTGCAGAGAGATGCTGCCCTGATCGGTTTCGACGGTCAGATCGGGAATCGTGTCGTTAATGCGCAAGCCCATGTTGTCCTCCGGGTCTGTCTTCTACTTTTCCATAACGTAAGGATTAATCCGCGACATTCCATCCCCTCTCTTGCAGCACCCCGCGCGCCCTGACAAAGTGGCGCCAAACCGGACAGGGCCAGTGCTCTGCCCCGTCATAACAACGAGGAGTTTTCCAATGCTGGAGAAACGTGAGTTCTATATCAACGGTCAATGGGTCGCCCCCGCCAAGGCCAATGATTACGCCGTTATCGATCCGTCCACCGAAGAACCCTGCGCGGTGATCTCGCTGGGTGGTCAGGAAGACACCGACAAGGCCGTCGCCGCTGCAAAGGCTGCCCTGCCGGGCTGGATGGCCACATCGCCGGCCGAACGCATCGCCCTGCTGGAAAAGCTGCTGGAGGTCTACAAGACCCGCGCCGAAGACCTTGCAAAGGCCATGAGCACCGAAATGGGCGCGCCCATCGAGATGTCGCGGGCCAGTCAGGTCGGCGCAGGCACCTGGCACCTGAGCAACTTCATCAAGGCCGCAAAGGAGTTCCACTTCGAGGCGCCGCTGGGCGATCACGCCCCGAATGACCGCATCATCCGCGAGGCGGTCGGCGTGGCCGCGCTGATCACGCCCTGGAACTGGCCGATGAACCAGATCACCCTGAAAGTCGGCGCCGCCGTGGTCGCGGGCTGCACCATGGTGCTGAAACCCTCCGAGGAAAGCCCGATTGATGCGATGATCTTTGCCGAGCTGATGCATGAGGCCGGTTTCCCCAAAGGCGTCTTCAACCTGGTCAACGGTGACGGCGTCGGCGTCGGCAGCCAGCTTTCGGCGCACGAGGATGTGGACATGGTGAGCTTCACCGGTTCGACCCGCGCGGGCACCGCGATTTCCAAGAATGCGGCAGACACGCTCAAGAAAGTCCACCTGGAACTGGGTGGCAAGGGTGCCAATATCATCTTTGCAGATGCGGATGAAAAGGCCGTCAAACGCGGTGTGATGCACATGATGCAGAACACCGGCCAGTCCTGCAACGCGCCCAGCCGGATGCTGGTCGAGGCGAGCATCTATGACAAGACCGTGGAAGAAGCCGGTGAAGTTGCCAGCAAGATCACCGTTGGCCCGGCATCCGAAGAAGGCCGGCACATCGGCCCGGTGGTGAACGAGGTGCAGTTCAACAAGATCCAGGACCTGATCCAGAAGGGCATCGACGAGGGCGCGCGTCTGGTCGCCGGTGGCACAGGCCGGCCGGACGGGCTGAACCGCGGCTTCTTTGTCAAACCGACGGTCTTTGCCGATGTCACGCCCGACATGACCATCGCGCGTGAGGAAATCTTTGGCCCGGTCCTGTCGATCATGAAATTCGACACCGAGGAACAGGCCGTCGAGATCGCCAATGACACGGTCTATGGGCTGACCAACTATGTCCAGAGCTCCGATGGCACGCGCCGCAACAGGCTGGCACGCCGGTTGCGGTCCGGCATGGTCGAGATGAACGGCCAGGGCCGCGCGGCGGGTTCCCCCTTCGGCGGGATGAAACGCTCCGGCAACGGCCGCGAAGGCGGCATCTACGGGATCGAGGATTTCACCGAGATCAAGGCCGTCTCGGGCTGGGCTGCCGAATAGGCAGTGCCACGACGGGCGATCGGACAGGGCCGCCTTCGGGTGGCCCTTTTCCTTTCACGCCCATGACTGCCTGAGGCGCAGCGCCGCCGGGGGACGCCGGTTCAGCCTGCTTTGCGCTTCCATTCTTCCCAGAGGAAGGGATATGCCCAGACGCATTCGTGGGTCCGTGCCAGACCCTCGCGGATGGCGTCTCTTTCACCGTCCTGCGCGGGTGAATAGCGGTGGAACTGCACGGTCAGCCTGTCCACCCGTGCCATCAGGCCGGTGTCGATCAGGGCGGGCAGCAGATCGTATTCCCCGCCCTCGATGTTCATCTTGATGCAGGCCACGCGGTCCAGCCCCAGCGCGTCAAAGACCTCTGCCACCGGGCGCACCTCGCCCTGCACCGGGTTGCCGGAGGCGACCAGTGCGGAGGATGCGTTTTCATCGTCGGAGAGGTCCAGCACCCCGGCGGAAGCCCCCATGGCATAGCCTTCGACGGTGACATCCTTGCGTCCTGCAAAACGATCCTGCAGGTGGCGGATGAACCTCGGGTGGGGTTCGAAACAATGGACCTTCACACCGTAAAGCGCGGTCATCCGCTGTGCCCAGTCGCCCTTGTATCCGCCGACGTCCAGCACGGTATCGCCGGGTTTCATCCCGTCGTAACGTTCAGGCGTGCCGCGCCCATGCACGGCGTAGAATTCCCGGACCATGCGCTTGTAGGCGCGAAACTCGGGGTTGGTGGCCAGTTTCCACATCTTGTGCAACTCGCTTGAGATCGACATGCGGCGGTTCCTTTGCATCTGGCGCAGGGCGCAATCTTTATCATAGAAAGCTGGGAAGCAATGGTGAAAGGTAACCATGATCTATACCCGCCTGCACGGATTCCTCGGCAACCAGATGTTCCAATATGCGGCCGCCGCGCAGCTGGCGGCGCGTCTGGGGGTGCCGGTGGCGCTCGACCCGCGCCGGGCGGCGGCCAAGGGGCAGGGCAACCTGACCGAGATTTTCGACCTGCCGGTGGTCGCCCCCGCGCAACTGCCCCCCGATCAGGACCGCAGGCGGCTGGCCTATGCCATCTGGCGGCTTCTGGGCCGGTCACCCCGCCTGCGCCGGGAAAAGGGGCTGGGCTATGATCCGGCTTTCGAAGACTGGGGCGATGAAAGCTATCTGCACGGGTATTGGCAGAGCGAAAAGTACTTTGCCGGGATCAGGGACCACCTGCGCAATGTCTTCACGATGGTGCCGCCCATGTCGCCCGAGAACGCCGACATGGCCCGGCAGATCGCGGCGGGGCCCTCGGTAGCGCTGCATGTGCGGCGCGGCGATTACGTGGCGCTGGGGGCAACGGCGGTCTGTGATCAGGCCTATTACGACGCGGCGCTGGCCGCGGTGACACAGGGGTTGCCGGAGGCAGCGACAGTCTTTGTCTTTTCCGATGATCCGGGCTGGGCGCGCGACAACCTGGCAGTGCCCTTCGACAAGGTGGTGGTGGACCTGAACGGGCGCGAGACCGCCCATGAGGACATGCGGCTGATGTCGCTGTGCCAGCACAATGTGATCGCCAATTCCACCTTCAGCTGGTGGTCCGCATGGCTGAATGCCCATGAGGGCCGCCGCGTGGCCGCCCCGGCCCGCTGGTTTGCCAATGACCACCAGCGCAACCCTGACATCCTGCCCGAGGATTGGATTGCCATCGGCTGACGCCCCGGAGTTTTCAAAAACTCCGGTCCGAATTTTTCGAAAAATTCGGCTCCCCGCCGCCCCTAGGTCGTGTTGACATTCATTGTCGCCCACCCGCGCGACACTGAATGTCAACACGACCTAGAAAGGCGCTTTCGACCTTATTTTCGTCGACCGCCCGCCCTGCGGATGATTGAACCGCAGTTCCTCCGAATGCAGCATCAGCCGGGGATAATCCCGTGCCGGACCCGTGGCATAAAACGGGTCACCCAGGATCGGATGCCCGATGCTCAGCATATGGACCCGCAACTGGTGGCTGCGCCCGGTTCTGGGGAACATCCGCACACGGGCGGTGTCGCCCTCATCCTTGATCCGTTTCCAGTCTGTCTGCGCGGGTTTGCCGGTGTCATGGCAGACCTTTTGCAGCGGGCGGTTCGGCCAATCGACGATCAGCGGCAGGTCGATGGTGCCGGCAGGTTCCGCCGGCACGCCCCAGACCCGCGCGACATAGGTCTTGCGCGTCATCCGCTTTTCGAATTGCAGGCCAAGGTGCCGCTGCGCATAGGGTGTCATGGCAAAGATCATCACACCGGATGTATCCCGGTCCAGCCGGTGCACCAGCAGCGCCCCGGGGAAGACCTGCTGAACGCGGGTCAGCAGGCAGTCGGCCAGATGCGGGCCCTTGCCCGGCACGCTGAGCAGGCCGCTGGGTTTGTCCACCAGCAGCACTTCGGCATCTTCATGCAGGATCACCAGCGGATCCTGCGGCGGGTCATATTCCGTTTCCATCCCTTCCCGTCTCAGATGTAGGGTGGGTTTTCAAGCCACCAGCGCAAATGAGGCCCCCATGCACCCCACCATCGAAAAAATGCAATCTGTCGTCGCCTCGGGCGACCATACTGCGATCGCGCCGATTCTGGCGGCTGATGTGACTTTCCTTCCCCCCACCTATTGGAAGACCTGGACGGGCCGCGACGCTGTTGCGGCGGTGCTGGGCCATGTCGGGCAGGTGTTCAGCGATTTCCGCTATCGCCGGGTGATGGGCGCGGGCAACGACTGGGCGCTGGAGTTTCAGTGCAAGATCGGCGAGTTTGACGCCGTGGGTGTCGATCTGATCACGCTGGGCGATGACGGGTTGATTGCCCATTTCGAAGTGGTCATGCGACCGCATAAATCCATCGGTGCGCTGCGCGACGCGATGAACGCCCGCGTGATGCAGGATCCTGCGTTTCTCAAATTCAAGGATGCGCTGTCGTGACGCGGCCTTGCGGCGCTGCTGTCAGCCCTGCTGCGGTCTCGCCCTGATCCGTGTCCGATAGATCGCGCGTCTGATTTCCCGCATCAGCTTGCCGCTGGCGCGGGTCTTCTTCTGGATGGTCGAAGCGCCCGGCATTTCGCCCACGCCGCTTGGCCAGATCGTATGTATCGGCTGGCCGGTGACCCAATGCATCTGCAGCGTTGTATCCACCGGACGGTCCTGCCGTTCCGTCGCCGCCAGCAACCGCCGTGCCGCTCCCCTGCCGACAACCTGACAGACGGTCTGCAGCCCGATCACACGGGGCAGAAACAGCGCGGCACCGCCATCCTCGGCCAGCACGACCTGCCTGTGTTCGCGGTCCTTTGCGGGCAGGCGGATAAAGCTCTCCACACCCGCATGTGCCGCCACAAGGGCCATGGCCCTGTCCCAGGGTGCCGGGTCAATCACCAGATCATCCTCGGCGATCAGGACAAAGGGGTCCGGCCCCACTGCGATCTCCTGCCAGCATTTGCGGTGGCTCAGGAAACAGCCCACCTCGCCCGGGCCCATGGCAAAAGGATAGGGCGGGGCGTGGCAGTTGCCGTCCAGCACATCCGCCGCGCCGCTTTGTAGCGCCTCCTGGCCGTTAACCGCGGGCATGACCTCGGCCCCCGGCAGGACGCCCATGAGCCGCGCGACATTCTCTGCCCGCGCGCCCGGTCCGGGCATATGGATGATCAGGGATCGCATCTGTCAGGCCCTGTCTTGCGCGGGTGGGTGAAAATGAATGTCAACACGACCTAGTCACCCGGAATCAAAGTTCGGCTCATTGAATGCCACTCTCAACGGCAGGTTCGCACCCGACCCCGAGGGCGGCCTTCCATTTTGCGAGGCATTTCCATTTTTCCATACTTCTCAGCATCTTGCGAGGTCGGAATTTCGCACCCGCCCTGGGGGGCGGGGTCGGGTGCGAACCGGATCGCAAGCGATCCGGGCGCAGGAGGAAATGATGCATATTTCGTTTCCGCAATACTAGTGCAGGACAACGCGGGCACCATTCGGCACGCGGTTGGCCAGGTCGATGACATGGGCGTTGATCATGCGCACGCAGCCGTTCGACACGGCGCGGCCGACGTTTTCCGGCTGCGGCGTGCCATGAATGCGCAGCAGGGAATCCCGGTTGCCCTTGTAGAGATAAAGCGCACGCGCCCCCAGCGGGTTGGGCCCGCCACCCGGCATCCCGGCGGCGTGTTTGGCATAGATATGCGGCTCCCGGCGGATCATGTTCTTGGTCGGCGTCCAGCGCGGCCATTCTGCCTTGCGTCCCACCCGGAAGGTGCCGGAATAATAGCGCCCCTCCTTGCCGATCCCCACCGGATAGCGGACGGCCTTGCCCCCCTCCAATGTCCAGTAGAGCGCGAATTGCCCCGGATCGACATGAATTTCACCGGGTGCAAAGCCGTCCCGGATACGCACGATCCTGGCCTTCTGGTGGTCCGGTATCTGATATTCCCCGGTTGCGGAGATTGCGGGCGTGGCGACCAGTGCGGCAGCACCGGTGATCAAAAGGGTGCGGCGGTTCATCAATGGCATCCGGGTCTCCTCAGGCGCGACAGCTGTTTGGGCTCAACATAACCCGCCCGCGCCGGAGGGCAATTGCGGAAATCCCGACCTGGTGCCGCGCCCCGGCCCAAAGCAAAAGGCCCCCGCGCAGCGCGCGGGAGCCCAGATGGGTCCGGAAAGGAGCCGAGGATCAATCCTCGACCTTTTCCTCTTTCTTCACTTCTTCGCCGGTTTCCTGATCGACAACCTTCATCGACAAGCGCACCTTGCCGCGGTCGTCAAAGCCCAGAAGTTTCACTTTCACTTCCTGGCCTTCCTTCAGCACATCCGACGGATGGTTCAGGCGGCGGTTCTCGATCTGGGACACATGCACCAGGCCATCGCGCTTACCAAAGAAGTTCACGAAAGCACCGAAGTCCACGATCTTGACGACCGTACCGGTGTAGACCGCGCCTTCTTCCGGCTCTGCGACGATGGAGTGGATCATGTCGTAGGCTTTCTTGATCGCGTCGCCGTTGGGGCTTGCGATCTTGATGATGCCTTCGTCGTTGATGTCGACCTTGGCGCCCGACACTTCCACGATCTCGCGGATGACCTTGCCGCCGGAACCAATGACCTCACGGATTTTGTCCGTCGGGATCTGCATGGTTTCGATGCGCGGTGCGTGAACGGAGAAGTCCGCCGCACCTGACAGTGCCTTGTTCATTTCGCCCAGGATGTGGATACGGCCTTCTTTCGCCTGCGCGAGGGCTTTCTCCATGATCTCGGGCGTGATGCCCGCAATCTTGATGTCCATCTGAAGCGAGGTGATGCCCGCTTCGGTCCCGGCCACCTTGAAGTCCATGTCGCCAAGGTGGTCTTCGTCACCCAGGATGTCGGAGAGGATCGCATAGGATCCGTCTTCTTCCAGGATCAGACCCATGGCCACGCCGGCCACCGCCGATTTCAGCGGCACGCCTGCATCCATCATGGACAGGGAGCCACCGCAGACGGAAGCCATGGAGGATGAACCGTTGGATTCAGTGATCTCCGAGACAACGCGGATGGTGTAGGGGAAATCCGTTGCCGCGGGCAGAACCGCCTGCAACGCACGCCATGCCAGCTTGCCATGGCCAATCTCGCGACGGCCCGGGCCTGCGACGCGACCAACTTCACCAACCGAATAGGGGGGGAAGTTGTAGTGCAGCAGGAAGTTGGATTTGAAGTTGCCGTGCAGCGCGTCGATGAATTGTTCGTCATCGCCGGTGCCCAGCGTGGTCACGACCAGACCTTGGGTTTCACCCCGGGTGAACAGCGCCGAACCGTGGGTCCGGGGCAGGATGCCTGTCTCGGCCACGATGTCGCGGATCTCGTCGGTCTTGCGGCCGTCGATACGCTTGCCGGTCTTGACCACATCGCCGCGCAGGATGGAGGCTTCGAGCTTTTTCAGTGCGGAACCCAGGTTGGGATCCTCAAGCTGCTCTTCGCTCAGGCTTTCCTTGATCTTGTCGCGGGCCGCTGAAACGGCGGCTGTCCGCTCCTGCTTGTCGGCGATGGCAAAGGCGGCGCGCATGTCTTTCTCGCCCGCTTTCTTCACGGCTGCCGACAGCTCGGAATAATCGACCGGCTGGAAGTCGAAGGGCTCTTTCGCCGATTCTTCTGCCAGGTCGATGATCAGGTCGATCACCGGCTGAATGCTGTCATGGGCAAATTTCACCGCACCAAGCATTTCCTCTTCGGACAGCTCATAGGCTTCGGATTCGACCATCATGACCGCATCCTTGGTCCCGGCAACCACCAGGTCGAGGCGCTGTTCGGGGTTCAGGCGCAGGTCCTGCATGTCGTCCACAGTGGGGTTCAGGATGTATTCGCCATCCTCGAAACCGACGCGGCAACCGGCGATCGGACCCATGAAGGGCGCGCCGGAAATGGTCAGCGCGGCAGAGGCCGCGATCATTGCGACCATATCGGGATCATTGACCAGATCGTGGCTCAGCACGGTGCACATCACCAGCACTTCGTTCTTGAACCCGGGGACGAAAAGCGGGCGGATCGGACGGTCGATCAGGCGCGCTGTCAGCGTTTCTTTTTCGGTCGGGCGCGCTTCGCGCTTGAAGAAGCCACCCGGCACCTTGCCGGCGGCATAGTATTTTTCCTGGTAGTGGACGGTCAAAGGAAAGAAATCCTGACCGGGTTTTTGCTGACGTGCATATGTCACGTTGGCCATCACGCTGGTTTCGCCCAGTGTGGCAATCACCGACCCATCCGCCTGACGGGCCACTTTTCCTGTTTCGAGTGTGAGCGTTTCTTCGCCCCACTGCATTGATTTCGTCGTTACGTTAAACATCTACGTTTCCTGTGTTGGCCCGCGGGCCTTTGCATAGAGGGCGCATTCCCTCTGACTCCGGTATCTTCTTTATCAGGCGCTGGAGTCCGGGCGCCGGCTTTCAGATTGCGCGGGCATACAGTGTTTCAAAGGGGATGGGAAGGCATTGGATCAATGAGTTCTGGCCACCCGGACAGAATCTGAAGTTCGCTCCGCGCTTCGGATCAATGCGCTGGACTCCGTCTACGGAGCCTATCCGAGCACGGCAAAGCGTGCCTTCAGCAAGGCTTCGGCGTATTCGTCATCTGCGGTGCTGTCATAGACGACCCCGCCGCCAACATTCAGCGTGACGCGATTGTCGGGGCCACAGATCAACGTGCGGATTGCGACGCCAAAAGACATCGCACCATCCGGGGCGATCCACCCGATGGCACCGCAATAGGCATCCCGCGCCTTCGGTTCGAGCGTGGCAAGTATCTGCATCGCGCGGATTTTTGGTGCGCCCGTGATGGAACCACAGGGAAACAGCGCTTCGAAAATTTCCGATATGGTTGTGCCGGATCTGATCTGCGCGGTGATGGTAGAGGTCATCTGGTGCAGCGTCTGATAGGTTTCGATGGCAAAAAGCCTGGGCACTTCTACAGTGCCAATTTGCGAAATACGGCTCATGTCATTGCGCAGAAGGTCGACGATCATCAGGTTTTCGGCCTGGTTTTTCTCTGAGGACCGAAGCCAGTCCTTCTGCTTTTCGTCCGCGTCCTGCGATGCGCCGCGCGGTGCCGTGCCTTTCATCGGGCGGGCGGTCATTTTCCCGCGTGGATCAAGATGAAAGAAAAGCTCCGGAGAACGCGACAGCAGGACAGGACCGCCCAGATCAACCAATGCGCCAAATGGCGCCGCTTGTTTCGCGCGCAAAGCCGCGTAGAGCCCGTCAACCGTGCCGGTCCGCTGCGCGGTCATCGGAAAAGTCAGATTGGCCTGATAAATGTCACCCCGGCAGATGAAATCATGCACCTTGTCGAAGGCCGCGACATAGTCGTCGCGCTGCCAGTCCGGTGCCGGGATGCTCAGCGTCGCAGGGGCCTTTGCCGCTGCTAACCGGCTTGGCTGTGGCGCATCGAAAACCCCGAATTGCAAAAGCGGCGTTTTGCGGCGGGTTGGCAGGAAATCCCGCAGTTTTGGCGACAAAAGATAGCCCAGTTCATAAGTGGCGTAGCCCGCGAGCCAATGGCCCCCGGCCTGCGCATCCTCAAGCGCGGCCAGTGCCGCGGGCACGTCTGATGGCTGGTCTGCGATGATGATGTGACGGGGCGCGGCAAACAGGGTGCCGTCCGGAAGTGGGCCGTGGTCAAAGACAACGCGTGCGGTTTTCATTTGTTATCTTTGATGCAGGTGCTGAACCGCAATTGGGTCAAAAGTCGGCGGCAATGCGCATATCGCGAAGCGGTCTGACAAC
Source organism: Sulfitobacter sp. G21635-S1 (assembly GCF_027213915.1). Lineage (NCBI taxonomy): Bacteria > Pseudomonadati > Pseudomonadota > Alphaproteobacteria > Rhodobacterales > Roseobacteraceae > Sulfitobacter > Sulfitobacter sp. G21635-S1. The sequence continues at coordinate 99,620 of NZ_JAPWGV010000008.1, forward strand.
CCTGATCGATTCCTGGTAGATCGGGTCCGCTTTATAGGCCGTCAGCTTTTCGACGCTTTCGAACTCGGCATAGACAATGACGTCCACCTCGCCGGACAATGCGTCGTTCTGGATGTTCTCCCGGACCTCAAAAAACTGACTATGGGGAATATCGCCAAGCATTTTTAGCCCGGCCACGATGGCGGGAATATCCGATTTTTCTTTTGCGCTGAAGAAAACGATGTGGCGGATCGCTGGTCTGGATGTCATTTTTGGGCCTGCATGTGGTCTAGTGCGGATCGCATCCGGGGTGCTAATCATATTCAATCGGTCTGATCAATGCCGCGATTGAGAATGCCTGCCAGACATGAAAAAGCCGCCCCCTGCTTCCAGAGCGCGGCCTAGTCTTTTTGTAAAGCGGTCAGGCTTAGCGGCGCAGGCCCAGACGTTGGATCAGGTCCTGATAACGGGCCTCATCCTTGCTTTTGACATAGTCCAGAAGTTTGCGGCGTGTTGCCACCATCTTGAGCAGACCACGGCGGCCGTGGTTGTCTTTCTTGTGGGTCTTGAAGTGCTCTGTCAGCGTTGCAATACGCGAGCTGAGCACGGCAACCTGTACTTCGGGCGAACCTGTGTCGCCTTCCGAAGTACCGAATTCCTTGATCAGGCGTGTCTTTTCTTCTGCAGTAATCGACATCGGGGGCTCCTTCTTGAGAAAGGGTTAATCGGAATGGCGCAGGCCGGGATGTCGTCCAGCACAGGCCCATGGAGAATTCGACCCTGAATCAGATTCGGGGCCGATGGGGGCGTATATGAAAATCCCCGGGCTTTGGCAAAGGGTTATTCGCTGGCTGCTGTGTTGGGGCTGTCCGTCCCTAATCAAGGAACCCCAGACCCTGCGCGGTGCTCAGCGGGATCAGCGAGATATCGGCGGCCTCCAGCAGGCTGTTGCCCTGCAATGTCGCCATCACCTGGCTGCCCATGACGATCTGAAGCTGGCTTTCATCCTCCGGGTTCCGGACCACGGAAATCTGCGGTTCCTCTGCCCCGTCACCGCTGTCGTCCCAGACAAACAGCAGGGAATCCTCCTGCGGTTCGAAATCCAGCACCTCCGCCGGCCCGCCGCTTCCGATCCAGTCGCCCAGAACGATCTGGTCCGCCCCCTCTCCGGCAGTGACGATATCGCCCTGACCGGCGATAATCAGGTCATCACCGCCGCCACCGTTCAGATAGTCGCCGTCATCGCTGTCGCCGGTTCCCGGTGCCGGGGTGCCATCCGCAATGCCCGAGAGCGTGTCGTCGCCCCAGCCGCCAAACAGGGTATCACTGCCCGCACCGCCATGCAGGGCATCGTCATCCAGGCCCCCCATCAGCGCATCGTCACCCGCCCCGCCGAACAGCCGGTCATCGCCGGCAGAGCCTTGCAGGCTGTCATTGCCTGCGTTGCCATGGATCACGTCATCATCGTTGTGTCCGGCAAGCTGGTCATCCGCAGCGCCGCCGAAAAGGTCGTCATCGCCGTCTTCGCCATGCAGGGTGTCATCGCCGATGCCCCCCTCCAGCGTGTCGTTACCGCCCGCGCCGTGCAGATCGTCATTGCCTGCGCCCCCGTCGAGGATATCGTCGCCGCCGTATCCGCCGATCTGGTCGCCGCCATCGCCGCCGATCAGCGTATCGGCACCCTCCGTTCCGGACAGGATATCGTCTCCACCTGTCTGCGAAAGGATATCGTTCCCACCTGTCTCCGACAGGATATCCTCGTCGGTATCGGAATCCCGGGCGCCGATGTCCACGTAAACAACGGCGCTGACCGCCATCAAACCCATCAAACCCGCAAGAAACATCATCGGTACACACCATCAAATCAGGGGATGGTGCAACGCGCACCACCCCCCTGAGATCATCCGGGAGAACGGCCAGCGGGTCAAAAGCAAACCGGAAAGTTGGTTAATGCGACGCTATCGCCCCGGCACTCCAACGCCATTCCTCGGGTTGCCGGGCATAGGGCAGGTAGAGCGGATGGCGCGGGTGCCCGGCCTTGGACAGGCCCAGGTGGAACAGGGGCGCGGTACCGGCGCCAAGCATCCGTGCCACCTGCGGTCCCCGGTCCAGATGTGCCCCGTGGACACCCCATGCCGCGATGACATGATCGGCCCAGACCATGCCCTCGGCCAGCACCGAATCGTTTTCCGGCCCCACCGGATCATCCGCCGCGCGCATGTCCCGCGGGTCGGTGGCGCGCCAGGCAAAGATGTTGGTCACCCGAAACCCGCCATAGCCCAGGTGCCGCGCGCGCCGCTCGCAGCGCTCCACCGTCGGATCGTTCTGCACTTCGGTTGCCGTGGAGGGGTTCAGCATCACGAACATCACCTTCAGGGCCGCCGCATCCCAGACCCGCGTCAGGCTGTAGCGATAGGCCTCGCAGTCGGAATAGACCGCGGTGGAGGGGGCGTCGCCCTTGGTATGGCTGCGGGTGATCATGCCTGCTGGGTCAACCTGCCCTACGCATCGCCGTCCTGCGACAGGTTGAACACCCGCGAGGGGTGCAGCTCGCCCGCCTTGAACCGGCCCACGGCAACCGCCCGACCCTCGAAAGAGGCCCAGCATTCATCGCCGTATTCGACGCCTGACGCGACTACCATGCCGGGATTGCCATTGCGCAGCCGGGTGGCCCCCTCGGCGGTGGCCTTGACCTCGGGCAGGTCGTCCAGCCCGATCTCAAGCGGTTGCAGGTGCTGGTCCAGTTCCGGCGTGCGCGCCATTTCGGTAACCTGGTCCAGGGACAGACCGTCCGCCACATCAAAGGGCCCGGACCAGATCCGGCGCAGATTGCGGACATGGCCAAGACAGCCCAGTTTCTGCCCCAGGTCACGGGCAATCGACCGCACGTATCCGCCCTTGCCGCAAACCATCTCTAGCGTGACATGATCGGCATCGGGCCGGTCGGTCAGCAACAGGCTTTCCACAAACAGGGGCCGCGCCGCCAGTTCCATCTCTTCCCCGTCCCGCGCGCGCTTGTAGGCGCGTTGCCCGTCGATCTTGACGGCGGAAAACTGCGGCGGCACCTGTTGGATGTCGCCTATAAAATCCGCCAGCGCCGCCTTGATCGCCTCGTCATCGGGGCGCAGATCGGATCTGCCCAGCTCTTCGCCCTCGGCGTCATCTGTGTTCGTGGCGATGCCCAGCCGGACGGTGAACTCATAGGCCTTGTGCGCGTCGGTAATATAGGGAACCGTCTTGGTCGCTTCCCCCAGCGCAATCGCCAGCACGCCCGTGGCTTCCGGGTCCAGCGTACCGGCGTGCCCGGCCTTCCTTGCGTCCAGCGCCCAGCGGACCTTGTTCACAACGGCGGTCGACGTGGGACCTGCCGGTTTGTCCACGACCAACCAGCCGGAAATATCTCTGCCCTTGCGTTTGCGCGCCATGTCTCACCCTTCTGTTTCGCGTGCGAGCCTATACAGACAGCCGCCACCGCTGCCCAGCAGATATCTGCGCCCCGGCACCGCGGCGCCCGTCAGCACAGACGCTCAGTCTGATTCGACCACGCCGACGATGGGCCCGATCGTGGTAAAGCCCGCATCATCGCGGCCCAGACCGGGCGCACGCAGGCGCGATACATTGCCATCGAAATAAAGCGCATTCGGCAGGCCCAGACGGTCCCGGAAAAACGTGCCGAATTCGTGAAAGGTGACGGTATTGTCCGAAATCACAAAGATTGCCCGCGTGCCATCGGCCGTGGTGCCGACGCCATTGCGGATATAGCGCGACGTGCTGTTCTTCAGGAAACGCGGATGCAGCTTGCCGTCGATGACCAGCATCGGACCCGATTGGGTCGCGGACCGGCAGGCGGGCCTGGCCTTGAGAAAGGCGGTTGTTTCCATGACGTCGGCACGGGTGTCGCGGATGCAGAAGATCCCGTTCGGCAGCAGGCCGAAATTGCCGGGGCCATCGGTGCTGATCACCTCCTGCAGCTGGCGGCCATTCTCAAGGTAATAGCCAACCGGCGCGCGGTTTTCGTGGTACATGCCCGCATTCATTGCAAAGCCAAGGTGAAGCCCCCTGGCAGCAAGGGCCTTTTCCACGTTTCCGAAATGTCCGTAGGTGCTGCCGGTCTCATCCGTCAGGAACAGCTCCAGCCGCTCTTTGGTCAGGTCCACTTCGCAGATGGAATATTTATTCCCGCCATAGCTTTCCTTGCGGCAGTCCGTTGCCTGGGCAGTGCCTGCCACAAGCATCAGGCCAAGCCACAGGAGCAATCTCATCCGTCACTGTCCGGGCCGGGCGCATCGCCGGGTGCATCGGCGTCACGGCGCACCGCTTCCTGGTTCAGCATGCGGCGGGTCTCGTCCATCTGGTCAAAGGTCTCGTCCAGGCGAAACCGCAGTTCGGGGGCGAACTTCAGCGTCAGCTTTTTTGCCACCTGCCTGCGCAGCTCGCCCTTGTTGCGGGCCAGCAGCTTGATCAGCTCGTCCTGACCTTCGCCGCCCAGCGGCAGCACATAGGCCGTGGCAATCTTCAGATCGGGAGAGGTTCTGACCTCGCCCACCGTGACCGACATGCGGTTGAGGTCGGTATCGTGCACATCGCCGCGCGCCAATACCTCGGACAGCGCCCGGCGAATGGTTTCACCGACCCGCAATTGGCGTTGTGACGGGCCTGCGCCCTCGTGACTCTTGTTTCTGGACATGCCCTCCATCTAAGACGTTGCAAGGCTTTTGCCAAGGCGGCGAATGCAGGCTAAACCGGCCTGAGCAAAGGAGCGCAGATCATGGCAAAACTTCCCGGGGTCACAATCACCGGCGCGTCCGGGCGCATGGGGCAGATGTTGATCGCACAGGTGCAGGCGTCAGAAAAGCTGGCGCTGGTGGGCGCGATCGAACGGCCCGGGCATGCCTGGGTCGGACAGGACATCGGCCTGGCCATGGGCGGTGCTGCCATCGGCGTGACGGTCAGCGATGATGCACAGGCGGCGATTTCGGCTGCCGATGTGGTGATCGACTTTACCGCGCCTGCCGCCACACTGGCCTTTTCGGCCATCGCCGCTGCGGCGGGCACGGTGCATGTGATCGGCACCACCGGCATGACCGAGGCCGAAATCGCGCAGCTTGCGCCCGCTGCGGAAAAGACGGTCATCGTCCGGGCCGGCAACATGAGCCTTGGGGTCAACCTGTTGACGCAGCTGACCAAACGCGTCGCGGCGGCGCTGGACGCCGATTACGACATCGAGATCGTCGAGGCGCATCACAACAAGAAGGTCGATGCGCCCTCCGGCACGGCCCTTATGCTGGGCGAGGCCGCCGCAGAGGGGCGCGGCGTGAAGCTGGCAGAGGTCTCCGACCGGGCGCGCGACGGCATCACCGGGGCGCGCCGGCGCGGCGACATCGGCTTTGCCGCGATCCGGGGCGGTGACATCGTGGGCGAACATGACGTTATGTTTGCCGCCGAAGGCGAACGCATCATCCTGCGCCATGTGGCATCCGACCGTTCCGTCTTTGCCCGCGGCGCGCTCAAGGCAGCGCTTTGGGGTCTTGGCAAAGCGCCGGGGGCATATGACATGCTGGATGTTCTGGGCCTGAACGACGCCCGCTGAACCGGCGGCTTTCTGCGCGACTTCTCATCGGGGGTGAAACTTCACCTGGCCTTTCGGCGTGGTTGTACCAAATCATGCCAAGAGGAGAGTACAAATGAGACCCTTTGCACCTGCATTGTCCGCGGTCCTTGTCACAATGGCCGCTCCCGCATTTGCCGATTTCCAGAAAGTCACCACCCGCAGCGATTTCATCGCGCTTGTCGGCGGCAAGACCCTGACCCGGCCGCTGGTCAAGATCCAGGTGCTGCCGGACGGCCAGATCGCCGGCAGGGGCGCGGCCTGGGCCGTGACCGGTCAATGGCAGTGGAAAGGTGAATATCTGTGCCGCAGCCTTGAATGGGGCGGCGACGATCTTGGCTACAATTGTCAGGAAGTGAAGGTGGACGGGGCGAATGTCCGCATCACCTCTGACCGTGGCACCGGGGAATCAGCAGACTTCAGCCTCCGCTAGGCGGCAGGGCCAGATCCTTGAATGGTCTGGCCCTTGAAAAGCCCGACCCTCAAAAATCCACCGCGATGCCCTTTTTTTCCCAATCGCCATATCTGACCGGCTCTGGGCCCTCCCTGCCACCCAGCTCGGGCGGCAGATCCAGTGCTTCGGCGGCCTTCCGGCGTGCGGCGGCCTCGTCCAGGGCGCGCTGGGCGGCGGGGGGAATGGGTTTGGGGGCCGGATTCGGTTGCGGCGGCAGATCGGGGCCCGGTGTCGGGACCGGATCGTTCGGCGTGTCCGGGATCGGCTTTGGGGCCGGTGTGGGGTTCCGCAGGTCGGCGGGCTCTGTCATGTGATCCTCTTGAGCGGCTGCCGCCTTTGATATACGCCGCCTCATGGGCAGGGCAACCCCGGCCCCCGACCAGAAAAGGCGACGGCATGGCAGACACAGGCGTACAGGCGCGCAGAAGCGCTGTATATCTTCTGGACCAGATCCTGGGGGAAGAACCGCGCCTGATGTCGGAACTGCTCGCAGGGGGGGCGCTGGACAAACTGCCGCCCGACGACCGCGCCCGCGCCCAGCGGCTGGCCCAGGAAACCCTGCGGGGCATGGAGCGCGCCGACCGGTTGCTGCAAAAGCATGTCAAGAAATCTCCGCCCCTCACGGTGCGCAATGTGCTGCGGGTCGGCACTGTCGAACTCTGCCAGGGCGGCGCGGCACATGGGGTGGTGAACGCCATGGTGACCCTCGTCTCGCAACACCGGACATTGAGCCACCTCAAGGGGCTGACCAACGCCGTCCTGCGCAAGATCGCCGCCGAAGGGCCTGACGCCTGGGGCGCGCTGCGGGCGCCGCGGCTGCCGAAATGGCTGCGTGGCCCGCTGACCGAAGCCTGGGGCCCGGAGGCGATTGCCGCGATGGAAGTGGCGCATTTCGCCGGTGCCCCCCTCGACCTGACGGCCAAGGGCGATCCGCAGCTGCTGGCAGAGGCGACCGGTGGGGTGCTGTTGCCCACAGGTTCCGTGCGGGTGGCGGAAGCGGGTCAGGTCTCTGCCATGCCGGGATTCGCGGCGGGCGACTGGTGGGTGCAGGATGCCGTCGCGGCACTGCCCGTCCGCATCCTTGCGCCCAAAACGGGCGAACAGGTGCTGGATCTCTGCGCGGCACCGGGGGGCAAGACCATGCAACTGGCTGCCGCAGGCGCGGCGGTAACTGCCGTCGATTCCTCTGCCACCCGCATGGCGCGGCTGCGCGAAAACCTGACCCGCACGGGATTGCAGGCCGAACTGCAGACCGGGGACGCCCGCGCCGTCACCGGCTCCTTTGATGCGATTCTGCTGGATGCGCCCTGTTCCGCCACCGGCACGCTGCGGCGGCACCCGGATCTGCCCTATGCCAAGGACGGATCGGAATTTGGCGATCTGATCGAATTGCAGGCGGAGCTGCTGGACCACGCCTGGTCCCTGCTGAAACCCGGCGGGCGGCTGGTGTTCTGCACCTGCAGCCTCTTGCCCGACGAGGGGGAGGTCCAGGTCGACGAGGCGCTGGAACGGCATGGCGACATGGTGGTTGATCGCGAGGCGCTGATGGTGCCGGGGGTTGAAGCGGATTGGGTCACCTCGGAAGGTGGCCTGCGGCTGCGCCCGGATTTCTGGGCGGACCGGGGCGGGATGGATGGTTTTTATATCGTCTGCCTGCGCAAGGGCGGCTGATGGCGGATCAAGGAAAACTGCTGCGGTCCTGACGAACCCGTCCCAAAATGCGCAGACTACATCCGGACTGGCCGCGCCAGCCTGATCGCGCCGGATCGGCCGTCTGTGCCGCCCTGTGAATCTTTGCCCACACCGCCCTGAGAGCGACGACACGCTCTGCCCTACACCGCCCTGCAAATGATGACATGTCAAAAATGACATGTCATCATTTACGGAAAGTTAAGAGGAGCGCCCGGGCCGGAAACACCCATTGCGGCGACCGCGCCGCAGCAGGCGTCAAACGTCGGCAGGCGGCGGGTTGGGAACAGCCAGGTAATCCCGTGAAGGGATCGCAACCATCCCTTTCAGCCCCAGCGCCGCGCGGTCCGGCTCTGACAGCGCCGCCATCGCCTCGGCCACTGCATCGAATATGGCAGAACCGTCCCTGCCGCGCGCGGTGATATAGGGCAGGCCGGGCGTCGGCTCTGTCCACGCCAGCACCCGCAACTGCGTTGCACAGGGTTCAAATTGCCGGATCAGCCGCCAGGTCACCGCGTCAAGCGCCGCAATATCGGCACGGCCCTCAGCCACGGCCCTGGCGGAATTCACATGCCCATGGCTCTGGCTGCGGTCCTGAAACCAGAAACCTGCCGCGCGCGCAGCGGCATGTATCGCGGCAAAGCCGGATTGCGACAGGGTCTGATTGTAGATGAACCTCGCACTGGCAAAGTCGGCCAGCGCAGCGCGGTCATCCCCGGCGCGCACCACGATGGCACTGCGGTAATACCCCGGCGGGCACCCCGTGACGCCGAAATCCGGCGTGCCGACCAGGGTCACCTTGTCATGCAGCTGCGTCCGGTAGGGCATGCCGCAGGTCTGGCTCAGCACCAGTTCAGGGTCGGTCCAGACCGCAAAGGCATCGGCGCTGTTGGACAGCGCGACCGGTGCGTCAATCCCGCGCCCGGCCAGTGCGGCGCGGATATGCGCCCAGTACCGCTCCAGCGCGGCATCGGTTTCAGGTCTGGCATACATCATCAGGCTGGCGATCATGTTGGCAGGTTAACCCCGTCGCCGCCCCTGCAACAGCCCAATTGTGACCAAGAGCGTTTCGGGAAAATGTTGAATCGCAAATACCTTGCCACGTTTCGCGTTCCCAGGACATTTGCGATCCTTGTGCTCCAACCATTCCCCGAAACGCTTTATCGCGCCGATCCCGCGACGCCCTGCCAAAAAGCGGTGACACCCGCCGGGTCAGCCGCTATGCTTCCCGCAAACGCCAGCAGAGCGTCAAGGGCAGCAAATCATGTTCAACATCCCCGGCCTGACCGCACGGAAAGAGCGGTTTCTCAACCGGTGGCACGCCCGTGCCGCAACCCGCACGCCTGCGCAAGTCAAGGGGTTTGTCTCTTCGCCCGAACCACGCACCATCGGCTCCTATGCCCGTGGGCGGCAGCTGATCGCCGGCAATTACCTTTTCGCGGGCACCCTGATCAACGCGCCGGACCGCACCCTGTGGCAGCTTGAGGTGCCGGACGCGGCCTATGCCGCCGATCTGCAGGGCTTTGCCTGGCTCGACGATCTGGCGGCCGTGGGCGACGGTGCCGCGCGGCAGGTCGCGCAGCGCTGGCTGTGGGACTGGATCGGACTTTACGGCAAGGGGCGCGGTCCCGGCTGGACACCGGACCTGACCGGCAGGCGGCTGATCCGCTGGATCAACCACGCGCTGTTCTGCCTGCGCGGGCAGGAATCCGATCAGAGCAGGGCCTTCTACCGCTCGCTTGAACAGCAGACCCGGTTCCTGTCCCGCCGCTGGCACGGTGCCGCCCCCGGCCTGCCGAGGTTCGAGGCGCTGACCGGCCTGATCTATGCGGGCCTTGCACTTGAAGGTCAGGAAGCGCTGGCCGACCCCGCGATCAAGGCCCTGGCGCGCGAATGCCGCACCCAGATCGACGCCGAAGGCGGGTTGCCCACCCGCAATCCGGAAGAGCTGCTTGCCGTTTTCACCCTGCTGACATGGGCCGCCGCCGCGCTCAGCGACGCGGGCCGCAGTACTCCCAAAGATCATCTGGCCGCGATTTCCCGAATTGCACCCACCCTGCGGTCCCTGCGCCACGCCGATGGCGGGCTGGCCCGGTTCCACGGCGGCGGGCGCGGGCTGGAGGGCTGGCTGGACCACGCCCTTGCCGCGGCCAGGGTTCGGACCTCTCCGTCAGAGGGCCTGTCGATGGGCTATGCAAGGCTGTCGGGCGGGCGCACCTCTGTTGTGATTGACGCCGCTGTCCCGCCCAGCGGTGCCGCCTCCGGCAATGCCCATGCATCGACCCTCGCCTTCGAACTGACCTCCGGCCGCCGCCCGCTGGTGGTCAACTGCGGATCGGGGGCGTCCTTCGGGCTGGAATGGCGCCGTGCCGGGCGGGCGACCCCGTCGCATTCGGCGCTCTGTCTCGGCGGATATTCCAGCGCCCGCCTGTCCGAGCCGGACCGCCACACCGGGCGCGAGGCCCTGATCGACGGGCCGACCCATGTGCCGGTTGAAATGAGTTCCGCAGGAGACGGCATCCGCTTTCAGGGCGGGCACAACGGCTATGTGCGCTCGCATGGGCTGACCCTTGCCCGCACCCTGGAACTGACGCTGGATGGCCGGGGCCTCGCGGGCGAGGACATGCTGCTGGCGCTGGAGGACATCGAGAAACGGCGCTTTGACAAGGCGCTGGACCTTGCCGGGCTCAAGGGCCTGCGCTTTGACATCCGCTTCCATCTGCACCCGGATGTGGACGCGACGCTCGATCTCGGCGGCGCGGCGGTGTCGATGGCCCTGAAAAGCGGTGAAATCTGGGTGTTCCGCCATGACGGCACGCATAACCTCTCGCTGGAACCGGGTGCCTATCTTGAGACCACACGTCTCAAACCCCGCGCTGCACAGCAGATCGTGCTGTCCGGCATGGCATTTACATATGCCACCCGGGTCAGGTGGTCCTTGTCCAAGGCGCAGGAAACTGCGATTGGCGTCCGTGATCTTTCGATGGACGACCCATTGGCTGACAACACCGAACCGGACGAACAATAGGACCCTGCCAAATGCCTGATCTCTACCCCGTGAAACGCGCCCTTCTTTCCGTATCCGACAAGACCGGCCTGGTCGAACTTGGCCAGGCATTGGCCGCGCAGGGGGTCGAGCTGTTGTCCACGGGGGGCACCGCATCGGCGCTGCGCGACGCGGGGCTCACGGTCAGGGACGTGGCAGAGGTGACAGGCTTTCCCGAAATGATGGATGGCCGCGTCAAGACGCTGCACCCGGTTGTGCACGGCGGCCTGCTGGCGCTGCGCGACAATGACACGCATGTCGCGGCGATGAACGAACACAACATCGGCGGCATCGACCTGGTGGTGGTCAACCTCTACCCCTTCGAGGCAACCGTGGCCAAGGGCGCGGCCTATGACGAGGTGATCGAGAACATCGACATCGGCGGTCCCGCCATGATCCGCTCTGCGGCCAAGAACCACGGTTTCGTCAATGTCGTCGTGGATACCGAAGACTACGCCGCCCTCATCGCAGAGCTTGAGGCCAATGACGGCCAGACCACCTATGCCCTGCGGCAGCGCCTGGCGCAGACCGCCTATGCCCGCACGGCAGCCTATGACACCGCCGTCAGCACCTGGATGGCCGCGCAGATCGGCGAAACGCCGCGCCGCCGGACATTCGGCGGCACCCTGGCCCAGACCCTGCGCTACGGCGAAAACCCGCATCAGAACGCCGCCTTCTATACCGATGGCTCCGACCGTCCGGGCGTGGCGACGGCACAGCAGCATCAGGGCAAGGAACTGAGCTACAACAACATCAACGACACCGACGCGGCCTTTGAACTGGTCAGCGAATTCGACCCGGCACAGGGCCCGGCCTGCGCCATCATCAAACATGCCAACCCCTGCGGCGTGGCGACGGGCAAGACCATGGTCGATGCCTATACCCGTGCCTTCGACTGCGACCGCACCTCGGCCTTTGGCGGCATCATCGCGCTGAACCAGCCGCTGGACGGTGAAACCGCCGAAGCCATCAGCGGCATTTTCACGGAAGTGGTCATCGCCCCCGGGGCCGATGCCGATGCCATGCGCATTTTCGGCAAGAAGAAGAACCTGCGCCTGCTCACCACCTCGGGCCTTGCCCCGCGCGACGCGGCGGCGCTGGCGGTGCGGCAGGTGTCGGGCGGCTATCTGGTGCAGGACAAGGACGTGGGCCGGATCACCCGCGACGACCTGAAGGTGGTGACCAGACGCCAGCCATCCGAGCAGGAACTGAACGACCTGCTCTTTGCCTGGACCGTGGCAAAACACGTCAAATCCAACGCCATCATCTATGTGAAGGACGGCGCGACCGTGGGCGTCGGCGCAGGCCAGATGAGCCGGGTGGACAGCACCCGCATCGCCGCGCGCAAGGCCCAGGACATGGCCGAGGCGATGGGCCTCTCCGCACCGCTGACACAGGGTTCGGTCGTGGCCTCGGATGCGTTCTTTCCCTTCGCTGACGGTCTGATCACGGCGGCCGAGGCCGGGGCAACCGCCCTGATCCAGCCCGGCGGGTCGATGCGCGACGACGAAGTGATTGCCGCGGCAGACGAAGCCGGGCTCGCCATGGTCTTTACCGGCATGCGCCACTTCAGGCACTGAGACGGAGGCACCGATGCGCAGTTTCATCCTATTCACTGTGGTGGCCTTTCTGATCGACCAGATCAGCAAATACCTGGTCATTCACACCATGGAACTGGCGCGCATCCGGTCCATCGACGTGCTGCCGCCGCTGCTGAATTTCCGTTATGGCGAAAACCGGGGCATCAATTTCGGGCTGTTCGGCGGCGGGTCAGAGGCCAGCCGCTGGATCCTGATTGCCCTGGCGCTGCTGATCTGCACGGCAGTGACAATCTGGCTGATGCGCTCCGCCCAGCCCCGGCTTGCGCAGATCAGCGGTGGTTTGCTGGTCGGTGGCGCCATGGCGAACGTGCTGGACCGGCTGATCTATGGCTATGTGCTGGATTTCCTCAACATGTCCTGCTGCACGATCAAAAACCCCTTTGTTTTCAACGTCGCGGATATTTTCATCTTTGCCGGTGCCCTGGGCCTGATCCTGTTCAGCGGTGACGGCAAGACCGCCCCGCGCCGCCCGTGCAAAAAACCTAAGTGACATTGCCTGCCTGCCTGCGATATTGAAGGGCAGACCCAAAGGAGACGCCCATGCGCCGTATCGCTCTGATGATCCTGATCCCGCTGGCACTCTCGGCCTGTGCCAACAAGGGATTGCGTGACCTTCGGACAGAATCCAAGGGCCCGGACGAATTCATGCTGTCACCCTCTGCGCCGTTGCAGGAACCGGCCAACTACAGGGACCTGCCGCCGCCGACGCCGGGGCAGGCGAACCTGACGGACCGTTCCGCCAGAAATGAAGGCGTGGCCGCGTTCGGCGGCAACCCCCAGGCGCTGCAGGGGGGCGTGGACGGGCGCGATGGCGCCCTGGTCAACCACGCCAGCCGCCTGGGCGTGACACCGGGTATCCGGGGCATCCTGGCTGAAACAGATGCCCAGTTCCGCAAGCGCAAGGCACGGTTCACCCAGATCAGGATCGTGCCGGTGGACCGTTACCAGCAAGCCTACAAACGGCAGGCGCTGGACGCCGCTGCCGAGGCGGCCCGCTGGCGCCGCGCCGGTGCGCGCACGCCTTCCGCTCCACCGGAAGAACGGCGGTTCAACCCCAGCTAAGCACAGACCAGAACTCATTTATCCGTGAGTTGCCTTGAATACGGTGGCCGCCCGCGTATCTCTCCCATGTTGTTTTCAAAGGAGCGATCATGAAACGATTGCAACTTCTTGGCGCTGTTGCGGCGCTTCTCCTGCCGGGTCTGGCGCAGGCCAGGGACAACGAGGCGGTAACCACCTTTACACTCGATAACGGGATGGATGTGGTGGTGGTCGAAGACCACCGCGCACCGGTTGTGCAGCAGATGGTCTGGTATCGAGCCGGATCGGCGGATGAACCCAAAGGGTCGTCCGGCGTGGCGCATTTCCTGGAACACCTGTTGTTCAAGGCGACCGACAAACTTGAATCGGGCGAATTCTCGGCCACTGTCGCGGCGAACGGCGGGCGTGACAACGCCTTTACCAGCTACGATTACACCGCCTACCACCAGCGTGTCGCGGCGGACCGTCTGGAACTGATGATGGAGATGGAAAGCGACCGGATGCGCAACATCCGCCTGACGCCGGAAAACATCGCGACCGAACGGGACGTGATCATCGAGGAACGCAACCAGCGCACCGAAAGCAATCCCGGCGCGCTGATGAGCGAACAGATGAACGCGGCGCAATACCTCAACCACCGCTACGGCAGCCCCGTGATCGGCTGGATGCACGAGATGGAGGCGCTGGACCTCGATGATGCGCTGGCCTTCTACAAGACCTATTATTCGCCCAACAACGCGATCCTCGTGGTCTCGGGCGATGTGCAGCCCGACGCGGTGCGGGCCCTGGCCGAGAAATACTACGGCGTGATCCCCGCCAATCCGGACCTGCCCGAACGCCTCCGCACCCAGGAGCCGCCGCAGACCGCCGAACGGCGGCTGATCTTCCGCGATGCACGGGTGGCACAGCCCTATGTCAGCCGCTCCTACCTTGCGCCCGAACGCGACCCGGGCGCACAGGAAGAGGCCGCGGCCCTGACCCTGCTGGCCGAGATCCTGGGCGGCGGGACGACCTCCTTCCTGGCCGAGAAACTGCAATTCGACCAGCAGATCGTGACCTATTCCGGTGCCTTCTACCGGGGGGCCTCGCTGGATGACACGACCTTTGACCTCGTGGTCGTGCCTGCGGCCGGTGTCAGCCTGCAGGAGGCCGAAGACGCGATGGACAAGGCCCTTGCCGATTTCATGGAGACCGGCGTGGACGCCGAGCAGCTTGACCGGATCAAGCTGCAGATCCGCGCCAATCAGATCTATGCGCGCGACGACGCCGATTCCGTCGCCAACCGCTATGGTCAGGCGCTTGCCATCGGGCTGAGCGTGGAAGACGTGCAGAACTGGCCCGATGTGCTGGAGGCGGTCACCGCCGATGACATCATGGCCGCCGCGCGCGGTGTTTTCGACAAAAGACAATCGGTCACCGGCTGGCTGATGAAACCGGAGGTCACGCAATGAAACTGATTTATGGCCTGATCCTCGCGGTCCTGATGGCGCTGCCCGCCAGGGCAGAGGTGAACATCCAATCGGTCGAAAGCCCCGGCGGCCTGACCGCCTGGCTGGTCGAGGATCATTCGATCCCCTTCGTGGCGCTTGAACTGCGCTTTCGCGGCGGTGCCTCACTGGACCGGCCCGGCAAGCGCGGGTCCGTCAACCTGATGACCGCGCTGCTGGAAGAAGGGGCGGGCGACATGGATTCGCGCGCATTCTCCAAGGCTTCCGAAGCGCTGGCCACCTCCTTTGGGTTTGACGCCTCGCGCGATGATGTCTCGGTGTCGGCCCGTTTCCTGACCGAGAACCGCGCACCCTCCGTCGCGCTGCTGCGCGCCGCGCTCACCGAGCCGCTGTTCGACGAGGCCTCGATCGAACGGGTCCGGGGGCAGGTGCTGTCGATCATCCAGTCGGACGCAAAGGACCCCGATGACATCGCGTCAGAGACCTTTGATAGGATCGCCTATGGTGATCATCCTTATGCCAGTTCACTCAACGGGACGCTGGACAGCGTCGCGGCCCTGACCCGCGACGACCTGGTTGCGGCGCGCAAGGACGTCATGGCGCGGGACCGGGTGTACATCGGCGCGGTCGGCGACATCACGCCCGAAGAACTGGGCGCGCTGATTGATGAGCTGCTGGGCGATCTGCCCGAGACCGGGGCGCCGATGCCGCCACGGGCAGATGTGACGATTCCCGGCGGCGTGACCGTGGTGGATTTTCCAACCCCGCAATCCGTTGCCGTCTTCGGTCAGAAGGGCATCGCGCAGGACGACCCGGATTTTTTTGCAGCACTCCTGCTCAACCACGTGCTGGGCGGCGGGTCTTTTGAAAGCCGCCTGATGAACGAGGTGCGCGAAAAGCGCGGCCTGACCTATGGGGTCTATTCCTATCTGGTGGCGCGCGACCTGGCGGAGGTCTACATGGGGTCGGTCAGTTCCTCGAACGACCGCATCGCCGAGGCCATCGAGGTGATCCGCGCCGAATGGGCCAAGGCGGCCGAGAACGGCATCACCCAGGAAGAGCTGGACGCCGCCAAGACCTATATCACCGGGGCCTATCCGCTGCGGTTTGACGGCAATGCGCCGATTGCGAACATCCTGGTGGGGATGCAGCTGCTGGGCCTGCCCATCGACTATATCGCCACCCGCAACGACAAGGTCGAAGCAGTGACACTGGCCGATGTGAAACGCGTGGCGGGCGAATTGCTGAACCCGGAAGGCCTGCAGTTCGTGGTGGTCGGCCAGCCCGAAGGGCTGCAATCCACCACCAGCAACTGAGCGGACGGCGCCGCCAAACTTTTTGAAAAGTTTGATACGGAGTTTTTGAAAACTCCGTATAGCATCGCCCCGCGCGGCGCCCTGTCCGGTTAGGGATTCCCCGGCCAACCCTGCCTCATCACCTTCACTGCGCTGTCCGCCCTTGCGCAGCCAAACTTTTTGAAAAGTTTGACCCGGAGTTTTTGAAAACTCCGGCACCGGGCCTCACTCGCCGTAGGGGATCCAGATGTTCTTGACCTCTGTCGCGGCCTGAAGGAAGGGTTTGCCTTCGCCGTCGCGTCCCATCCAGTCGCGGGCGAAACCGTTGTTCACCCAGGTCCGCTTGATGTTCGAGGCGGCCCCTTTCTCCACCACCTTGCTGAATGCTGCCGCCCCGAAGGACCAGACCGCATCCACATCCATATGCCGCGCCATCGTGTCGGCGACATCCGCATGCGGCCCGGTCAGGATGTTCACCACGCCCGCAGGCACATCCGATGTCTCCAGCACCTGAACGAAATCCGTGGCCGCCAGCGGATAGGGTTCTGACGCGGCAAGGATCACCCGGTTGCCCATCGCCATGGCCGGGGCCATGACAGAGATCAGGCCCAGCAACGGTGCCTCTGCCGGGCAAAGCGCCGCGATCACCCCCACAGGTTCCTTCATCGCCAGCGCCACGCCCCGGATCGGCACGCCATGCGCCTGGCCGTCGTATTTGTCGGCCCAGGCGGCATAGGTGAACAGCCGCCGGATGCAGGCCTCCACCTCTTTCGCGCCGGTCTTGCCCCCCTGCATCGCATCCAGACGGGCCGCGAATTCATCTGTCCGTGCCGCCAGATTCTCGGCCATGTAATAGATGATCTGCGCCCGCAGATGGCCGCTGGTCTTTCCCCAGCCCCTGGCGGCCTGCGCCGCCTCCACCGCATTGCGCAAATCCTTGCGGTTGGCGACGCCCGCATGCCCCAGCAGCGCGCCGTTCCGGCCCCAGACCGGGGTGGAGTAGCCACCGTCGGGCCGCGCCTGCTTGCCCCCGATATAGAGCTTCGCGGTCCGGTCGATCAGGTCCTGCGGCCCCCCTTCGCCGGTGTGGGGCTCGATCTCCTTCAGCGGTTTGGGCGGTGTTTTGGGCCGCGTATAGGCTGCCAGCCCTTCCCAGCCGCCCTCGCGGCCAAAGCCGCTTTCGCGCACCCCGCCGAAACCGGCTGCGGCATCCATCAGGTTGGTGCCGTTGATCCAGACAATCCCGGCCGCCAGTTGCGGTGCCACATCCAGCGCCAGGTTGATGTTCTCCGACCACAGGGTCGCCGCCAGCCCGTAGCGGGTGTTGTTGGCCAGGCTCACCGCCTCCGCAGGCGTGCGGAAGGTGGTCGAGACCAGCACCGGGCCAAAGATTTCCTCCTGCATCAGCGTATCCGCCGGGTTCAGCCCGGTGATCAGCGTCGGCGGGTAATAGCAGCCATTCTCCGGCAGCGGGGTATCGGCGACAAATCGTTCCCCGGCGGTATTCGCCGCCACCATCTCGCTTACCGATTTCAGCTGCACGGGATCAACCAGCGTGCCCACGTCGATGCTCTTGTCCAGCGGGTCGCCCACGCGCAGCCTGGCCATCCGCGCGCGCAGCTTGGCATAGAAGGCATCGGCCACCGGTTCATGCACCAGCAGGCGCGAGCCCGCGCAGCAGACCTGCCCCTGATTGAACCAGATTGCATCCACCAGCCCCTCGACCGCGCTGTCGAGGTCGGCATCGTCAAAGACGATGTAGGGCGACTTGCCGCCCAGCTCCAGCGTCAGGGCCTTGCCGCTGCCCGCCGTCGCCTCGCGGATGCACCGCCCGACAGATGTGGAACCGGTAAAGGCAATCTTGTCGATATCGTCATGTGCCACGATCATCTCGCCCACGGCCCCATCGCCGGTGACAATGTTCACTACACCCCTGGGCAGGCCCGCCTGACGGCAGATATCCGCGAACAGCAGCGCGGTCAGCGAGGTGTATTCCGCAGGCTTCAGCACCACGGTATTGCCCATCGCCAGAGCGGGCGCGACCTTCCAGGCCAGCATCAGCAGGGGGAAGTTCCAGGGAATGATCTGGCCGCAGACCCCCAGCGCCTGCGCCTCGGGCAGCTCGCTCTCCATCAGCTGCGCCATGCCCGCATGGTAATAGAAATGCCGCTGCGCCAGCGGCACGTCGATGTCCCGCGCCTCGCGGATCGGCTTGCCGTTGTCGAGCACTTCGAGGACCGCAAAGAGACGGCTGTGTTTCTGGAGCAATCGCGCCAGCGCATAAAGATACCGCGCCCGGCCATGCCCGCCCAGCTTCTCCCACTTCGGCTGCGCCCGGCGCGCCGCCTTCACGGCGGCGTCCACATCTGCCTGCGTGCCCTGTGTCAGGGTCGCCAGAACCTCGCCCGTCGCGGGGTTGGTGCTGTCGAACCCCTTGCCGGGGTCGGTAAAGGCCCCGTCGATGAAATGGCCAAAGCGGCTGCCCTGATCCACCAGCCAGGCCAGCGCGTCGGCTGCGGATTCCGGGGCGGGGCCGTAGTCCATGCTTTCGAAGATTTCGGGAATGGTCATGTCGTCACCTCAGAGAAGTTCGAAGTATTGCGCGGTCAGGAAAAGGCAGAAGATGGTTGCGAACTCGGTATAGAGCTTTCGTGCCACCACGCGCTGTGCCGGTGACATTCCGATGACGGAAAATCCCCACCGGCCCGGCTCAGCGACCTTCCCGACAAGCGCGCAGCAGCGGGCAAGGTATGCGATGAAAAACACCGTCAGGATCAATCCTTGCAGGCTCTCTTTCGTCATCCGCCGCCCTTTCCCGTTAATATTTCTTAGATGATTTCAGGAATTTCCCCGAGGGGACGCCTAGCTTGTCGCGTGGCGGTAGCCCGCCGAATAATTGCCGGTGACGTGATGTTCCAGCTGCCGCTCGATGTCGTTCAGCAGCGATGAAGCGCCAAAACGGAACAGATCGGGCTGAAGCCAGCGGTCGCCCAGTTCCTCCTTCATCAGCGCGAGGTAGGTGATCGCATCCTTGGCCTTGGAGATCCCGCCCGCCGGTTTGTAGCCGATGCGAACGCCGGTGCGCTCGTGGTAATCGCGGATCGCGCGTATCATCACCAGGCTGACCGGCAGGGTGGCATTCACGCTTTCCTTCCCGGTGGAGGTCTTGATGAAATCGGCCCCCGCCATCATGCAGACAAGGCTGGCCCGCGCCACGTTGCGCAGGGTGCCCAGCTCGCCAGTGGCCAGGATCGCCTTCACATGCGCGTCGCCGCAGGCCTCCCGCATCGCGCGCATCTCGTCATAAAGCGCCTGCCAGTTGCCGGACAGCACATGGCGGCGCGAGATCACGATGTCGATCTCGCTGGCCCCGGCAGCGACGCTCATCTCGATCTCTTTCAGGCGCAGCTCGAAGGGCGACAGCCCGGCGGGAAAACCGGTGGAGACGGCGGCAACCGGAATGCCCGTGCCCGCCAGCGCCGCGACGGCGGGGGTGATCATCTCGTGATAGACGCAGACGGCCCCGGTGGTGATCGGGCCCATGCCCAGCGCCTTCAGCAGGGCGGGGGCGACGGGCTGGCGCGCCTTGGCGCACAGCCGCTCGACCCGGCGTGCGGTGTCGTCGCCCGACAGGGTGGTCAGGTCGATACAGGTGATGGCGCGCAGCAGCCAGGCCGCCTGATGCGCCTTCTTGACCGACCGGCGCGCGGGCAGGCTGGCGGCGCGGCGTTCGATCGCAGAGGTATTGGCACGCGCGGCCAGCACCCAGTTCAGGTCCAGCGGCATCCCCGGATTGCGCTGCAGGGTCACCTGCGGCAGATGCGTCTGGCCGGTGCTCACGAGGGGTGTCTGGGACGGGGCGAGTGGCTGTGCCATCGGGGCTCTCCGGTTCGTGTCAGAGTGCGAAGGTGCCACGCCTGCGCCCCCTTTGGCAAGCGGTGCTGCCGCCACGTCTTCTGCGGGAAAACTGCACGAACCGACCCTTTGATCTGCACATCACGCAGGCATCAAGGCCCGGAACAACAGAACGAGGGCAAGAGACATGAAGACTTTCCTGATCCGGGGGGTGCCGATGGCAATGCAGCAGGACGGATGGTGGCTGAACGCGCCACCTGCGGAACCGCCGCAGGGAAAGGCCCGCAGGGCACCGGGAACGCCCTGGCGCGCCGGTTTGCTGGTGATGCTGCTGGCGCTTGGTGATCTGCTGGTCTGGCAGGTCACGCCGGGGCTGTCGCTGGCGGTTTTCGCCGTGGCGATGGTCATCGCCGCGGCGGCCGCAGCGGGCCGGATGACGGCGCGGCGCTGCATGGTGGTGGGGGCGGGCAGCCTGCTGGCCTTCCTGCCGCTGGTCGAACTGGTGCAGCCGCTTTCCTTTGCCATTGCGGTCGCTGGCGGATCGGTGCTTTTCGCGGTGATCGCCGGGCTGCGACCGGGGCAGGTCGCCCGCGCCGCGCTGCGGCTCTGGCCCCTGGGGATGCGGCAGACGGTGCAGGACGGGGCCGATGCCCTTGGCCGTCCTGACGCCAGCCAGGTGCCCGGCTGGATACAGGGGGTTCTGAAACGCTGGTTCGTGCCGGCCTTCCTGGGCGGCGTCTTTGTCCTTCTGCTGCTGATGGCAAACCCGGTTGCCGACCGCTGGCTGGCCGATCTGACCCGGCATGAGCCTGCGCTTCCGGATGCCGACCGGGTCGGCTTCTGGCTGTGCCTGCTGCCGCTGGTCTGGACCGTGCTGCGCCTGCCCGCGATGCGCGAGCGGCTGGGCGCGGCACCGGCACCCGCCCGCATGGGCCCGCGGCGTGAGGGGCTGATCAACCCCGGCTCGACGGCGCGCGCGCTGATCCTTTTCAACGCGGTCTTTGCGGTGCAGACGCTGCTGGATGTGGTCTATCTCTACGGCGGTGTCGGCCTGCCGGATGGGATAACCTATGCCCAATATGCCCACCGGGGGGCCTATCCGCTGGTGGTCACCGGGCTGCTGGCCGGGGGCTTTGCCCTGATGACCCGGCGCTGGGTTCTGGGTGACCGGGTCCTGCGCGTGCTTCTGCTGCTCTGGGTGGCGCAGAACGTGGCGCTTGTGGTGTCGTCGCTGGTGCGGCTGGACCTTTATGTCGGTGTCTACGGGCTGACCCACCTGCGGCTGGCGGCGGGCATCTGGATGGGGCTGACCGCGGCCGGGCTGGCGCTGATCTTCTGGCAGGTCTGCGCCGGGCGGAACAATGGCTGGCTGGTGCTGCGCGGCGGCGGCATGGCGGCGGCGGTCCTGTATCTTTGTGCCTTTGTCAGCTTTGACGCCATGGTCGCGCGCTATAACCTGAGCCATCCGGTGCGCCAGGACCGCGCCTATCTTTGCGCGCTGGGCGAGGCTGCGCGTCCGGTGATTGCCGGTTTCGAGCTGGCACAGCGGCGCAGCATCTGCCCCGGCACGCATCGCATCACCAGCCCGCGCGACTGGCGCGAATGGGGCTTTCGCAACGCGCGCGCCCGCAATAGCCTTGCCACCATCCAAGCAAAGGCCCTGCGATGACTGCACCCCATATCCTGATCGTCGACGACGACCCCCAGATCCGCACAGTGCTGCGCATGGCCCTGGACAAGGCGGGGATGACCAGCGACGCTGCGGGCGACGGGGACGAGGGGCTGACCAAGGCAAGGTCCGGGCGTTATGACCTGATCGTGCTCGACATCGGATTGCCGCTGATGGACGGGCTGGCCCTGTGCCGGATATTGCGCCGGACCGACCAGACCCCGGTGCTGTTCCTGACCGCGCGGGATGACGAGATCGACAGGGTGCTGGGGTTCGAGCTGGGCGGTGACGATTACGTCAGCAAGCCGTTTTCGCCGCGCGAACTGACCGCGCGGATCGCCGCCATTCTCAAACGCAGCGGCGGCAGGCCGGCGCAGACGCCGCCAGGCCAGTCGCGCGGCGTGCTGACACTGGATACCGGCCGTCACACCTGTGCCGTCGCAGGGCAGGTTGTCGCCCTGACCGCGCGGGAGATGGGCATTCTGGGCCACCTGATGGCCCGCCCCGATCAGGTGCTGCCGCGCCCGGCGCTGACCGATGCGGTCTATGGCGCCCATGTCCATGTGTCGGACCGCACGCTGGACAGCCACCTGCGCAACCTGCGCGCCAAACTGGCAGAGGCGGGTTGTGCGGATGCCATCGAGACGGTGCATGGCGTCGGGATCAGGATGGGGCCATGCCAAGGCAGGTAAGGCGCAAATGGCGGCCGCCCCTGGCGCTGATCGTGATCGGGGCAATGGCGGGGATCGTCGCGGTGCCGGTCCTTGGGCTGACCTATTTCCGGGTTGCGGGGAACGTGCTGGGCTGGGCGGAAACCGCCTGGCTGATCTTATGGGTGGCGCTGGCTTCGGCGGGGATACTGGGGTTCCTGCTGTGGCGTCTGGTGTTGCGCCCGGTGACAGCGCTGACAGCACATGCCCGCGACATGAAGGCGGGCCGCGCCGGAAAGCCGCCTGCGCATTTCGGCACCCCGGAGTTTTCGGAACTGGGGCAGAGCGTGATCGACATGGGCGCCACATTGCACAGCCGCGCGGCCACGATGCGGGCCTATGCGGATCATGTCACCCATGAAATGAAATCGCCGCTGACCGCCATCGCCGGTGCCGCCGAACTGCTGGAGGACGCCACCGGGGAAGAGCGCAGGGCGCTGGTTGCCACGATTGCGGAGTCCGCCGCACGCATGGACCGCCTGCTGCGCGACCTGCGCCGCCATGCGGCGGCGGGCCTTGCGCGGGAGGGCGGCGAGGTGCTGCTGTCGGTGGCGGCAGGGCAGGTGCGGGGCGCTGTGGCAGAGCTGCGCCGGGACGGCATGGTGCCGATGCCGCAGGACGATCTGGCCGCGGTGCTGGAGCAGTTGATACAGAACGCGGTCAGCCATGGGGCGGATCAGGTCAGCCTTGACTGGGATGGCGGCAAACTGTCGGTCGCGGACAATGGCTCTGGCGTGGCGCCGGGCGACCGGGACCGGATGTTCGATCCGTTTTTCACTACCACCCGCGCACAGGGTGGGACCGGCATGGGCCTTGCCATCGTGCGGGCGCTGATCGGGGCGCATGGCGGCACCATCGCCCATGTGCCAACGCAGAAAGGTGCGGTCTTCGAGATATCCTTTTGAGGGGGGGCTTGCGCCGAGGGTCAGCGCACCCTTGGGTTCGAGTCACTTTCGCGGGCATTCGGCATAGAAGCGAAAAGTTGAGATTGCGAATTACTTGCAACTGTATTGACTTAGTTGCGAATCAATCTCATATAGAAATCATGAAAAACATGATGACCAGATTCACCCCGACCCGCCGCGCCACCCTGTTGGGGGGGCTCGCCCTTCTCGCCACAGCACCTGCCCTGCGCGCAGCGGACGTGCTGGACGTTGTTGCCACGACCGGCATGATCGCCGATGGCGTTCGCCGTGTCGGCGGCGATGCCGTCACCGTCCGGGCCCTGATGGGGCCCGGCGTCGACCCGCATGGATACCGCCAGACCCGCAGTGACATTGTCGCGATGACACGCGCCGATCTGACCCTGTGGCACGGTCTGTTCCTTGAGGCGCAGATGGAGCGGTTCTTTGAGGAACTGGGCGGCCAGCGCCGTGTCGTTGCAGTGGCCGAGGCCCTGGACAAGAGCAGGTTGCTGGAACATGCGGATTACGCGGGGCGCTATGACCCGCACGTCTGGATGGCACCCGATATCTGGACCGACGTGGTGTCCGAAATCGCCCGCGCCCTGACCGAAGCACGCCCCGACATGGCGGAAGAATTCGCCGCAAATGCCGCCGCCTACCGCGAAGAGCTTGCGGCGCTGTCGGCCTATGCCGGTGAGGCCGTGGCCATGGTGCCGGAAGAGACCCGGGTGCTGGTCACGGCGCATGACGCCTTCAGCTATTTCGGACGGGCCTATGGGTTCGAGGTGATCGGCATTCAGGGCATTTCCACCAATTCGGAAGCCGGGCTGAACCGCATCTCCGAGCTTGTCGATGTGCTGGTTGACCGCAAGATCGGCGCTGTCTTTGTCGAGACCTCGGTTTCGGACCGCAACATGCGCGCGCTGATCGAAGGGGCGGCGGCACGGGGCCACGAGGTTGTCATCGGCGGATCGCTTTATTCCGACGCGATGGGGCAGGAGGGCACCTATGAGGGGACCTATATCGGCATGATCGACCATAACGTGACCACCATCGCCCGTGCCCTGGGGGCGGATGTGTCACCTGGCGGCATGACCGGCAGGCTGAGCAGCGGCAGCTGAGCCATGAGCATCAAACTCGCCACTGAACGTCACCCGGAGACCGGACAGACCAGCCGCGAGGACAGTCCGCTGGCGGTGCGGGGCATGACCGTGTCCTATGGTCAGAAACCTGCGGTCTTTTCCGTCGACATGACGGTGGAGCCGGGCAAGATGACCGCCATCATCGGCCCCAACGGTGCGGGGAAATCCACCCTGCTCAAGGCGGCGCTGGGCATTCACAAGCCGCTGGCGGGCACCACGACGGTGTTCGGCAAGCCCGTGGGCGCGCAGCGGCACCGGATCGCCTATGTGCCGCAGCGGGCCAGCGTGGACTGGGATTTTCCCACCCGCGTGATCGACGTGGTGCTGATGGGGCTGTATCCGCAGCTGGGTCTGCTGGGCCGGGTCCGGCCCGCGCATCGCGCGCGGGCAGAGGATTGCCTGACCCGTGTCGGCATGGAGGATTTCGCCAGCCGCCAGATCGGGCAATTGTCCGGCGGACAGCAGCAGCGGGTCTTTCTGGCCCGTGCATTGGCGCAGGATGCGGACCTTTACCTGCTGGATGAACCCTTTGCCGGGGTCGATGCGGCCACCGAAAAGGCGATTATCAGCGTGCTGAAATCCCTGCGGGATGCGGGCAAGACGGTTGTGGCGGTGCATCATGACCTGTCGACCGTCACCGACTATTTCGACAATGTCTTTCTGATCAACACCCGCCGCATTGCGGAAGGGCCGGTGAAGACCACCTTTGTCACCGCGAACCTGCAGGACGCCTATGGCGGCCGGCTGGCGGGTGCGCAGATGGAAGCGCTGGCGCTGTCATGATCCGCGACGCGCTGCTGCTGCAACTTGGCTATAATGCGACCCTGGTGACCCTTGGCGCAACCCTGCTGGGGATGGCCGCAGGGGTTGGCGGGACGTTCCTGTTTCTGCGCAAGCGCGCGCTGGTCAGCGATGCGATCAGCCATGCCACGCTGCCGGGGGTCGCGCTGGCCTTTATGGTGATGGTGACACTGGGCGGCACTGGCCGGAACCTTGTCGGGCTGCTGACCGGGGCGGCGCTCTCGGCGGCGGTGGGGCTGTTGCTGGTATCCTGGCTGGGCACGCGGACCCGGCTGGCCGAGGATGCGGCGATCGGCTCCGTCCTGTCGGTTTTCTTTGGCTTCGGCATTGTGCTGCTGACGGTGATCCAGACCATGTCGGCGGGTCAGCAGGCGGGCCTTGAAGGGTTCCTTCTGGGCTCGACCGCCGGGATGCTGCGCAGCGATGCGATGGTGATCGCGGTCTCGGCGGCCCTGACCCTGGCGCTGGTGATGCTGATGCGACGGCCGCTGACGCTGGCCTCTTTCGATCCCGAATATGCGGTATCCATCGGGCAGGACGTGCGCCGCACGGATCTTGCCATGATGGGGCTGGTGCTGGCGGTGACGGTTGTGGGGCTGAAGATCGTCGGGCTGATCCTGATCGTGGCCCTGCTGATCATTCCACCGGTGACCGCGCGGTTCTGGACCGAGCGGACCGACCATGTCGTGATGATCTCGGGCGCTGTCGGAGGGTTGTCGGCCTATGTCGGCGCGGCGCTGTCGGCGGCGATCCCGGCTGTGCCGACCGGGCCGATCATCGTGCTGGTGGGCTTTGCGCTGTTTGCCCTGTCGCTGCTGGTGGCCCCGGGGCGCGGCGTGGTCTCGGCGCTGGCCCGGCACCGGACCCATCAGCGGCGGGTACATCTGCGGCAGGGGCTGCTGGCGATGGCGCAGGGGCAACCGATCTATGAGAACATGACGCTGCGGCTGTTGCACCGGCAGGGCTGGGCGCGGCCCGATGGCGTGCCCACCGAACTGGGCCGGGGCCGCGCCGCGCGGGCCTTGCGCGACGAGAGCCGCTGGCGGGTGATCCGCAGCGATCCCGCGTTCGAGGCGGCGACCGCGCAGGATGACGGGCTGACCGATATTGAAACCGTGCTGACCGCCGACCAGCTGGCCGAGGTGGATGCACGCATTCCCAGTGCGGAGGTGGTCGCATGAATGGCGCTGAATTTGTCCCGCTCAGCCTTGTGCCGCTGCTGACCGGCATCTGCGTGGCCGTCGCCTGTGCGCTGCCCGGTAACTTTCTGGTGCTGCGGCGGCAGGCGCTGATCGGGGATGCAATCAGCCATGTGGTGCTGCCGGGGATCGTCGTCGCCTTTCTGATCGGCGGCACGGTCAGCACCCTGCCGATGTTGCTGGGCGCTGCCGGGGCGGCGGTGATCGCCGTCGGCGCGATCGAGGCGGTGCGGCGGCTGGGCCGGATCGAGACCGGTGCCGCGATGGGCGTGGTCTTTACCACCATGTTCGCGGGCGGGGTGCTGTTGCTGGAGCAATCGGACACCTCGTCGGTGCACCTGGACGTGGAACATGCGCTTTATGGCAATCTGGAAAGCCTGATCTGGCTGGATGCGACCGGATGGTCCTCTCTGCTGGACCCGCAGGCGCTGGCCAGCCTGCCGGTGGAGCTGCCGCGCATGGCGGCGACGCTGCTGCTGGTGGCGGCCTTCATCGCGCTGTTCTGGCGGCCGCTCAAGATCAGTACCTTTGACGAGGGTTTTGCCCGCACCATCGGGCTGCGGACCAGCCCGCTGGGTCTGGCGCTGGTGATCATGGCGGCGATTGCGGCGGTGGCGGCCTTTGACGCGGTGGGCAGTATCATCGTGATCGCCATGTTCATCTGCCCGCCCGCAGCGGCGCGGCTGATGACCAACCGGCTGGAGCATCAGGTGGCCTGGTCGGTGGGTTTCGCCACGCTTGCCGCCGTGATGGGATATGTGCTGGCGGGCTATGGGCCGCTGTGGATCGGGATGCAGGACAGCGTCTCGGCTGCCGGGATGATCGCGACGGTGTCGGGGGTGATCCTGGCGGTGACCGCGCTGGTCGGTCCGCACCGGCTGCGCGGCTCAGCTGCCCCGGTAGGTTGAATAGCCGAAAGGTGAAAGCAGCAGCGGCACGTGGTAATGCGCCGCCGGGTCCGAGATGCCGAAACGGATCGGGATCTCGTCGAGGAAACGCGGGCTTTCGGCGGCTGTGCCGATCCGGTCGAGATAGGCCCCTGCGGCAAAGACCAGTTCATAGGTGCCGGGGGCGAAGCCTTCGGTTGGCAGGATCGGCGTATCGGTGCGCCCGTCCGCGTTGGTCTGCATCGCGGCCAGTTTGATCCGCGCCTCACCCTCCAGCCTATAGAGCGTGACCTCCATCGCGCGGGCCGGGGCACCCAGGGCCGTGTCCAGAACATGAGTGGTCAGATATCCGCCGGGCATCGGGGCCTCCTTGGCTGGAATGGGCATTTCACGGCAGGATAGAGCGGCGGTACGCCGCGTCAATGCGGGGCCGAGCCGCCCGTACCGGCCCGGATCTGCGGCGAATCCCGGGTGATTCGGGTTTTCTGGGCAAAGTGATTCGTTTTTCTTTGACCTGCGAATCATCCTTTGCCTATATAGGGCGTGAGAGGCAAAAACTGCACGCAAAGCGTGTATTCTTGAAGCTTTCGGAACGCCGTCTGGGGGACGCCACATTGTTTTTTGGGAATTCTGCGCTGTCGGATTCGACCCGCAAAAGCAAATGTACCCCGGCAGTCATTCAGGTTGGCCCGCGCCTAATAATCCCAGACTAACACATAAACACAGGCTGCAGCAGTCAATCTGGCATCGGGCTGCATCCAAAGCGGATGCAGCCCGATTGCTTTTCCACGGCACAACAGAAATTGCGCGCCTGTCGGTATTTGTGCAGGGTGGGGAACACAGCATCAGGACGTTACCATGAACCGCTATCCGCGCGACTTTCAGGGCCATGGCCCCAGACCGGCCGATGCCAGGTGGCCCCGGGGCGCACGCATCGCCGTGCAATTCGTCGTGAATTACGAAGAGGGCGGCGAGAATTGCCTGTTGCATGGCGATGCCTCGTCAGAGGCCTTCCTGTCCGAGATCGTGGGCGCGCAGCCCTGGACCGGACAGCGCCACTGGAACATGGAAAGCATCTATGACTACGGCGCCAGGGCCGGGTTCTGGCGGCTGCACCGGCTGTTCACCGGCGCGGGCATACCGGTCACGGTCTATGGGGTGGCCAGCGCGCTGGCCCGGGCGCCGGGACAGGTCGAGGCGATGAAGGAGGCGGGCTGGGAAATCGCCAGCCACGGGCTGAAATGGATCGACTACAAGGATCATACCGTCACCGCGGAACAGGCCGATATGGACGAGGCGATCCGCCTGCACACCGAGGTTGTGGGCAGCGCGCCGCGCGGCTGGTACTGCGGACGCACGTCGATCAATACCGTGGCACTGGCGGCGCGCAGCGGTGCTTTCGACTACATCTCGGACACCTATGACGATGACCTGCCCTATTGGATGCAGTTCGGCGACCGCGATCAGCTGATTATTCCCTATACGCTGGATTGCAACGACATGCGCTTTGCCACGCCGCAGGGGTTCAATTCGGGTGACCAGTTCTATGCCTATCTGCGCGACACGTTTGACGCGCTTTATGCCGAAGGGGCGGAAGGTGCCGCCAAGATGATGAGCGTGGGTCTGCATTGCCGGCTGGTCGGGCGGCCCGGACGCATCCAGGCGCTGAAACGCTTTGTCGATTATATCAAGGGGTTCGAGGGTGTCTGGACCCCGCGCCGCATTGACATCGCGGCGCATTGGCACGCGGTGCATCCGCCAGAGCCGCGCGGGCCCCGGCCCAGCCAGATGGACCGTGACAGCTTTGTCGCGGCCTATGGCGGGGTTTTCGAACATTCGCCCTGGATCGCGGAACGCGCCTTTCAGCTGGAGCTGGGCCCGGCCCATGACACGGCGGCGGGCCTGCACAATGCGCTGGCGCGCATGTTCCGGTCGGCCAGCGCGAAGGAGCGTCTGGGGGTGCTGACGGCGCACCCCGATCTCGCGGGGAAACTGGCCGCGGCCAGGCGGCTGACAGCGGAAAGCACGGCAGAGCAGGCCAGCGCCGGGCTGGATGCCCTGACCGATGCGGAACGCGCGCGGTTCGAAGCGTTGAATGCGGATTACGTGAGCAAACACGGCTTTCCCTTCATCATAGCGGTCAAGGATCATGACAAGGCAGGTATCCTGCGCGCTTTCGAGGCGCGGATCGCCAATGACACGCAGACGGAGTTCGCAACCGCCTGTGCACAGGTCGAGCGCATCGCACGGCTGCGTCTGGAGGACATGTTTTGAGTTACGCTTTCCCTCCCGGCGGGCTGCCGGACCAATCGGTCAACCCCGAAGGTGCCGCCGTTTTCACGCCTGCCTATGCGGTGCTGCCCGCGATCACCCAGCGCGATATCGTCACCAGCTATCTGCCGGGCTGGCGCAACATGCGGATGTGGGTGCTGGCGCGGCCCCTGTCGGGCTTTGCCGAGACGTTTTCGCAATATGCCGTGGAACTGCTGCCCGGCGGCGGTTCTGACACGCCGGAGGAGGAGGCGGAGGCGCAATCGGTGATCTTTGTCGCGCGCGGCGGGCTGACGCTGAACATCGACGGCCAGCGGCATGAGATGGGCGAAGGCGGCTATGCCTATATCCCGCCCGATACTGTCTGGACGATCTGGAACGATACCGATGCGGTGGCCCAGTTTCACTGGATCAGGAAGCGCTATCAGCAGGCCGAGGGCATCGAGATGCCGCAGGCCTTTGTCACCTCGGACAAGGAGGTGGCGCCGGTCGTCATGCCCGATTGCGAGGGGGTCTGGGCCACGACGCGCTTTGCCGATCCGGCGGACCTGCGCCATGACATGCACGTCAACATCGTCACCTTTCAGCCCGGGGGGCGCATCCCCTTTGCCGAAACCCATGTGATGGAACATGGGTTGTATGTTCTGGAAGGCACGGCGGAATACCTGCTGAACCGAGATTGGGTCAGTGTCGGACCGGGCGATTTCATGTGGCTGCGCGCCTTTTGCCCGCAGGCCTGTATCGCCACCGGCGAAGGGCCGTTCCGCTATCTGCTCTACAAGGATGTGAACCGGCACATGCCGCTATGAGCGCCCCGCGCGAGATTGTCGCGCAGGCGCTGACCGTTGCCGCCTTCGCCCCTTTCGGAGATCTGCTGGATTGCGCGGGTGCGCCGGACCGGCTGATCAACGCGGGGCTCTGCGGGCGCTACCACGACCGTGCCAGGCTGGATTTCGGGCCGGAGGGGCGCGCGGGGCTGAGCATTTTCAACGCGGTGCCGCGTGAACTGCCCTATCTGCTGGACCTGCTGGAGCGGCATCCGGAGGGGTCGCAGGCCTTTCTGCCGATGACCTCGAACCCTTTCCTTGTGATCGTAGCGCCGGATCTGGGCGACCGTCCTGGTGTGCCGCAAGCCTTTCTCACCGCGCCGCATCAGGGGATCAACCTGCACCGGGGAACATGGCACGGAGTGCTTACGCCTTTGGCGGGGCCGGGCATATTTGCCGTTGTCGACCGGATCGGGACCACGCCGAACCTTGACGAATACACTTTGGACCGGCCCTATATGATCAGGGCACAGCCCGCGTAACGGATCGTCCCGTCAGAGGGCGACCTCTCCAACAAGGGACAACAGCATGACATCCACTTCCATCGGGACGCCGGAGCAACTGCGCGATCCTAATTATACCCCTGCTTTGACGCGGGCGATTCCGCTGGGCATCCAGCATGTGCTGGCGATGTTCGTCAGCAATGTAACGCCCGCCATCATCATCGCCGGTGCGGCGGGGTTCGGCTTTGGCTCCAACTCGCCCGATTTCCCGGAACTGCTGTACCTGATCCAGATGTCGATGCTGTTTGCCGGAGTGGCGACGCTGCTGCAGACCATCACCATCGGCCCGGTCGGTGCGGCGCTGCCGATCGTGCAGGGCACGTCCTTTGCCTTTATCCCGATCATGATCCCGCTGGTTGCGGGAAAGGGGGTCGACGGGCTGGCCGCCCTGTTCGGCGGCATTGTCGTGGGCGGGCTGTTTCATGCCTGTCTGGGGTTGTTCATCGGCAAGATACGCTTTGCCCTGCCGCCGCTGGTGACGGGGCTGGTGGTCACCATGATCGGCCTCGCGCTGGTGCAGGTCGGCATCCAGTATGCCGCCGGCGGGGTGCCTGCCATCGGCACGCCGGAATATGGCAGTCTGCTGAACTGGTCGGCAGCGCTGGTGGTGATCCTGGTCACCCTGGGGCTGAAGTTCTTTACCCGGGGGATGCTGTCGATCTCTGCCGTGCTGATCGGTCTGATCGTGGGGTATTTCTATGCCGTGGCGGTTGGCATGCTGTCGTTTGGCGGCGACCGGGGCGTGATCGCAAGCTGGAACAACGCCGCCTGGATCGCCCTGCCGGACCCGTTCCGCTATGGCTTTGAGCTGTCGGCGGCGGCGATCATCGGCTTCTGCATGATGGCCTTCATCTCGGCCATCGAAACCGTGGGCGACGTGTCCGGGATCACCAAGGGCGGCGCGGGCCGCGAGGCCACGGATACCGAGATCGCGGGTGCGACCTATGCCGATGGTCTGGGCACGGCCATTGCAGGCGTCTTTGGCGGGTTGCCCAATACCTCGTTCAGCCAGAACGTCGGCCTGATCGCCATGACCGGTGTGATGAGCCGCCATGTGGTCACCTGCGGCGCGGTCTTCCTGATCATCTGCGGGCTGGTGCCCAAGGTGGGCGGATTGATCCGCACCGTGCCGATCGAAGTGCTGGGCGGCGGTGTGATCGTGATGTTCGGCATGGTGGTCGCGGCGGGCATGTCGATGCTGTCCGATGTGGACTGGAACCGCCGCAACATGGTGATCTTTGCCATCTCGATCTCTGTCGGGCTGGGCCTGCAGCTGGAGCCGGGTGCGGTGCAGCACCTGCCCGACACCATGCGCATCCTGATGACCAGCGGGCTGCTGCCTGCGGCGCTGATCGCGATCATCCTCAACCTGGCCCTGCCGGAGGAACTGGCCGAGGAATCGACCGAAGAAGTGTCAGGCGGCCTTCAGGGTCATTCAAAGGGCAGCCTGCCGCATTAGCAATGGGGGGGAGGGGCAAGGCGCTGAGCCGCCCCTCCTCTTTTTGGCTCTAAATATCCAGGCGCAACCGCACCGCAACAACCCAGGTTTCCGAAAGAGCACCCATGTACGACCTTGCCACCATGTCCTCCTGGATCGAATTCGCGGTTCGCTGGACCCATGTGATTGTCGGGATTGCCTGGATCGGGTCCTCGTTCTACTTCATCGCGCTGGACCTCGGGCTGCACCGCGACCGCGACCTTGCCTCCGGTGCCGATGGCGAGGAATGGCAGGTGCATGGCGGCGGATTCTACCACATCCAGAAATACCTGGTCGCGCCGGACAGGATGCCGGGCGACCTGGTGTGGTTCAAATGGGAAAGCTATTCCACATGGCTCAGCGGTTTTGCCCTGCTGGTGCTGGTCTATTATCTGGGTGCCGAGTTCTATCTCGTTGATCCGGCGGTGATGGCGCTGTCCACCTTTCAGGCCATTGCCATATCGCTGGCCTCGCTGGCCTTTGGCTGGCTCGTCTATGACCGGATCTGCAAAAGCCGCTTTGGCGATGACAACACGCGGCTGATGATCCTGCTCTACGTGATCCTGGTCGGGATGGCCTATTTCTATACTTCCGTCTTTTCGGGCCGTGCGGCACTGCTGCATCTGGGGGCGTTCACCGCCACGATCATGTCGGCCAATGTGTTCTTCATCATCATGCCCAACCAGCGCATCGTGGTGGCCGATCTGCAGGCGGGGCGCACGCCGGACGCCAAATACGGCAAGATTGCCAAGCAGCGCAGCACCCATAACAATTACCTGACCCTGCCGGTCATCTTCCTGATGCTGTCGAACCATTATCCGCTGGCTTTCGCGTCGGATATGAACTGGCTGATCGCGTCGCTTGTGTTTCTCATGGGGGTGACGATCCGCCATTACTTCAACAGCGTACATGCCCGCAAAGGCGACCCGACCTGGACCTGGCTGGCCACCGCGCTGCTTTTCATCCTGATCATGTGGCTGTCCACCGAACCGATGTTCCGCACCGAAGAACCGGCAGAGGCGACAGGCCCTGCCGCCCTGCGCTTTGCCCGGGCCGAAGGCTTCGACCGGGTGCAGGACATCGTCACGGGCCGCTGTTCCATGTGCCATGCGGCGGAACCGTCGTGGGAGGGGCTGCACTGGCCGCCCAAGGGGGTGCGGCTGGAGACGGAACATCAGATCGCCATGGCGGCGAAACAGATCTATTTGCAGGCCGGGCTGACCCATGCGATGCCGCCTGCGAACCTGAGCTATATGCAGGTGGCGGAGCGGGCAGAGATCGTGGCCTGGTACAAGGCCGCAACGACCCGCTGACAGCCGGTTTCCCACTGGCAGAATCGCGTGATCGCATGCTAGGTCTAGCGTTATGTCCCTGGCTCACCCCAATATAGCCGATAATCCCCCGGTCATCCGTCAGCTTGACGATGCCGCGATCAACCGGATCGCCGCCGGTGAGGTCGTCGAGCGGCCCGCTTCGGCGGTCAAGGAACTGGTGGAAAACGCCATCGACGCGGGCGCGCGGCGGATCACGGTGGAATATGCCGATGGCGGCAAGACCCTGATCCGGGTGACGGACGACGGCTGCGGCATCGCGCCGGGTGATCTGGCATTGGCGCTGTCGCGCCATGCGACCTCCAAGATTGACGGCTCGGACCTGCTGAACATCCACACTTTCGGCTTCCGGGGCGAGGCGCTGCCGTCGCTGGGTGCGGTGGGCAGGCTGTGCATCTCCAGCCGCGCGGCGGGTCATGACGGGGCCGAGATCACGGTGGCCGGTGGCAGGCAGGGCGACATACGGCCAGCGGCGCTGAACGGCGGTACGGTTGTCACCCTGCGCGACCTGTTCCATGCCACCCCGGCGCGGCTGAAGTTCCTGCGCACCGACCGGGCGGAGGCGCAGGCGATCGGCGACGTGATCAAGCGGCTGGCCATGGCCGAACCCTTTGTCCGTTTCACCCTGCGCGATGTTTCGGGTGACGGGCCGGGCCGCGAGGTGTTCCGCGCCGATGCCGAACAGGGCGAGATGTTCGAGGCCCTGCATGGCCGTCTGGCGCAGGTGCTGGGTCGGGAATTTGCCGACAACTCCCTGCCCATCGACGCGCAGCGCGAGGGGTTGCACCTGACCGGCTTTGCCGCGCTGCCGACCTATTCGCGCGGCTCTGCCGTGGCGCAATATCTTTTCGTCAATGGTCGCCCGGTGCGGGACAAGCTGTTGGTCGGGGCGCTGCGCGGGGCCTATTTCGACTTTCTCAGCCGTGACCGGCATCCGGCGGCGGCGCTGTTCATCGACTGCGAACCGACATTGGTGGACGTCAATGTGCATCCCGCGAAATCCGAGGTGCGGTTTCGCGATCCGGGGCTGGCGCGCGGTCTGATCGTCTCGGCCCTGCGCCATGCGCTGGCAGAGGCGGGGCACCGCGCCTCCACCACCGTTGCGGGGGCGACCCTTGGCGCGATGCGGCCCGAACCCACCGGCGCGCGGGTCTATCAGATGGACCGGCCCAGCCTTGGCGCAAGGGGGGCGGCCCATCAGGCCCAGGCCCCTGCCGGCTTTGCCGAAACCGCAGGCATGTGGGGACGGGTGGAGGCACCAGCCGAGCCCGTGACCGAAACCGCCGCGCCGGTGCCCGACTACCCGCTCGGCACAGCGCGTGGGCAGGTGCATGAGAACTACATCATCGCACAAACCGCCACCGGCATGGTGATCGTGGACCAGCATGCCGCGCATGAGCGGCTGGTCTATGAAAAGCTCAAACGCCAGATGGCAGAAAACGGTGTGGCGGCGCAGGCGCTGCTGATCCCGGAGATTGTCGAGCTGTCGGCAGGCGATTGCGCACGCTTGCTGGAGGTGTCGGACGACCTCGCGCGGTTTGGTCTGGGGATCGAGGCATTCGGCGGCAATGCCGTCGCGGTGCGCGAGACGCCTGCGATCCTGGGCACCGTCAATGCCCGCGCGATGCTGCTGGATATTCTGGATGAACTGGCCGACCAGAGCGACAGCAACATCCTGCAGGCCCGGATCGAGGCGATCCTGAGCCGCATCGCCTGTCACGGGTCGATCCGTTCGGGCCGCTGGATGCGGGCGGAAGAGATGAACGCCCTGCTGCGCGAGATGGAGGCGACGCCCCATTCCGGCCAGTGCAACCATGGGCGGCCGACCTATGTGGAACTCAAGCTGGCCGATATCGAGCGGCTGTTCGGACGCACATGATCGAGATTGGCGGCACAATCTACCAGTGGAATGACCCGCTTGTGCTGGCTGTTCTTGGGGCCGCGGCGCTGGTCCTGCTGATCCTGATCCTGCTGATCGCGGCGGTGCGCGCGGCGGGCCGGACGGCGCGACTGGCAGCACCCCTGTCGCAGCAGATGCAGGTGCTGGGCGGTCATGTGCAACAACTTGGCGCGGGGCAGGAGCAGCTGCGCGGCGGTTTGCAGATGGTCTCGGACACCCAGGCCAATGCGCAGAGCCAGCTGATACAATCGGTGGAGGCGCGGCTAAATACCGTGCAGTTGCAGATGCAGGAGCGGCTGGCAGAGAATGCCGCGCGGTCGCAGCGGTCGCTGACCGAAATGCAGGAGCGGATGAACCAGACCCTGCATGGATCGGCCAAGCAGACCACCACCAGCCTGACGCAATTGCAGGAACGTCTGGCCGCCATTGACAAGGCGCAGGACAATATCACCAAGCTGTCGGGCGATGTGCTGTCCCTGCAGGACATCCTGAGCAACAAGCAGACACGCGGTGCATTCGGTGAAATCCAGCTGCGCGACATCGTGTCCAAGCAGTTGCCCTCGGACAGCTACAGCCTTCAGCACACGCTGCCCAACGGCAAGCGGGCGGATTGCCTGATCCATCTGCCCAACCCGCCCGGCCCCATCGTGATCGACAGCAAGTTCCCGCTGGAGGCCTATGAGGCGCTGCGCAACGCGAAAACCGACTGGGATCTGAAGAACGCCGTGGCGGCGATGAAGGTCGCGGTGAAGAAACACATCCGCGATATTTCCGAGAAATACATCGTCGAAGGCGAAACGGCGGACGGCGCGCTGATGTTCCTGCCGTCCGAGGCGGTCTATGCCGAGTTGCATGCCAATTTCCCCGAACTGATCCGCGAAGGTTTTGCCGCGCGGGTCTGGATCGTGTCGCCCACCACCTGCATGGCCACGCTGAACACCATGCGCGCCATTCTCAAGGATGCGCGGATGCGCGAACAGGCCGGCGCCATCCGCAAGGAGCTGGGTGCGCTGCATGGCGATGTCGAGCGGCTGGTGACACGGGTCGGCAACCTTGACCGTCATTTCGGACAGGCGCGCAAGGATGTGGACGAGATCATGATCAGCTCGGAAAAGGCGTCCAAACGTGCAGGCCGCCTGCATAATTTCGACTTTGAGGAACTGGCCAAGGACGACGCCCCCGGCGTTGTCGTCCCGCTCGACAAGACATAGCGCACCCCCTTTCACAAATCCGTCAGAAGCTTGAAGCCGCGAAAACCGGTCTAGTTCTCATACCGTGGCGTTTTCAAAGTCATTTCAAAAAATCGCCGTGACCTCCGGGCGGGCTTTGCGCGCGCGCCGAACTTTTTTGCAACTCTTGGGCATCCAGCCTCGTAATTACTGCACGAACCCTTCACTACCGTAACAACTGACAGGAAATCATCACCTTATGCCATTTGAAGCTGTAGCAATGGAGCCAGCGCGCGGCGGATCGCCCCGGCGCAGGATTGCCGTCATCGGCGCTGGTATCTCGGGCATGGGGGCGGCACACAGGCTGGCTGACAGCCACCACGTGACCCTGTTCGAAAGCGCGGCGCGGCTGGGCGGGCATGCCCGCACGGTGATCGCCGGCAAGAACGGGGATCAGCCGGTCGATACCGGGTTTATCGTGTTCAACTATGCCAATTACCCCAATCTCGCGGCGCTTTTCGATGAACTGGAGGTGCCGGTTGTGAAATCGAACATGAGCTTTGGCGCCTCCATCGACGGCGGCCGGATCGAATATGCGCTGACCAGCCTGAACGCTGTCTTTGCGCAGCGGCGCAATGCCCTGAACCCGCGTTTCATCGCCATGCTGCGGGACATTTTCAGGTTCAACAAACATGCTACCCGCGTGGCCAGCGACCAGTCGCTGACCATCAGCGAATTCCTGTCGGTGCTGGGCACGGGGCGCTATTTCAAGGACTACTACCTGTCGCCGCTGTCTGGCGCGATCTGGTCGACGCCGACGGAAAAGATCATGGATTTCCCGGCCTATGCGATGGTCGATTTCTTTCGCAACCATGCGCTGCTGGGCTATTCCGGCCAGCACCAGTGGTACACGGTCCAGGGCGGCTCTTTGAGCTATGTCCGCCGGCTGGAGGCCGCGATGCGCGCCAGGCGTGTGGACATCCGGCTGAACGCGGCGGTGCAGGCCGTGCGCCGGTTGGAGCCAGGGGTGCAGATCAAGACCTGGGGCGGCGACTGGGAGACTTTCGATGAGGTGATATTTGCCACCCATTCGGACGATACGCTGGCGATGCTGGCAGATCCCGACCAAGCGGAGCAGGCCAGCCTTGGCGCGATCCGGTATCAGCCCAACGACATCACCCTGCATGCCGATGCCCGGATGATGCCCAGCCGGCGGGCCACCTGGGCCTCCTGGGTCTATACCGAAGACAGCAATACCACATCGGAGCGGATTGACCTGACCTATTGGATGAATTCGCTGCAGCCGATCCCGATGGAGGATCCGCATTTTGTCACCCTGAACACCAGGCGCAGGATCCGTGATGAACTGATCTATGATCAGGTGACCCTGCGCCATCCGGTCTATGATCTGGCAGCGCTTGCGGCGCAGAAAAGGATCGCCACCACCAACGGCAACCGCAACACATGGTTCTGCGGTGCCTGGATGCGCAATGGTTTCCACGAGGACGGGCTGGCAAGCGCATTGGAGGTGGCTGACCGGATCGAAAGGGGCGCCGCCCTGCCCATCGCCGCTGAATGAGGGGATCGGTCGATCATATCGTCGGGCAGACCTTTCACGGGCGCAAGGGGGCGACAAGGAACGCCTTTCGCTATGCCATCGACTACGTCTTGTGCGACGCGGAAACCGCACCGGAGATACCGGGGCTGTTTTGCCGCAACGGGGCGGGGCTGACCTCGCTTCTCGACCGTGACCATGGCGGCGCGCCGCATCGGGGCCGTGGCGCTGAGTGGGTGCGCGACGTGCTGGCGGCGCATCGGATCGGCGGCGTGCGGACCATCGAGATTCTGGCTCAGCCCCGGGTCCTCGGCTTTGTCTTCAACCCGGTCAGTTTCTGGCTGTGCCGGGATGATGCGGGCGCGCTGATCACGGTGATTGCAGAGGTGACGAATACCTATGGCGACCGGCATTGCTATCTGTGCCGGAACGAGGACCTGCGCCCGATCACGGCGGAGGACCATCTGACATCGACCAAGATTTTCCATGTCTCGCCGTTCCAGCCGGTGGAAGGCACCTATACCTTCCGCTTTGACATCCGGGCGGACCGGATCGGCATCTGGATCGATTACACAGCCGGAAACGGCGGGCTGATCGCGACGCTGACAGGCAGGCGCAAACCGCTGACCAATGCGGGTATCCTGCGCGCGGTCCTGCGGCGTCCGTTCGGGGCGCGGCGGGTATTGGCGCTGATCCACTGGCAGGCGGTCAAGCTGTGGTGGAAAGGCGCGACATTCCGTGCACGCCCCCTGCCGCCTGAGAAAGAAGTCAGCCGCTGATGCCGGTCCGGGCGCGGCGGCTTCCGTCTTATGCGCTTTTTGCGGCGCTGTTGTCGGCGGCCGGGCTGCCCGTTTATATCCATGCGCCGAAATTCTACGTTGACGAATATGGTGTCTCGCTTGCGGCGCTGGGGGCCGTGCTGTTCGGGTTGCGCCTGCTGGACGTGGTGCAGGACCCGCTGCTGGGACGTCTGTCGGAAAGGATGCGCAGGCATCGCGGCGCGGCAGTGGCCATCGGGGCCTTCGTGATGGCCGCCGCCATGCTGGGGCTGTTTGCCGTGCCGCCGCCGGTCCCGCCCATCGCCTGGTTCGGGATCATGCTGACGCTGGTGTTTTCCGGTTTCAGCTTTCTGACAATCTGCTTTTACGCCCAGGGTGTGTCCAAGGCGGACAGCCTGCCGGGGCGCGGTCATCTGGCCCTTGCGCGCTGGCGCGAGACCGGGGCGCTGCTGGGCGTCTGTGTCGCCTCAGTCGCGCCGGTGGGGCTGGGCGTGGTCATGGGGGCGCCCTTTGCGGGTTACGCGACCGGTTTTGCGGTGCTGGCGCTGGCCAGCGTGGTTGTCATGAACGGCGAGTGGCGCGATGCGGGGCTGCCACCTTCGACCGGGTTTGCCACCATCCTGCGCGACCCGGTGGCACGGCAGCTGCTGCTGCTCGCGCTGTTCAACGCAGCGCCGGTGGCGGTAACGTCGACCCTGTTCCTGTTCTATGTGGAAATCGCGCTGGAGGCGGCGGGCTGGGAAGGGCCGCTGCTGCTGTTGTTCTTCCTGTCCGCTGCCGGCGCGGCCCCGTGCTGGGGGCTGCTCGCCGAAAGCTTCGGCGGCAGGCGGGTTTTGCTGGCGGCGATGGCGCTGGGGATCGTGGCCTTCGGAGGAGCGCTGTTTCTCGGGCCCGGCGATGTGGCCGTCTTTGCGGTGATCTGTATCGCCTCGGGCGCGGTGCTGGGCGCGGACCTGACCCTGCTGCCCGCGATGTTCGCAACACGCATGGCCAGGGTCTCGCCCTCTGCTGCCGAGGGGTTCGGGCTGTGGACCTTTGTTTCAAAGTTCACATTGGCATTTGCCGCGATTGCCCTACTTCCATTGCTTGAGGGGGCCGGGTTGCGCACGGGTGACGCGCCCAGCCCCCCGCAGGCCACGCGGCTGCTGATCATTTTTTACGCCGGCGTGCCCTGTGCGCTGAAACTGATTGCGATCGGCCTGTTGAGCCGAATGAATGCGACTG
Source organism: Sulfitobacter sp. G21635-S1 (assembly GCF_027213915.1). Taxonomy (NCBI): domain Bacteria; kingdom Pseudomonadati; phylum Pseudomonadota; class Alphaproteobacteria; order Rhodobacterales; family Roseobacteraceae; genus Sulfitobacter; species Sulfitobacter sp. G21635-S1. The sequence continues at coordinate 139,985 of NZ_JAPWGV010000008.1, forward strand.
AGGACATTTCATGGAAGCAATGATTTTCCTGTTGATTGGTGTGGCCCTGACGAGCATCGCGGTGCTGCTGCGCAGGCGGTTTGCCGAGTTTCCCGGTCAGCATCCGGAAGACTACAGCGAAGGGTTCCCCGCCTTCGACATGCAGCACCACCTGAACGGCGAGATGATCTGCGAAGGTGTGATCTTTGGCCCGCTGGGACGCGTGACCAGTTCTTTCGTGGCGGATTTCGACATCCGGTGGGAGGGCGAGACTGCCGTGATGACAGAGCGGTTCCGCTACAACGATGGCAGTTTTCAGGACCGGACATGGCATATCGCCCTGCAGGACAACGGTGCATTTACCGCCACGGCCGAGGATGTGCCGGGGCATGGCGCGGGCAGCGTGACCGGGTCTGCGGCGTTGATCCGCTATGACATCATCCTGCCCCCCGAAAGCGGTGGTCACCGACTGCGCACGGTCGACTGGATGTATCTGACACCCGACGGAACCATCGTGAACCGCAGTCAGTTCCGCAAATACGGGATCAAGGTGGCAGAGCTGATCGCCACCATCCGGCCAAAGGAGAGACGATGACGGGGTTTCAGTCGAAACGATACTGGCTAGTGGGTGCGAGCGGCGGGCTGGGTGCCGCTTTGGCGCAAAAGCTGAACCGCGCAGGGGCCGAGGTGATCGTTTCCGCCCGGTCCGAAGGCAAGCTCGCTGCGCTGGTTGCTGAATTGCCCGGCAAGGCCAGTTTCCAGACTGTCGATGTCACGGACGCAGAGAGCGTGAAGGCGGCGGCAGAGGCCGTGGGGCAGATTGACGGCATCGTCTATCTGGCCGGTGTCTATTGGCCCTTTGGTGCGCGGGACTGGAACGCGGAACAGGCAACCGCCATGGCAGATGTGAATTTCACCGGGCTGATGCGTGTCATGGGGCAGGTGGTGCCGGGGATGGTGGACCGCGATTCCGGACATATCGTCATCACCTCCAGTCTCACGGGGTTTCGCGGATTGCCCGGCTCCATCGGCTATACCGCGTCAAAGGCTGCCACCATGTCGCTGGCCGAATGCATGTATGCCGACCTGCGCAAGACCGGCGTCCGGGTGCAGGTGGTCAACCCCGGTTTCATCAGGACCCAGCTGACCGAAAAGAACAATTTCCGGATGCCCTTCATCATGACGCCTGAAGAGGCCGCGCAGCAGGTGATCGAACATATGGGCACGGACAGGTTCAAGAAGAGCTTTCCATGGCTTTTCTCGACCCTGTTCCGCATCAGCCAGTTCCTGCCCGACTGGCTGTATTTCCGCATTTTCTCCTAGTGCAGCGCGGCGCAGTTCAGGTATGCCTTGCTGTCAGAGCATCCCCTTGGCGCGTATGGTCCTGACGCTTTCGCGGCTTTCCATCCGGGCCAGAAAGGCCTCGATCCGGGGGAAGTCGGCGACCGTGACGCCATCACCCGCCAGCCAGTTGCAAACGATGAAAAGATAGGGGTCGGCGATGGTCAGCGCATCCCCGCAGACATAATCGCCGCGCAGGCATTCTGCTTCGACATAGGCGGCGCAGGCGGCCATGGTCTGCGGCACCTTTGCCTTCATGTCGTCAAAGCTGGATTGGGCATCGGCCCAGCGACTGCCCCGCATCTTGTGGGCATGGGCCACATGCATGGTTGAGGCAAGGTAATACATGACACCGCGCATATGGGCCGCTGATTGCGCATCCGCGGGCAGGAGCCCCGCCTGTGGTGCAAGGGCAGCAATATAGTCCAGCAAGGCGCCGGTTTCGGTCATCACCGTGCCGTCATCGCCGATCAGCGCCGGCACCCGGCCCTTGGGGTTGATCGCCAGGTAAGGTTCCCTGGTCTGTTCCGCATTGGCGAAATCGACCTTGACGCCTTCATAGGCGAGCGCGGCTTCTTCCAGGCCGATGGCCACTGCGATGGAAATCGTGCCGGGAGCGTAAAAGAGTTTCATCATGAGATGCGTCCTTTCAGATATGGGTTTGGGCACTGCGGCGGTCTGGCCTGTCCAGATGCGGCACCGCGTTGAACAGCACCGGAGACCAATGGCCGCCGATGGGAAAGAGCCGGTGCATGGAGGTATGCATGATCGCCAGCGCGATGCGCGCCATCGCCGGGATGCCAAGGCCCATGGCCTGGGCCATCACCATGGAAATCAGCCCGCCCGAGGTCACCACCAGCGCGGGCCCGTGACCGGAAGCAATCTCTTGCAGGGCATCTTGGATCCGGGTGTGGAAACTGTCCCAGGTTTCCGGCGCCTCTTCGATCATGCCGTCCTGCCAGTGCTGGAACACGGTGGGCAGATGCGAGGTAAAGGCCCCCTGTTCGGTCGGAAAGGCGATGCCGTGCTGCGCCTCCAGCAGCGAGGCGAGTGTGAAATACTCCAACTCGTTCAGGCGGGGGTCGCGGATGGGTTCCAGCCCGGTGCCCATGCCTTCGGCGGTCTCGATGTGCCGGGTGAGCGTGCCGGTGTAGAGCCGCGTGTGATGGGTTTCGGTCTGGCGCAGGTGATCGCCCAGCCAGGCGGCCTGTTCATGACCAAGCGGGCTGAGCTTGTCATAGCTCAGCTCGTCCTTGGCGCCGGAATTTGCCTGACCGTGACGGATAAGGGTGATGTGGGACATGGGACACCTGCCTGTTTCTGCCTTGATAGGCGAGCAGCGCGCCACTGGAAAGCGCGGTATCGGTATTTGGCCGCGTGATGGGGAAACCATGACGCCTGTCGGAAACACCGGGTGGCGCAAAACCGGGGGGGTGTGTCGGGATTGGGACTCCTGACCTGCACCGGATTTCGTTATAGGTTGGGGGCGCATGCGAGGAGACGGCAATGGCTGAGAAGATCACATTCACACTCGACGGCAAAACCGTGGAGGCCGAAGCGGGCTTGACGATCTGGGAAGTCGCCAACGGGCGCGGCCTGAAGATCCCGCATCTGTGCCACAAGCCCGCCCCCGGCTACCGCCCCGATGGCAACTGTCGCGCCTGCATGGTCGAGATCGAGGGCGAGCGCGTGCTGGCGGCAAGCTGCATCCGCGAACCTGCAGAGGGCATGGTCGTGACCACCAACAACGCGCGTGCGGAAAATGCGCGCAGGATGGTGGTGGAGCTGCTGATGGCAGATCAGCCCGGACATGACGTCAGCCACGACAAGTCCAGCCACCTGTGGGACATGGCCGCGATGAACGGGGTCGAAGCCAGCCGCTTTCCCAAGCTGGAAGAAGGCCGCATCCCGCTGCTGGACGACAGCCATGTGGCGATGAGCGTGAACCTGGATGCCTGCATTCAATGCGGGCTTTGCGTGCGCGCCTGCCGCGAAGTGCAGGTGAACGACGTGATCGGCATGTCGGGCCGCGGCCATGATGCCTATCCGACCTTCGACATGGCCGATCCGATGGGCGCCTCCACCTGCGTGGCCTGCGGCGAATGTGTGCAGGCCTGCCCCACCGGCGCGCTGATGCCCGCCACGGTGGTGGATGCCGATCAGGTGGGTGATTCCGCAGATTTCGATTCCGAGGTGGACAGCATCTGCCCCTTCTGCGGTGTCGGCTGCCAGATCTCGCTCAAGGTCAAGGATGGCAAGGTCAAATACGTCGAGGGCATCAACGGCCCCGCGAACGAAGGGCGGCTTTGCGTCAAGGGCCGGTTCGGATTTGACTATATCCACCACGATCACCGCCTGACCAAGCCGCTGATCCGCCGCGAGGACGCGCCGCCCAAGGGGCTGAACGTCGATCCCGGCAACTGGTCACAATTCTTTCGCGAAGCCAGCTGGGACGAGGCGCTGGATTTTGCCGCCAAGGGTCTGAAGGACATCGGCGGCCGGGGTGTGGCCGGCTTTGGCTCGGCCAAATGCACCAATGAAGAGGCCTATCTGTTCCAGAAGCTGATCCGCCAGGGGTTCGGACACAACAACGTCGATCACTGCACCCGGCTTTGCCATGCCTCCAGCGTGGCGGCCCTGATGGAGAACGTCGGTTCCGGCGCGGTGACCGCAACCTTCAACGAGATCGAAAATGCGGATGTGGCGATTGCCATCGGCTGCAACCCGATCGAAAACCACCCCGTCGCCGCGACCTATTTCAAGCAGTTCACCAAGCGCGGTGGCAAGCTGATCGTGATGGACCCGCGCGGCCAGGCGCTGAAACGGTTCTCCAGCCATATGCTGCAGTTCCGGCCCGGCACCGATGTGTCGATGCTGAATGCGATCATGCATGTGATCGTGGAGGAAGGGCTTTACGACCAGCAGTATATCGAAGCCTACACCGAGAACTGGGAGGCGGAGAAAGAGCACCTGAAGGATTTCACCCCGGAGAAGATGGCACCGATCTGCGGCATCGACGCCGAGACCCTGCGCGATGTGGCACGGACCTTTGCCGGGGCGAAGGCGGCGATGATTTTCTGGGGCATGGGTGTCAGCCAGCACATCCACGGCACCGACAACTCGCGCTGCCTGATTTCACTGGCGCTGATGACCGGGCAGGTCGGGCGGCCCGGCGCGGGCCTGCACCCCTTGCGGGGGCAGAACAACGTGCAGGGTGCGTCGGATGCGGGGCTTATCCCGATGTTCCTGCCGGACTACCAGTCGGTCATGGATGATGGTGTGCGTTCCGCCTTTACCGAGGTCTGGAAATCCGGGGATTTCTCGGCCGAGAAGGGGCTGACCGTGACCGAGATCATGGATGCGGTGCATGACGGCGATATCCGGGGCATGTATGTGCTGGGCGAAAACCCGGCAATGTCCGACCCGGATGTGGAGCATGCGCGCGATGCGCTGGCCAAGCTGGAACATCTGGTGGTGCAGGACATCTTCATCACCGAGACGGCGAATTATGCCGATGTGATCCTGCCCGCCAGCGCCTTTGCGGAGAAATCGGGGACCGTGACCAACACCAACCGGCAGGTGCAGATGGGCCGGGCGGCGGTGGCCCCTCCGGGCGAGGCGCGCGAGGATTGGTGGATCGAGGTGGAACTGGCAAGGCGGCTTGGGCTGGGCTGGTCCTATGACAGCCCGGCGGATGTCTTTGCCGAGATGAAGCTGAACATGCGGTCGCTGAACAACATCACCTGGGACCGGCTGAGCCGCGAGAATGCGGTGACCTATCCGTCGCTGAGCGAGACCGATCCGGGGCAGGCCATCGTCTTTGCCGATGGGTTCCCGCGCCCCGATGGCCGCGCGCGGTTCACGCCTGCCAGCATCATCGCGCCTGACGATGTGCCGGATGCGGATTATCCGATGATCCTGACCACGGGGCGTCAGCTGGAGCATTGGCACACCGGGTCGATGACCCGCCGCGCCACCGTGCTGGACGGGCTGGAGCCGGAGGCGAATTGTTCGCTGCACCCCAGCACGCTGCGCAAGCTGGGGGTCGCCCCGGGCGAGCACGTGCGCCTGAGCACCAAGCGTGGCAGCATCGAGATCATGGCCCGCGAGGACCGGGCGGTGTCTCCCGACATGGTGTTCCTGCCCTTTGCCTATGTCGAGGCGGCAGCGAACATCCTGACCAACCCGGCGGTGGACCCCTATGGCAAGATCCCGGAGTTCAAGTTCTCTGCCGTGAAGGTCGAGGCGGTGACGGGCGCTGTCGCGGCGCAGTGAACCTGCCGCAGTGTTGATCGGCTGGTGCGCGCCCTTGCGGGCGCGCATGCGATTTTATCCTTGCTGATGAGGGGCGCTGCCCCTCAAACTCCCCGGGAATATTTGCAGCCAAAAAGAGGAAAATACTATGAAGATCAATGCGGAGAGATTTCTGGCGGACCTTCATGCGCTGCGGGAATTTGGTGCCTCGGGTGTGGGCAAAGGGGTGGTCCGGCCCGCCTATACGCCGGCCGATCTGGCCGCGCGGCAGTGGCTGGCGGGGCGTTTCGAGGACGCCGGGTTGCAGGTGGCCATGGACGGGATGGGAAACCTCTTTGGCCTGGCAGAGGGGCCTTCGCTGCTGATGGGGTCGCATTCGGACAGCCAGCCGGAGGGCGGCTGGCTGGATGGTGCGCTGGGTGTCGTGGCGGCGCTGGAAGTGGCGCGGGCCAGCCGGGAAGCGGGGGGACCGGCCATATCGGTGGTCTCTTTCCAGGATGAGGAAGGGCGCTTTGGCGTCACCACCGGGTCGGCGGTCTGGTCGGGGCATCTGTCGCAGGCGGATGCGGATGTGCTGACGGATCATGCGGGTGTCACGCTGGCCGATGCGCGGGCGTCGATGGCCGGGATGGTCACCGGGCCGGTGGACCCGTCGCGCTTTACCGGGTTCATCGAGATGCACATCGAGCAGGGGCCGACGCTGGATACCTCCGGCGAGCAGATTGGCGTGGTCTCGGATATCGTGGGCATTCGCGACATGAAGGTGACCTTCGAAGGCCAGCAGAACCATGCGGGCACGACCCCGATGCATCTGCGCAAGGATGCTTTCCAGGCGGTCTCGGCATTCAATACCCTGCTGGAAGAGCGGTTTCGCAATGTGGTGACCCCGGCGACGGTCTGGACCATCGGGCATGTGTCCCTGCATCCCAATGCTTCCTCCATCGTGCCGGGAAAGGCTGTCTTTTCCATGCAGTGGCGCGACGGCGACAGGGACCGGCTGGCCCGGATGGAGGCGATCATCCGCGACACCGCGCAGGAAATCGCGGAGACCCGGGGCATGGCATTGTCCTATGGTCCGCTGTTGGGACTGGAGCCGGTGCGGATGGATGCGGGGCTGCGCGGGGCGCTGGAGGCCGGGGCGGAGGCGGTGGCGCCGGGGCAGTGGCGGGTGATGCCCTCGGGTGCCCTGCATGACGCAACGAATGTCTCGCGGCTGATGCCGGTAGCGATGCTTTTTGTCCCATCAATCAATGGGATAAGTCATGCCTTCGAGGAGGATACCGCCGAGGATGACCTGGTGGCCGGGGTTGCGGTTCTGGCGCGGGCTGTGGCGGAACTGGGCTGACACAGGCCCTGCACAAGCTGTACACAGCCCGTGCACCGTCAGCCGCCCACGGATTTGCGGAATGTGATCGAGGTGGGCCGCGTGTAGCCCGGATGCGCGGTTCGGGCGATTTCAGCATATCCGGCTGCGGCAAAGAGGGCGTGATTTTCGACCAGTTCGACACGGCATTGCAATTCGACCGCCCCGAGGCCGAGGTCGCGGGCACGGTGCTCTGCATGGTCGATCAGGCGGCGCGCGTACCCTTGTCGGCGCGCATCGGGATGGACCGCCAGTTTCCCCAGATAGAGCAGCTGCGGCCTGGGGGTCAGGATCACACAGGACAGGGGCGGCGTGCCGAGGGACCAGATTTCGCTGGTGGCGGCATCATCGTTCAATCCGGCCAGGGTCATCCGCAGCATCGAGGAGGGCGGGTCGATGCGGCCCTCCATCGGGGCAAAGCAGCTCCGGATCAGATCGAGGATCGCGGCCAGTGCCGGGTCATCCGGTCCGTGCCGCTGCGGTGTCAGCCCCATGTGACATCACCCAGAAAGATGTAGCCCGCGCCATAGATCGTCTTGATCAGCTGCGGGTTCTTGGGGTCTTCGCTGAGCTTGGTGCGCAGGCGCGAGATGCGCACATCCATTGCCCGGTCAAAACTTTCGGAGGCGGCGCCGCCCAGGCTTTCCTGCATCTGCGCCCGGCTGATCAGACGTTTGGGGCTGTCGAGGAAGAGGCGCAGGACCTCGCCTTCGGCATGGGAAAACGGGGTTTCCGCGCCTTCGGCATTTTCCAGCACGTAGCGGTCGAAATGTGCGGTCCAGCCGTTGAAACGGGCGGTGTCACCGGCCTGGGGGTTGGGCCGGGTGCTGCGCAGGCGGGCGCGGATGCGCGCGACCACTTCGGCCGGATCGAAGGGTTTGATGATGTAATCGTCCGCGCCCAACTCCAGCCCGGTCACACGGTCCTGCACCTCGGCCCGGCCCGAGATGATGATGACGATGGCGCCCTGTTCCAGCGCAAGCCGGTGAACCAAAGTCAGGCCATCGGTGTCGGGCAGGCTGAGGTCCACCAGGCAGACATCCGGGCGGTGCCGGGACAGCGCCGCCTCGAAGGCGCGGGCGCGGCCGAAGCTGAGGGTGTCGAACCCCGATTCCTCCAGCGCCTCTGCCAGCATGGTACGGATTTCGGGCTCGTCATCGAGGATGGTAACCAGGGGGCGTTCCTTGGCGGTCATGGTCATGTGCCTTTTTGCAGGGTCGGCTGGATCAATGCGGCCAGGTCCTGTTCCGCGAAGGGTTTGCGCAGCACCGGTGCAAGGCGCTGGGCCGCCACGAACATCTCGTGATCGCCGGGCAGGGAGGTCATCAGGCAGAGCGGTGTGGTGCCGCCTATCCGCTGGGCAAGGTCGATGCCGGTGGCTTCTCCGACCAGCTGGATGTCGGAGAGGACAAAGGTGATATCGGGCAGGTCGGCCAGCAGGGCCGTGGCCTCGTCTGCGCTGGTGGCTTCGATCACCGATTGTCCCAGACCGGTCAGCATGTCCCGGACGGAGGCGCGGATGGCGTCGTGATCCTCCACCAGCAGGACCAGCCCGCCGGTGGCGGGGATCGCCACCCGGTAGGGCAGGCGCAATGTCACCTGCGCCCCGCCGTCTGCCACGTTGGACAGGCGCAGGTTGCCGCCTGCCGATTTGGTCATGTCATAGACCATGGGCAGGCCCAGCCCGGAGCCTTCGCTGCCCTTGGTGGTAAAGAAAGGGTCAAGGCCGTGTTCCAGCGCCGAGGGTGAAAAGCCCGGCCCGCTGTCGGTGACGACCCATTCGACCCAGGTGTCATGGACCAGACGCTGGGTCACCTCGATCCTGCCGCTGGTGCCGATGGCGTCGCGGGCGTTCAGGATCAGGTTCAGCAGGCTGTCGGTCAGACGGCCCCTGTCCAGCAGGGCCATGGTGCCCGGCGCTTCGTTCACGGTGGTGAGGCTGACCTTGGCGGGCAGGGTCGGTGCCGCCAGCGTTTGCAGATCGGCGATCAGGCCGTCGAGGTCGATGGAGACCGGGCGCAGGGTTTCGGGCCCCGTCATATCGGCGATGGAACTGAGCAGCGCGCCGCCACGGCGGGCGGCGGCCAGGGTGCCGTCGATCAACGCGGCGGCCTCTGCCGGCATGGCCGAGAGGCGGCCGAGCTTGGATTGCAGGCCAAGGATGATGGTCAGCAGGTTGGAAAAATCATGCGCCAGACCGGAAATCATCTGCGCGGCCAGCTCGCGTTTGCGGGTCTGTTGCAGGGCTTCGCGGGTCTGGGTTTCCTCGGTGATGTCCATCGACATGATATATGCGCCCTTCTGCCCGTCGGGGGTGAAGGAGCCGCGAATCCGCCGCGCGCTTTCCTGATGGGTGAATTCGACGATGGCGGGTTCCCCGGCCAGCGCCCGGTCGAGCGCGGGTTTGATCCGGGCATAGGCAGACTCGCCCAGTGCCGTGGAGATATGAAGCCCGATGATGTTGCGGGGCCGTCCGGGCATCACGCTGCTGAGGCGGCGGTTGGAATAGGTATAGCGCCCGTCGGGTCCGACATGGGCGATATGGGCGGGCATCATTTCCGTCGTGAGGCGGGTGCGGGCCTCGCTTTCGGTCAATTGGCGCTTGGTCTCTTCCAGCGTGGTGATCATCGCGGCGCGTTCGCGGTTGGTCTGTGACAGTTGCTCTGCATGGGCCAGCACCTGATCGGAGAGCGCCCCGGCGCGGGCGCGCAGCAGAGCTTCCTGGGTCTTGGCGGCGGTGATGTCGGTATAGACCGTGACCCAACCGCCCTGGGGCAGGGGCGACCCTTCGACAGAGATGGTGCGCCCGTTGGCGCGGGTGCGTTCCATGTAATGCGGCTCGAAGGCGCGGGCCTGTTCCACGCGTTCCTGCACGAAGGCGTCGATGTCAGCGACCTCGCCGTATTCGCCACGGGCAGCAAGGTGGTGGATGGTTTCGCGAAAGCTTGCCCCCGGGGTGACCAGCGAATCGGGCAGGTTGAACATATGCTGGAAGGGGGCGTTACAGACGGCCAGTTGCAGGTTGGAATCGTAGATTGTCAGCGCCTGTGCGATCAGGTTCAGGCCTGCGGTGGTCATCGCCTTGGTCTGGTCGTCGGTGATCTGCATGGCCCCTCCTTCATTCGACGTAGCACCGGGATCAGGTTGAGGCCAAGACGAATTCGCTGCTGTTACAATTCGAAAGGATTGAGAAAACATCGGGAAAAAGTTGACCTTCAGGGTCAAAGCCGCACCTTTATCGGGTGGTAGAATCGCGCAAAGCGATCACGCCGCCGATGGGTGGCACTGGGAGGACTATAATTTGGCCAAGCCGCTGACGCGCGCCGACGGACCCGCATCCGTTCCGGCTCTTTTGCATCGAAATGCGCAGGAGTTTGCGAACGCGCCTGCGTATCGCGAAAAGGAATACGGGATCTGGCAAAGCTGGACCTGGGCCGAGACGCGGGACGAGGTCGAGGCGCTGGCGCTGGGCCTGATGGAGTTGGGCATCAATGAGGGCGATTTCATCGCCATCATCGGGCGCAACCGGCCTTATCTGTACTGGGTGATGATGGCCGCGCAGATGGTGGGGGCGGTGCCCGTGCCGCTGTATCAGGACTCCAACGCGGAAGAGATGGCCTATGTCATGGACCATTGCGGCGCGCGCTTTGCGGTGGTGGGCGACCAGGAGCAGGTCGACAAGATCATCGAGGTGCAGGACCAGCTGACCGGTTTCGAGCAGATGATCTATCTCGACCCGCGGGGCCTGCGCAAATACGACCATAGCGCGCTGACCCAATACAGTCGCGTGCAGGAGATGGGGCGCGAGAACCGCGAGAAACACATCAAGGAGATGGAGGCGCGGCAGGCCAGGCTGGATTATGACAGCACCGGCGTGATGCTTTATACTTCCGGCACGACGGGCAAGCCCAAGGGCGTGGTCCTGTCGAACCGCAACATCATCGAGACGGCCAAATCCTCGTGCGCCTTTGACGATCTGCGGCAGTCGGACGATATCCTGGCCTATCTGCCGATGGCCTGGGTTGGCGATTTCATCTTTTCGGTGGGTCAGGCGCTTTGGGCCGGGTTCTGCACGAACTGCCCGGAATCGGCGGATACGATGCATGTGGACCTGCGCGAGATCGGGCCGACCTATTACTTTGCCCCGCCGCGCGTGTTCGAGTCCCAGCTGACCAGCGTGATGATCCGGATGGAGGATGCGAGCCGCTTCAAGAAATGGCTGTTTGACACCTTCATGGCCCATGCCCGCAAGGTGGGGCCCGCGATCCTGGACGGCAAGGAGGTCGGCATCTGGGATCGGCTGAAGTACCGGCTGGGCGAGATCATGGTCTATGGTCCGCTGAAGAACACGCTGGGGTTCAGCCGGGTGCGCGTGGGCTATACCGCCGGTGAGGCCATCGGGCCGGAGATCTTTGATTTCTACCGGTCGCTGGGGATCAACCTCAAGCAGCTATACGGCCAGACCGAAGCCACGGTGTTCATCACCGCGCAGCCCGATGGCGAGGTGCGCAGCGATACGGTTGGGGTGACTTGCCCCGGTGTGGAGTTGCGGATCGCGGAGAATGGCGAAGTCTTTTACCGCTCGCCCGGTGTTTTTGTCGAATATTACAAGAACCCCGAAAGCACGGCGGACACCAAGGATGCCGAAGGCTGGGTGGCCACCGGTGACGCGGGTTTCATCGAGGAAGGCACCGGCCATCTGCGCATCATCGACCGGGCCAAGGACGTGGGCAAGATGGCGGACGGGAGCCTGTTCGCACCGAAGTATGTCGAGAACAAGCTGAAGTTCTATCCCAACATCCTTGAGGCCGTTGTCTTTGGCAACGGGCGCAATGAATGCACAGCCTTCATCAATATCGACCTGACGGCGGTGGGCAACTGGGCGGAACGCAACAACATCGGCTATGCCTCTTATCAGGAGCTGGCGCGGCATCCGAAGGTGATGGATACGATCCAGTCCCATGTGGAGGAGGTCAACGCCAGCATCGCCGAGGATGAGATGCTGTCGGGCTGCCAGCTGCACCGCTTTGTGGTGCTGCACAAGGAGCTGGATGCGGATGACGGGGAGCTGACGCGGACCCGCAAGGTGCGGCGCAAGATCATCGCCGAGAAGTATGACGACATCATCCGCGCGCTTTACGACGGCTCCGGGACGGTCAGCACCGAAACCGAAGTCACCTATGAGGATGGCCGCAAGGGCAGCATCAAGGCGACGCTGGAGGTCCGTGATGCGAAGGTATTCGCGGACAACCGCAAGAAGATGGCGGCGGAATGATGGCGATACGACGCGCACGTCCGTTCCGCACGCCATCCCATGCGTGGTGCAACTTGAAACAGAATGAAGGGGACAGGGTGTGAAGGACTCAGCGGACAGTTACCAGACCGCCGACGGCCGCACCATCGGCCCCGTGGTGATGGAAATGAAGAACATCACCCTGCGGTTCGGCGGGGTGGAGGCGATCAAGGACATTTCCTTTGACATCCGCGAGGGCGAGATCCGCGCGATCATCGGGCCGAACGGGGCCGGCAAATCGTCGATGCTGAACGTCATCTCCGGCTTCTATGTCCCGCAGGAGGGCGAAGTCTGGTACAAGGGCGCGCGCCGCCCGGTCATGAAGCCCTATCAGGTGGCCGAACAGGGCATTGCGCGGACCTTTCAGAACATCGCCCTTTTCGAGGGGATGAGCGTTCTGGACAACGTGATGACAGGGCGTTTGCCGCATATGAACACCGGCCTGTTTTACCAGTCTTTCTGGAAGGGCAAGGCCGAACGCGAAGAGATCGAGAACCGCGAAGTTGCGGAAAAGATCATTGATTTCCTTGAGATTCAGGCGATCCGCAAGACGCCGGTTGCGCGTTTGCCCTATGGTTTGAAAAAGCGGGTCGAACTGGCGCGGGCGCTGGCCGCCGAGCCGTCGATCCTGCTGCTGGATGAGCCGATGGCGGGCATGAACGTGGAGGAGAAAGAGGACATGAGCCGCTTCATCCTGGATGTGAACGACGAATTCGGCACCACGATTGCGCTGATCGAACACGACATGGGCGTGGTGATGGACCTTTCCGACCGGGTGGTGGTGATGGATTACGGCAAGAAGATCGGGGACGGCACCCCATCCGAGGTGCGCAACAACCAGGACGTCATCGACGCCTATCTGGGGGTGGCACATGACTGATTTTGCGGAAGCGATCCGCGCCTTCGGGACGCAGATTTACGGAGGGCCGATCAATGCCTGAGCAACTTGCCTTTACAATCGAGGTTTTCCTCAACGGGCTGATGGCCGGGGTGCTTTATGCGCTGGTGGCCCTTGGTTTCGTGCTGATCTACAAGGCCTCGGGCATTTTCAACTATGCCCAGGGGGTCATGGCGCTGTTTGCGGCGATGACGCTGGTGGGCATCCAGAACGGGCAGGTGCCCTTTGCCCATCTGATCAATGCGATCTTTGGCACCGACGTGCACAAGTTCGGCTGGACGGTTCATAGTTTCCTGGCGATCCTGCTGACTGTCATCGTGATGATCGCACTGGCCTGGGCGGTGCAGAAGTTCGTGTTCAAACATCTTGTGGGTCAGGAACCGATCATCCTGTTCATGGCGACCATCGGTCTGGCCTATTTCCTGGAAGGGGTCGCGGACCTGATGTGGGGGTCCGAGCTGAAGGCGCTGAACGTCTGCGCGGCGGATGGGGTCTGCCTGCCGCAGGGGCTGAACCTGTGGATCGACGAGACCACCTTCAATGCCTTCGGATACGGCTTTTTCATCGACAACCTGGATATCGTGGCCTCCATCGTTGCCGCCATTCTGGTGATCGGGCTGGTGATGTTCGCGCAATACACCAAGCAGGGCCGCGCCATGCGGGCCGTGGCGGACGACCACCAGGCGGCGCTGTCGGTCGGGGTGTCGCTGAACTTCATCTGGGTGCTGGTCTGGTCGCTGGCGGGGTTCGTGGCACTTGTCGCCGGGATCATGTGGGGCGCGAAGTCGGGCGTGCAATTCTCGCTGTCGCTGATCGCGCTGAAGGCCTTGCCGGTGCTGATGCTGGGCGGTTTCACCTCGATCCCCGGTGCCATCGTCGGCGGGCTGATCATCGGAGTGGGCGAGAAGCTGTTCGAATTCCTGATCGGCGCGCCCTACCTTGGCGGGGCGACCGAGAACTGGTTCGCCTATATGCTGGCGCTGCTGTTTCTGGTGTTTCGCCCGCAGGGGCTGTTCGGGGAGCGTATCATTGAACGGGTTTGATCATACGGCGGTGCGCAATGAATGCGCACCCTACATCAGCAACGTAGGGTGCGCATTCATTGCGCACCACAGGAGGGTTGACCATGTTCTACCGTGAAGCAGGTGATTTCCGGACAACCTATGCCGAGGATCAACAGACCTTTCCGATCAAGTTCGACCGGTATCGCTATTACCTCGTGCTGTTCATCGCCATCTGCGTGATCCCCTTTGTCATCAATGACTATTGGGCCAACTCGCTGCTGCTGCCCTTCCTGATCTATGCCATTGCGGCCATCGGGCTGAACATTCTGGTGGGTTATTGCGGGCAGGTGAGCCTGGGCACCGGCGGGTTCATGGCGGTAGGGGCCTATGCCTGTTACAAGCTGATGACGGCGATGCCCGATGTCAGCATGTTCATCCACGTGCTGCTTGCGGGGGCGATCACCGCCGCTGTGGGTGTGCTGTTCGGCCTGCCGTCGCTGCGGATCAAGGGGTTCTATCTGGCGGTGGCGACACTGGCGGCGCAATTCTTTCTGGTCTGGCTCTTCAACCGGTTTCCGTGGTTCTACAATTATTCCGCCTCCGGCCAGATCAACGCGCCGGAGCGGGATGTATTCGGCATTGTCATCACCGGCCCCAATGCGGAAGCCTGGGCGACCTATGCGTTCTGCCTGATCTTCACGATTGTCAGCGCCATCGTGGCGCGGAACCTGACGCGCGGCTCGGTGGGGCGCAAGTGGATGGCGATCCGCGACATGGACATCGCCGCCGAGATCATCGGGGTGAACCCGCTGCGGGCCAAGCTGACGGCCTTTGCGGTATCGTCGTTCTTCATCGGCGTCTCGGGGGCCTTGTTCTTTTCCATCTACCTGGGCGCGGTGGAGGTCGGTGAGGCCTTTGGCATCCAGAAATCCTTTCTCGTGCTTTTCATGATCATCATCGGGGGGCTGGGCAGCATCTTTGGCAGTTTTGCCGGGGCGGCCTTCCTGGTCCTGTTGCCGGTGCTGCTGAAGGTGGTGGGCGTGGACTGGCTGGGATGGCCGACGGATATCGTCGCACATCTGCAGCTGGTCATCGTGGGGGCGCTGATCGTGCTGTTCCTGGTCGCGGAGCCGCATGGCATTGCGCAGCTCTGGCGCGTGGCGAAAGAGAAACTGAGACTGTGGCCCTTCCCGCATTAGCGGGCGGTTGCTGAAACGAGGCGGGGTGAAACCCGGCCCTGAGAACGTAACAAGTCGGAATTTATCCAAGGGAGGAAAACACCGATGACATACAAACTAGGAACTCTGGCCGTTGCAGGCCTGATGGCGGCAAGCCCCGTGATGGCGGATCTTGTCTTTCCATCGCTGAGCTATCGCACCGGTCCTTATGCGGCGGGTGGTATCCCCTTTGCGGACGGATATGCCGATTACTTTACCATGCTGAACGAGCGTGATGGCGGCATTGGCGGGGTGAAGACCAGCGTCCCGGAATGCGAGACGGCATATAACACCGAAAAGGGTGTGGAATGCTACGAATCGCTGAAAGACAGCGGCGGGCTGGTTTATCAGCCCCTGTCGACAGGGATCACCTATCAGCTGATCCCCAAGACCACGGCGGATGACATCCCGATGCACACCATGGGCTATGGCCGGACCTCGGCCGCCAATGGCGCGGTCTTCACGCATACGTTCAACTACCCCGCCAACTACTGGAACGGTGCCTCGGGTGCGATCAACTATCTGCTGGCTGAAAACGGCGGTGACTTGAACGGCAAGAAGATCTCTCTGGTCTATCACAACTCGGCTTACGGCAAGGAGCCGATCCGCACGCTGCAGGAACTGTCGAAAAAGCATGGCTTCGAGTTCACCGAAGTGCCGGTCGATCACCCGGGCCAGGAGCAGAAGTCCCAGTGGCTGCAGATCCGCCGCGACAAGCCTGACTATGTGATCATGTATGGCTGGGGCGTGATGAACCAGGTGGCGGTTCAGGAAGCGGCAAACATCCGGTTCCCGATGGAGAATTTCATCGGCATCTGGTGGTCCGGTTCCGAAAACGACGTGCTGGCGGCGGGTGCTGCGGCCGATGGCTACAAGGCGCTGACGTTCCACGGTGTGGGCAGCGACTTCCCCGTGTTCGACGACATCCAGACCTATGTGGTGGACAAGGGGCTCGCGGCGGGGGCCGGCGACCAGATCGGCACGGTGCTGTATAACCGCGGTCTCTATGCGGCGATGCTGGCAGCCGAGGCGGCCAAGACCGCGCAGGAAATCCATGGCACGGCGGATATCACCCCGGCGATGATGCGCGATGGCATGGAGGCGCTGAAGATCACCGAAGAGAAGATGACCGAACTGGGCCTGCCGAACTTTGGCCCGACCTTCGACGTCTCCTGTTCCAACCACGGCGGCACCGGGCTTGTCGGTGTGACGCAGTGGGATGCCACAGCCAAGGAGTGGAAGCTGATCTCTGATTTTGCGCCCACGGACATGGATGTGATCGGACCGCTGATCGAAGAGGACTCTGCCGCTTACGCTGCCGAGAACAACATCGAGCCGAGCTGCGGCTAAGACGCAATTCCCGGCCCGCGCCGATATGCGGGCCGGGAACCACTCCCGATCCTGTTGGAAAGACGAAACCCATGCTGGACGACACCAATACCGCCGATGTGGCCGTGGACAACGTGCTGGAAGTCAACAACATCGAAGTGATCTACAACCATGTGATCCTAGTGTTGAAGGGCGTGAGCCTGAACGTGCCGAAGGGGGGTATCACCGCCCTGCTGGGCGGCAACGGCGCGGGCAAGACCACCACGCTCAAGGCGATTTCGGGTTTGCTGGCCTCCGAACGGGGCGAGGTGACCAAGGGGTCGATCAGGTATCGCGGCGCGCCGATCCATCACGCGGACCCGGCCGAGACGGTCAAGAAGGGTGTCGTGCAGGTGATGGAGGGGCGGCATTGCTTCGAGCATCTGACGATCGAGGAAAACCTGCTGACAGGAGCCTATACCCGCAGCGATGGCGCCGCAGCGATCAATGCAGACCTTGAAATGGTCTATGATTATTTTCCACGTCTCAAGGAGCGCCGCCGCAGTCAGGCCGGCTATACTTCGGGCGGGGAACAGCAGATGTGTGCGGTGGGCCGTGCGTTGATGTCCAAGCCCGAAACCATCCTGCTGGATGAACCTTCGATGGGGCTTGCGCCGCAACTGGTCGAACAGATTTTCGAAATCGTGAAGTCGATCAACGAAGAGCAGGGCGTGACCTTTCTTCTCGCCGAACAGAACACCAACGTGGCGCTTCGGTTTGCGCATTACGGCTATATCCTGGAATCCGGTCGCGTGGTGATGGACGGCCCCGCCGCCGATCTGCGCGAGAACCAGGATGTGAAGGAATTCTACCTTGGCCTGTCGGATGAGGGCCGCAAGAGCTATCGCGATGTGCGGTCCTACCGGCGTCGCAAGCGTTGGCTGTCCTGATGTGCCACGGGCGACTTGCCCGCTGAATTGTGGATCAACCGAAACGTAAGATGGGCGCGGCCCATCGCAACAGTCGAAGAACAAGGGTCAAAGTCATGTCAGCTTCCCATTTCGATGATCTCGAAATCCGCAGTGCGGATGAGCGGGCGGCGGCACAGGCCGCGCGGCTGAAAGAGATCCTGGCCGGGATCACCGATGCGCCGGAAGACTGGCGCGCCGATGCGGCTGCTGTCGGCGGGCCGGAGGATCTGCCGAAGCTGCCGGTATTGCGGAAATCCGACCTGAGCGGCTGGCAAAAGGCAAGACCGCCCTTTGGCGGGATTGCAGTGCGCAACGCGACCCATGTGTTCCAGTCGCCCGGCCCGATCTATGAACCGGGCGGCAGCTCTGCCGACTGGTTCCGCATGGGGCGTTTCCTGCATGCGGCGGGGCTGGGTGCGGGCGACATCGTGCAGAACTGCTTTGGCTATCATCTGACGCCTGCAGGCCATATGTTTGAAAGCGGCGCAAGGGCGGTGGGCGCGATGGTTCTGCCTGCCGGTGTGGGCCAGACCGAATTGCAGGTCACGGCGGCACGGGACGTGGGCACAACCGCCTATGCCGGGACCCCCGATTACCTCAAGATCATTCTGGAAAAGGCGGATGAAATGGGCGTGGCCCTGGGCATCACCAAGGCCGTTGTCGGCGGCGGCGCGCTGTTCCCGTCGTTGCGCCAGTACTACATCGACCGGGGGATTTCCTGCCTCCAGTGCTATGCCACCGCCGATCTGGGCAACATCGCCTACGAAAGTGTGGCGATGGAGGGCATGATCGTGGACGAGGGGGTGATCGTCGAGATCGTGACACCCGGCACCGGCGATCCCGTTCCGGCGGGGGAAGTCGGCGAAGTTGTGGTGACCTCGCTCAACCCGGATTATCCGCTGATCCGTTTCGCCACCGGCGATCTATCTGCGGTGATGCCGGGCGCATCGCCTTGCGGGCGCACCAATATGCGCATCAAGGGCTGGATGGGCCGGGCCGATCAGACCACCAAGATCAAGGGCATGTTCGTCCGCCCCGAGCAGGTGGCGGCGCTTGTCGCCCAGCATGACGAGATCCGCAAGGCGCGCGTGGTGGCCAGCCGCACAGGCGAGCAGGACGTGATGACAGTCCATATCGAAAGCGCGGGGGGGGACCCGGAGGCCTATGCGCAATCGGTGGCCAATCTGCTGAAGCTGAAAGGCAAGGTGGTGATCGTCGATCCTGACACGCTGCCCAAGGACGGGCTGGTGATCGAGGATCAGCGCAGCTACGACTGATCTGTTTTCCGGCGGGTGTCCTGAATGCCGACAGCAGATTGTTCCAGCAGAGGTGCGGGGCGGGGCTGGCAATCCTGACTGAAATCATCGAAATAGGGCCATGGCCCAGAGCACCAGCCAGATGACCGCGAGACGCCCTGCCCCGACAGACCGGGCGCGGGGTCTGGCCTTTGGCGCGGTGCTGGTTGCTGTTGTTTGCGCGCTGCCGATGCTGGCGGTGCTGATTGCGGCGCTGAGCGGGGGCACGGATACCGTGCGGCACCTCCTCGCGACCGTGCTGGGGGCCTATAGCTGGACCACGTTCAAGCTGGTTGTGATGGTGGCGGCGGGCACCTTTGCGGTGGGGGTCGGCGCGGCCTGGCTGGTGACCATGACACGCTTTCCCGCCGTGCGATTCCTTGAGATCGCGCTGGTGCTGCCGCTGGCCTTTCCGGCCTATGTGCTGGCCTATGCCTATACCTTTGTGCTGGATCATCCGGGCATCGTGCAAAGCACGCTGCGTGACGTTACCGGCTGGGGGCCGCGCGACTATTGGTTCCCGGATGTACGGTCTTTGGGCGGTGCGGCGGTGATGCTGATTCTGGTGCTTTACCCCTATGTCTACCTCTTGGCGCGGGCCGCGTTCCTGCAGCAGAGCGGAACGACATTTCTGGCGGCGCGGGCGCTGGGCTCTTCCGCCTTTGCGGCATTCTGCAAGGTCAGCCTGCCGCTGGCGCGTCCGGCAATTGCCGGTGGCGTCCTGTTGGCGGTGATGGAGACCATCGCGGATTTTGGCACTGTGGCCTATTTCGGCGTGCAGACCTTTGCCACGGGCATCTATACATCGTGGTTTTCGCTCTATGACCGGGCCGGGGCTGCGCAGCTGGCGCTGTGTCTGCTGTCGGTTGCCCTGTTGCTGGCGATGCTGGAGCGGGTGCAGCGGGGCAAGGCGAAATATCATGACCCGGC
Source organism: Sulfitobacter sp. G21635-S1 (assembly GCF_027213915.1). Classification (NCBI taxonomy): domain Bacteria; kingdom Pseudomonadati; phylum Pseudomonadota; class Alphaproteobacteria; order Rhodobacterales; family Roseobacteraceae; genus Sulfitobacter; species Sulfitobacter sp. G21635-S1. Next base: position 159,838 of record NZ_JAPWGV010000008.1, read on the forward strand.
ACGGCGCGCGCCCGGCATGCCCCCGATCGAGCTGCGCGGCTGGTCGGGGATCGGCGCGCTGGTGCTTTGCGGGGTGCCGGTGGTTTTTGGTGCGCTGCTGCCCATCGTGATTCTTCTGGTGATGGGCCTTGGCTCGGAGCAGGACCTTCTGAGCCCGCGCTACTTGGGTTTCATGCGCAATTCGGTGACGCTGGCGGGGACGGCCGCGCTTGTCACTGTGGTGGGCGCGATCTGCGTGGGCTTTTTCCGCCGGTTGCGTCCGGGGCGGCTGTCCCAGGGGGCGGCCTATGTGGCGCGGCTGGGCTATGCGGTGCCGGGCGGGGTGATCGCGGTGGGGCTGATGGTGCCCTTTGCCGCCTTTGACAATACGCTGGACGCCTGGATGCGCGCGACCTTCGGCATTTCCACCGGCTTGCTGATCACCGGGTCGATCTGGCTGCTGGTGGCGGCCTATATGGTGCGCTTCATGGCGGCGGCGCTGGGCGCCTATGAGGGCGGGCAGGCGATGGTTCACGCCAATATGGACGCTGCCGCGCGGTCATTGGGCGAAACGCCGGTCGGCACGCTGCGCCGGGTGCATCTGCCGATCCTGGCGCCCAGCCTGCTGACCGCGCTGCTGATCGTCTTTGTCGATGTGATGAAGGAGCTGCCCGCTACGCTGATCATGCGCCCGTTCAACTATGACACGCTGGCGGTGCAGGCCTACCGGCTGGCCAGTGACGAGCGGCTGGGCGGGGCTGCGGTGCCTTCGCTGGTGATCGTGGCGATGGGTCTGCTGCCGGTGATTCTGATCTGCCGCCAGGTGGGCCGGGGGCGGCGCAGGTAAGGCGCATCGGGCTGCACCTTCCCGCTGTGCCTTCAGTCCTTGGCGGCCTCGATCTTGTCCTGGGTCCTGGTCTCGAAATCGCAGGCGTCGTGGCGTTCGCGCAGCTGCATGGACAGGTCATCGCCAAAGGCCCGGTTGACCATCCGGCCGCGTTTGACCGCCGGGCGTGCGTCGATGGTTTCGGCCCAGCGCAGCACATTCCTGTAAGAGGTCACATCGAGGAATTCGGCCGCATCATAGAGCCGTCCCAGCACAAGCTGCCCGTACCAGGCCCAGATCGCCATATCGGCGATGGAATAGCTGCCTGCCATCCATTCGTTCTCGGCCAGATGCCGGTCGAGCACATCGAGCTGGCGTTTCGCCTCCATCGTGAAGCGGTCGATGGGGTATTGCCATTTCTCCGGCGCATAGGCGTAAAAATGGCCGAATCCGCCACCAAGATAAGGCGCGCTGCCCATCTGCCAGAACAGCCAGGACAGCATCTCTGTCCGGTCCGCCGGGTTTTCGGGGATGAAGGCACCAAACTTTTCCGCCAGGTGCATCATGATCGACGCAGATTCGAAGACCCGCTGCGGCTTGTCCCCGGAGTGATCCATCAGCGCGGGAATTTTCGAATTCGGGTTGGCCGAGACGAAACCGGAGGTGAACTGGTCACCTTCCATGATGTTGATGATCCAGGCGTCGTATTCCGCGCCTGTGTGACCGGCCGCCAGAAGCTCTTCGAACAGGACGGTGACCTTGACGCCATTGGGCGTGGCCAGTGAATATAGCTGGAAGGGATGTTTGCCGACCGGCAGGTCCTTTTCGCTGGTGGGACCCGCGACGGGGCGGTTGATGCTGGCAAAGCGCCCGCCGCTTTCGGCGTCCTGGGTCCAGACCTTGGGCGGTGTGTAGGTTTTCATCTCGGCCATATGGGTTCCTTCTCTTCGGCGGGCGCACGGCGCGTGCACCTTGTGGATTGGCCGTAAGGTGGGGCTTTGACCCAGTGAGGGCCAGAGGAAAAATGCATTCCGCCGCAAACATGGTTGTGATCCCGGCGTGTGGCAGGGGGCGGCCGGCCAAGAAAAAAGGCTGCCCCGAAGGACAGCCTTTCTGAATGGTAACTGCTGGCAGATCTCAGCCCTGGCGGGCTTTGAACCGGCGTTGGGTCTTGTTGATCACGTAAACGCGGCCTTTGCGACGCACAACGCGGCAATCACGGTGCCGGTTCTTGAGCGAGCGGAGCGAGTTGCGAACTTTCATGTCCTTCTCCATCTTTCTGTCTGGCGCGAACCAGCGCCGGGTTGCGGGCAGCCCGACACGCCAGAGGCGGTCAGACCAGTGAAATTCGGTGGTGGGCGATACTGGGATCGAACCAGTGACCCCTTCGATGTCAACGAAGTGCTCTACCGCTGAGCTAATCACCCACACTGAAACACGGATTATATACGGCCCCAAACAAAATGGGGCGCGAAAACCCGCGCCGTGAGGGGTGCTATAAAAGGAGTCGGGCACATGATCAAGGGCTTTTGGCATCGCAAGTTTCTGCGCTATGTTGATCGCGAAAGGGGGCCGTATGCCGAAGTCTGCCTACGAAGTTTTTCACCCGGAGCGCAACCGGTCCTGCGTGGTCTTTGCCTCGCCGCATTCCGGGCGTGATTACCCCTGGTCTTTCCTGCGTAAAACGGTGCTGGACGAACATGCGATCCGGTCGTCGGAAGATGCTTTTGTGGACATGCTGTTCGACTGCGCGCCGCGTTTCGGTGCGACTTTCATCAAGGCGGGCGCGCCGCGCGCCTTTGTGGATCTGAACCGGTCCAACGACGAGCTGGACCCGGCGCTGATCGAAGGGGTGCGCAGGCAGGGGCATAATCCGCGGGTGGCTTCCGGCCTTGGTGTCATCCCCCGTGTCGTGTCGAACGGGCGGGCGATCTACCGGGGCAAGATCACTGGTGCCGAGGCGGAGCGTCGCATCACGCAATATTGGCAGCCCTATCATGACATGGTGCAAAAGCTGCTGGATGCCGCGCATCAGCGGCATGGCCAGGCGGTGCTGCTGGATTGCCATTCCATGCCGCATGAGGCGATGGACGGGGTGGCCCGGTCGGGTATGCGCCGCCCTGATGTGGTTCTGGGGGACCGGTTCGGGGCCTCTGCCGGGGGCGAGGTCGTGGACCGGATCGAGGCGGCTTTTGCTGACGCCGGATTCGTGGTGACCCGCAACACGCCCTTTGCGGGGGCCTATATCACCCAGGCCTATGGCCGCCCGTCACGCGGGCAGCATGCGGTTCAGGTCGAAATCGACCGCTCGCTTTACATGAACGAGGCGCTGATCCGGCCCAATGGCGACTTTGACACGGTGCGCGCTGCCCTGCAGCAGGTGGTGGGGGAAGTGGCGCAGATCGGCCAGGGCCGGTTGCCGCTGGCCGCCGAATAGCCGTTCAGGTCTTTTTCCCGACTGACAGCATCGCCATGCCAAGGCAGAGCGTCCCCAGACCGGTTGCGGCGGTCCGCAGCTGATTCCAGAACTGCCATTCCGGTGAATAGCCCTGCCAGATCTGGCGCGCTGTTTCGATATCTTCGGGGACGGGGACTGCGCCAAGGGCTTCGTTCATCGGGACATTCACCGCCATTGTCAGCAGGACGCCCGGAAAGGTCACCAGCAGTGCCGCGCCAAGGCACCACCCGGCGGCGGCCCGCTGTGCAGCCACAAAGAGAATCACCGTTGTGACGGCCAGCACGACGGGCGTGCCAAAGAAAGCGGGGGCAAAGACCGCGTTGCGCACCGAGGCATTCATGGCCTGCATCGCGGCGATGGCGGTGCGGGGGTCGGCCTGATCCAGCCCCCACATGGTCGAGCAGACCCAGGCGTAGAAAAAGCCGAAGAGCGCGCCGCAGAGCAGCAGGGAGAGCAGAAGCAGGGGGCGGGAAAGTATGTTGGTCATCTGAATATCCGTATTGATGTGTACGCCTTTACATATCCGTATCTTAATGTACGTTTATTTGTCAAGCAGACGGGGGCATTCGATGCGTGACGACAAACGCCAGGCGCGCATGCGCGAGATTGAGGCAGTGGCCTATGAGCTGCTGGCCGAGCAGGGGTATGACGGAACCTCCATGCTGGCGGTGGCGAAACGGGCCAGGGCGTCGAACGAGACACTTTATCGGTGGTACGGCGACAAGAAGGGATTGTTCGTCAGCATGGTCCGGGCCAATGCCGACGCGGTGCGCGCGGCACTTGATCACGTGGAACCGGCGGGCCTGTCGCCACTGGACAGGCTGCATCGGCTGGCGCCGGTCCTGTTGGGCATGTTGCTGGGGGAGCGCGCGATTTCGCTGAACCGGGCCGCTGCGGCGGATGCCACAGGAGACCTGGGGCGCGCCATTGCCGAAGGGGGACGCGAGAGCATCCTGCCCCTGCTGGCCGGTGTGATGCAAGAAGCGATAGCAGCAGGGGAGGTGGTGCCGCCGAAGGAGGGGGATATCGCGCCGCTGTTCATGCATCTGCTGGTGGGCGATCAGCAGATCAGGCGGGTAATCGGGACCTTGCCCGCCCCCGGTGAGGCGCAGGTTGCGGCGCAGGCCAGGATTGCGATGGCCCAGTTCATGGCGCTCTGTGCGCCGTAATGAACTTAATCCGCTGAACGGCGGGGCCTGAGCCCAGCGCAGCGGCCTCGGGCGCGCGGATCAGCGCAGGGCGCGCCCCTTTACGATGGCCTTCTCGCCAAAGCGGGAGCGGATGCTGTCGGTGGCGCGTTCCGCGCGGTTGCGTTTATCGGCCTGCGGGTCCAGCAGGTCTCCGGCCAGATCGGAGCCCTCGGGCGTGCCAAGGTCGGAGATCCCGACACCGATCAGGCGGAAAGGGCCGGGGTCACCCAATTGGTCAAACAGCGCGCGGGCATGGCGATAGATGCGGTCCGCAAGCTGGGTATGGTCGGGGAGCGAGACGCGGCGGGTGAGAATCTTGAAATTCGCATGTTTCAGTTTCAGCGTGACGATGCGCCCGGCCATTCCCTTGGCCTTGGCCCGGTCGGCCACCTGCACCGACAGCCGCCAGATGTGGCCATCCAGAATATCGGCATCGCCTGTGTCCTCGCCAAAGGTGGTTTCCTTGGAGATGGATTTGACCGGTTCATGGGCCGAGACCCGGCGATGGTCCTGGCCGCGCGCCAGGTGCCACAGCCTTTCGCCCATGCCGCCGAAGCGAAGGATCAGATCCTGCTTTTCCCAACGCAGAAGGTCGGAAAAGTTGCGCACACCGGCCTTTTCCAGCGCCGCCTGGGTGACCGCACCGACCCCCCAGATCATGCTGACCGGTTTGTCGCGCAGGAAATCGGCGGTTTCCGCCTTGCCGATGACGGAAAAGCCGTGCGGCTTGTCGAGGTCGGAGGCGACCTTGGCCAGAAACTTGTTGTGGCTCAACCCGATGGAGCCGGTCAGCCCCAGTTCGGTTTTCATGCGACGGACCAGCCGCGCCAGCATGACCGCAGGGGCCGCGCCATGCAGGCGTTGGGTGCCGGTCATGTCGAGAAAGGCCTCGTCCAGGGAAAGCGGCTGAATGGCCGGAGTCAGTTCCTCCATCATGGCGCGAATGGCACGGGAGGCTTCGACATAGGCCGCCATCCTGGGTTTGATGATGATCGCCTCCGGACAGAGTTTGAGCGCCTGGAACATCGGCATCGCGGAGCGCACACCGCGAATCCGCGCGATATAGCAGGCGGTGGAGACCACCCCGCGCCGGCCGCCGCCGATGATGACAGGTTTGCCCGCCAGCGCCGGATTGTCGCGCTTTTCCACCGAGGCATAGAAGGCATCGCAATCCATATGCGCGATGGTCAGTTCCATGAGTTCGGGATGGGACAGCACACGGGGGCTGCCGCAGTTGGTGCACCGCGTCACGGCAGGTTGTTCTTTCAGGCAATCACGACAAAGGCTCGCCATCTTGGCACACGGATGAGAATGGTTATGTAGCCAATGTAGCGGGTGAGCGAAGGAAAGAACATGGGGCAGGACGAAGGCTTTGACGGTGCCAAGCTTGCGCTTTTCATCGGCGCGAAACTGGCAGTGATCCTGCGCGACGATATCCCCGGCCTGCCCTTTGCCGGATATTGGGACCTGCCCGGTGGCGGGCGCGAGGGGGATGAAACGCCCCTGGAATGCGCCCTTCGCGAGTGTCGCGAGGAGCTGGGATTGACGGTGCCCGAGGGTGCGGTGACATGGCGGCAGCGGTTTACCGAGGACGGACAGGTCAAATGGTTCTTCGTGGCAGGCCTGCCGGACCGGGCGGCGCAGGATGTCATTTTCGGCAACGAAGGGCAGCGATGGACGCTGATGTCGTCTGACGCATTTCTGGCACATCCCAAGGCCGTCCCGGCATTTCAGGCACGTCTGCGGCTGTTCCTGAAGCGCGAGGGCGTTTCAGGTCTTTGAAATTATTTGGATTTTCAAGACAAAGCCCCCCGCCTTCTGCAGCGGGGGGGAGTTGACGAACTTCAGGAAGAACCAGTTCGTCGGGGAGTATCACCTGACCTTAGGTTAACATGGCAAGCAGGGGCCACATAGTCGGGAATTCCTGACCGGACAGCCAGCAGGCCCGATGTTGTCATTTATGTTACAGTCAGCGGTTGAAGTTCAGGCGCTGCCGCCAGCCATCCAAGGGCAGTTCAGGAGGGGGCGTTGGGTCTGGCCGCCTGTGGGCTTTTCATCTCGGCGAGGATTTCAAGCGCCGCGTCGCGGGGGTCAGGCACCGCCCAGATCGGGCGGCCGACCACCACATGATCCGCGCCTGCGGCGATCGCCTGCGCCGGTGTCATGATGCGTTTCTGGTCGCCGGGCGCACTGCCGAAGGGGCGGACGCCGGGGGTCACCACCAGCTTGCCCTCCGCTTCGGGTAGGGCGCGGACAAGGGCGGCCTCGTGCGGGGAGCAGATGATGCCGTCTGCACCTGCTTCGAAGGCATTTGCGGCGCGGGTCTGCACCAGATCGCGGATGGCGCCGTCGCGGATCAGGGCGCCGTCAAGATCGGCCCGGTCCAGCGAGGTCAGGATCGTCACCGCGAGGATCTTTGTGTCATGCCCGCCAGCCCCTTCGCGGGCGGCAGCAACAACATAGGGGTCGCCATGCACGGTGAGGAAATCGAGTTCGAACTGCGCCAGGCCACGCACGGCGGCTTCGACGGTTGCGCCGATGTCGAAAAGCTTCATGTCCAGAAAGATGCGTTTGCCGTGCTCCTGCTTGAGCTCGTTTGCGAGCGCCAGACCACCGCCGGTCAACATGCCCAGCCCGATCTTGTAGAAACTGACGGCGTCGCCCAGTTCTTCTGCGAGGGCAAGCCCCGCGACAGCATTGGGAACATCGAGGGCTACGATCAGGCGGTCATCTGTCATCTGGCTTCCTTGGGTGATGCGGGCAAACGTCTGGGTCGTAGTCGGTTTGACCGGAAGCTGTCCAGTGAAAAGAGCGGGCCGGGCGCGCGCCGGTGCTGTGGAAGACAAAAAAACCCGGATATGCTTGCGCGATATCCGGGTCAGTATGTCAGAGACAGTGCAGGCAGGCATAGGTCTCTGATGGTGGGGCAGCTGCATGGACAGAATATGCAGCGGTGCCCGGCTGTCCGCGCGGAAAGGCAGGTGTCGCGCGGATGGCTGTGAAATCAGGCGGCGCGGTTGCCGGGGTAGGCAACCAGGCTTTCCAGCCAGCGGCGCGGGTCGAACCGGGGCCGGCCGGCACGTTGCCGGGCAGCGCGGTGAGCCCGTTCCGAATAAAGACCGGCACCTTGCCGGTCCCGGCGGATGGCCTGTTTTTTCAGACCCTCGGCCGCCTGTTCGAAAGACATGGTGATGGGCGCATTGATGGCGCAGGCATATTTGCGCGCGGTTCCGTCACGATGGAGAGTGACAAGCGCCTCGAACGTCTGTTCGGCGGCGTTGTAGATCACATCTGACAGCTGAATGCTTGGATTCTGCATGAAGATTACCTCACAAGGCCTTGATCGTTGTCGCAGGGGTTGGTGCTGCTTTAGACAACAACGATTATGTTGCGAAATGGTTGCATGAATTCCGGAAAATGCTGTGAATAAATTGGAATAATCTTTTTATTACAGTCGGCTATCCCGGTATGGAATTTTTCATTTCTGCGGAATTTGTCGCAAATTGGGCAGATTGCTGCCGTTCCCCTGGTGCACCGCCTGTCCGCAGGCGCATTGGCCCTGCCTGCGCTTCATGTCACCCGGCATCTGACAGGTTCTATCAAACGTCGTGCCAGGCAATTCTGGCCCAATCCGGCCCTTCGACGCGGGGTGAGCGAGGAGCCGCTTTGCGGGACGAAGGTGCCGTCCACCAAAGCCCGGAGTCAAGGTGCGCAGCACCGCCGGGCAGCGCCCGACCGCCCCATGGGCGGGCGCTTTCTCACCGTATTGCGGTTCATCATCCCCACGCCAAAGATTAGAAATAAAGTGGCACCCACGGACGTTCCGCTGCCCACCCGCGGTCAGGCGCTGCCCTGTGTGGTTAAGTCACTCCGGACTCAATCCCGCCCTTCGCAGCATTTTTCACAAATGACCGCTTGGCCCCTGCCTCCCATCGGACATAACGCTGCGCTCCGGGCCAGCGATGTGACACAAAAGCCGGTATTGCCTGACACCTGACAGTTTCATTGTGGTGAGCGCCTCTTGAATCCGGTGTCCGGATCCCCAAATTCTAACCGAGGTCCCGAAGGACGCGTGCCGCTGAGCCGGGCGCATCCGCCATGGGGCGCTTAACAAGAGGAGAGAACCATGGACTTGAGCAAGTTCACGGAAAGATCGCGCGGCTTCATTCAGGCGGCGCAGACAATTGCCGTCCGCGAGAGCCATCAACGGCTTACTCCCGAACATATTCTGAAAGCACTGCTGGACGATGATCAGGGCTTTGCGGCCAATCTGATTTCGGCGGCAGGCGGTAACGTCAAGCGCGTGACCGAGAACCTCGCGCTGGCGATGGGCAAGCTGCCCAAGGTTTCGGGCGATGCGGCCCAGGTCTATCTGGACAATACAACCACGAAAGTGCTGGCCGAGGCTGAGGCGCTGGCGAAGAAGGCGGGCGACAGTTTTGTCCCGGTGGAACGTCTGTTGATGGCGCTTTGCATGGTCAAATCCGCGGCGAAAACCGCGCTGGAAGCCGGTCATGTTTCGGCCCAGGCGCTGAACACTGCCATCAATGATGTCCGCAAGGGCCGCACCGCGGATACCGCGAGTGCGGAGGATGGATATGAGGCGCTGAAGAAATACAGCACCGACCTGACCGCGCGGGCCGAAGAAGGCCGGATCGACCCGATCATCGGCCGCGACGAGGAAATCCGCCGCACGATGCAGGTCCTCTCGCGCCGGACCAAGAACAACCCGGTTCTGATCGGTGAACCCGGTGTCGGTAAGACCGCCATTGCCGAAGGTCTTGCCCTGCGGATTGTCGATGGCGATGTGCCCGAATCCCTGCGCAACAAGCGATTGCTGGCGCTGGACATGGGGGCGCTGATTGCAGGTGCCAAATATCGCGGCGAGTTCGAGGAGCGTTTGAAGGCGGTTCTGACCGAAGTCACCGAAGCTGCCGGGGAAATCATCCTGTTCATCGACGAGATGCACACGCTGGTCGGTGCGGGCAAGGCGGATGGGGCGATGGATGCCTCGAACCTGCTGAAACCTGCGCTTGCGCGGGGTGAATTGCATTGCGTTGGTGCCACCACGCTGGATGAATACCGCAAATATGTGGAAAAGGACGCAGCGCTGGCGCGGCGTTTCCAGCCGGTCATGGTGCAGGAGCCGACGGTGGAAGATACCATTTCCATCCTGCGTGGCATCAAGGAGAAATACGAGCTTCACCATGGTGTGCGGATCAGTGACTCTGCCCTCGTGGCGGCCGCGACGCTGAGCAATCGCTACATCACCGACCGGTTCCTGCCGGACAAGGCGATCGACCTGATGGACGAGGCCGCCAGCCGTCTGCGCATGGAAGTCGACAGCAAGCCCGAAGAATTGGATGCGCTGGACCGCCAGGTCCTGCAATTGCAGATCGAGGAAGAGGCGCTGAAGCTGGAAGACGATCAGGCGTCCAAGGACCGGCTGGAGACCTTGCAGAAGGACCTTTCCGATTTGCAGGAGAAGGCCAGTGGCATGACAGCCGCCTGGCAGGCCGAGCGTGACAAGCTGGCCGGCGCCCGCGACATCAAGGAAAAGCTGGACCGCGCCCGCGCGGATCTGGACATCGCCAAGCGGGAGGGCAACCTCGCCCGCGCGGGGGAGCTTTCCTATGGCGTGATCCCGCAGCTTGAGAAGGATCTTGAGGCTGCTGAATCCAGCGAGGATGGCATGATGGTCGAAGAGGCCGTGCGCCCCGAGCAGATCGCAAATGTGGTTGAGCGCTGGACAGGTGTGCCTGCGGGCAAGATGCTGGAAGGCGAACGTGACAAGCTGTTGCGCATGGAAGACCAGCTTCATGCGCGGGTCATTGGCCAGAATGCTGCGGTCAAGGCGGTGGCGAATGCCGTGCGCCGTGCGCGTGCCGGTCTGAACGACGAAAACCGCCCCCTGGGCAGTTTCCTGTTCCTCGGGCCGACGGGTGTGGGCAAGACCGAGCTGACCAAGGCGGTGGCGGAGTTCCTGTTCGACGACGACAACGCCATGGTGCGTATCGACATGTCCGAGTTCATGGAGAAGCATAGCGTTGCCCGGCTGATCGGCGCGCCTCCGGGTTACGTCGGCTATGACGAGGGCGGTGTGCTGACCGAGGCGGTGCGGCGCAGGCCCTATCAGGTTGTGCTGTTCGACGAGGTCGAAAAGGCGCATCCGGATGTGTTCAACGTGCTGTTGCAGGTGTTGGACGACGGGGTGCTGACCGACGGGCAGGGCCACAGGGTCGATTTCAAGCAGACGCTGATCGTGCTGACATCGAACCTGGGCGCGCAGGCGCTGAGCCAACTGCCCGATGGCGGCGACATGGCACAGGCCAAGCGTGACGTGATGGATGCGGTCCGGGCGCACTTCCGGCCGGAGTTCCTGAACCGTCTGGACGAAACGATCATCTTCGACCGGCTGAGCCGCGAAAACATGACCGGTATCGTCGAGGTGCAATTGCAGCGGCTGCTCCGGCGGCTGGCCGGGCGCAAGATCGCGCTGGATCTGGATGAGAGCGCCAAGAAGTGGCTGGGCGATGAAGGCTATGATCCGGTCTTCGGGGCACGGCCGCTCAAGCGGGTCATCCAGCGGGTGCTGCAGGACCCGCTGGCAGAGATGATCCTGGCCGGTGACGTGCGCGACGGGGACAGGATCACCGTCACCGCAGGAGCCGATGGCCTGATCATCGGGGACCGGGTCGCGGCCAGCAATCGGCCCAAACCGGACGATGCGACGGTGCATTGATCCGCACTATATATATGCAGGTAAAAAAGGCCGGGGTTTTCCCGGCCTTTTTTTGCCGGTAGCCCGGTCAGCGACACGGCAGGAATCTCGTTTGTGCCCATCTGCTGTTGCGGTTGTGCCGCAGGCAAAGCAGCAACGCATCAAGCTGTTTTTCATTTGCCGGTCGAATTGCTAGGTCCGCAGGGAGGAATTGCAGCGGATCCCCCATGCAGATGCACCAGAAAGGCAGACCCATGAGACTATTAGGTATACTGGGGCTGCTGAGCCTGGCCGCATGTGGCGACCTTCCGGGCCCTTCGGTTCCTGCGCAACCGGGCCAGAACCTGCAATCGGCGCGTCAGGCGGTCTATGCCTGCTCCGCAAATGCGGCGCGGGGCGGTCAGAATGCTGTCGTCAGCAGCTATGTCGGAGGCGTGTTGTTCGGCGGCGTGCTTGTGGGCCCGATCATCGTGGCGTCCAATGAAGGGAATATCCGTGCCCATGGCGAGGCGGGCGCGGTGGACCGTTGTCTGAATACGCGCGGTTTCGAGCGGCGCGATCTGACACCGGCAGAAGTTCAGGCGCTGAACAGATTGTCGGGCACCCGGCGCCATCAGCTGTTGGATCACCTGATCTCGGGCCAGTCGCTTGAGACATTCAATGCTTCCGCCGGATACGCCTGACGCAGGTCATGCCAGGTTCAAAGGGTCGTTTTGGCAGCCCTTTTTCGGCGCACCCGCCGGGATTGTCCGGCGGATGTCTCCTCGGATCAAGGCATCAGCACCTTGTCGATGACATGGATCACCCCGTTCGTGGCTTCAATGTCGGGGGTGACAATCGTGGCATCATTGACCATGAGTCCATTGTCGAGGTTGATCGTGACGACAGAGCCCTCCAGCGTTTCGACATTCATCCCGGTCTGAAGGTCAGCGGACATGATTTTGCCCGCGACGACGTGGTAGGTGAGAATGCTTGTCAGAACGTCCTGGTTTTCGGGCAGCAACAGGGTGTCCACAGCGCCGTCTTCCAGATCGGCAAAGGCGTGGTCACTGGGCGCAAAGACGGTATAGGGGCCGTCGCCTTTCAGGGTTTCGAGCAGGCCGGCCGTCTCGGCGGCAGCCAGCAAGGTGCCGAAAGTCCCGGCCTCGGTTGCGGTATCGACGATGTCTTTCTTGTTGTCGGCAGCAAAGACGGGTGTTCCGGCAAGCGCGGCAGCAGCGGTCAGGGCAAGTAGTGTTCTGCGGTGCATGATGGTCTCCTCCTGCTATCTGGTGTCACAGGATAATGTGAGGCGGTCCGTCGGAAAGAAAAGCAGGGGGTTTTCGCCGGTGGCGTGAGGGCGCCCATTGAAACATGGGGCGCTTGCGCTAAGCGGGACGGATGCGGTGCGACCACTCAACTCAACGTGAAAGCGGGGCGCGGTTTTGTGATCTCTGCCCGCAGCGCCGAAGGCGCTGGCCGTTTCTGCCGGGCGGAGCAAAGCTGACAATTCGGTGTTCTGGGTGAAATGAACCGCGAAAGTCTTTGGTGCATGGGCCTTGTAACCCTAACTCTGTTGTATGTGGAGTTGAGAGTAGGAGAGCCCGATGGCCCATCGTTGGATCAATACGCTGAAAGAAAGTGACGTCACCCCGGAGGCGGCGTTTCTGAACCGCAGGCAATTGATGGCGGGTGCGGTTGCGGGCGTCGGGCTTGCCGGGATATCCGGCGGGCGGGTGCGAGCCGAGGGAGAGCTGCAACCGAACAGCTATGAGGACATCACCAGCTACAACAACTATTATGAGTTCGGCACCGGCAAGGGCGATCCGGCCCGCAATGCCGGAACCCTCACGACCAAACCCTGGACGGTGAAGATCGACGGCCTTGTGGACAAGCCCGGCGACTACAACTTTGAAGACATCATGAAGGCGATGACCATCGAGGAACGGATCTATCGCTTCCGTTGCGTCGAGGCCTGGTCGATGGTGGTGCCATGGGACGGGTTTGAACTGGCGGATCTGCTGGAGATGGCGGGGGTGCAGTCCGCTGCGAAATACGTGGCCTTCGAGACGGTGCTGCGCCCCGACGAAATGCCCGGCGTGCGGTTCCCGGTTCTGGACTGGCCCTATGTCGAGGGGCTGCGCCTGGACGAGGCGATGCATCCGCTGACGATCATGGCGACCGGCATCTATGGCAAGGACATCCCGAACCAGAACGGCGCGCCGCTGCGGCTGGTGGTGCCGTGGAAGTATGGCTTCAAGTCGATCAAGTCGATTGTGCGGATCACGCTGACAGACAGCGAACCGCCGACAAGCTGGAACAAGGCCAATGCCCGTGAATACGGATTCTACAGCAATGTGAACCCGGAAGTGAGCCACCCGCGCTGGTCGCAGGCGACAGAGCGTCCGCTGGGCGGAGGGTTGTTTGCCGGTCGCCAGGACACGCTGATGTTCAATGGCTACGGCGACGAGGTGGCCAGCCTTTATGAAGGCATGGATCTGGCCAAGAACTTCTGATGGCAAACCCGGGCGGCAGGGGAGACGGGATTTTCGAGAATCCCGGTCCGAATTTTATGAAAAATTCGCCACGCCGGGTGGCCCTGTGAAAGTCTTCATCGACGGCATCAACTGCTTCGCGCGGCGCATCCCGACATGGGTTGTATATAGTGCGTATCTGATCCCCGCCGTCTGGCTGTTCTATCAGGGGGTCTACGGGGGGCTTGGCCCCGATCCGGTCAAGGCGCTGGAGCATGAGCTGGGCAAGACCGCGCTGCAGCTTTTGATCATCGGTTTGTGCATCACGCCGCTGCGCCGGTTTACCGGCCTCAACCTGATCAGGTTCCGCCGGGCGATCGGTCTGCTCGCCTTTACCTATGTCGTGCTGCATCTGCTGGTCTGGGCATTTCTGGATGTGCAAAGCCTGTCGCGGGTTGCACAGGACATCATAAAGCGCCCCTACATCACCATCGGCATCGCGGCATTTGTTCTTTTACTGCCCCTGGCCGCCACATCGAACAATTGGTCGGTGCGTAAACTGGGCCCGGCGTGGCGCAAGCTGCACAAGCTGACCTACCTGGCCGTGATTCTGGGCGGTATCCACTACATCTGGCTGGTGAAGGGCATTCAGATTGAGCCCCTGGTCTATATGGCCGTGCTTCTGGGGCTTCTGTCGCTGAGATTGGTCAAAACCCCGAAGCGCGGACCCGCTGCCCGGCCAAATCGGTGAATCACCGGGCCTTTCGGGGCTGATTGCTGGCCGGTCGCCGAAGATTCTGCACTGATTCCACCATGGTTGCCCGCCGAACGGGCACTTTTTGAAAGAAATTTTGGCCTGTCGCGCGAGTCGGAGCCCGATTTTCGGTGAATCGCCCCTCCGATTCACACCCGATCCAGCATTCGGCCGGGTGAATCGGCAAATCAGGGGCAAATTTGTTGGCGCAAACAGGGTGAGTCTGCGTCCCGCTTGGGGGTAAGCCTGTGGATAACGCTATATATGGGAATCCGGAGGCCCTGCTTCGGTGATGCCGCAGGCGATAAAGCGACCGCAGGCAAAGTAATTCGAAAAAAATGAGATCATAACACTCTGTTTCTAAACCACATTCTGAGAGTGTAGCAAAAATTTCGCATTTCTCGAAAAAAGGGGTTGCGGGTATCCGCTACTAACCGTAGAACCCCCCTCACCGGCGGCGCAGAGATGCACCGGCGGGGCGTCAGACGGGCCGGACGGAAGCGGAAACGCGGACGGGCGGAA
>NZ_JAPWGV010000090.1:0-355 GCF_027213915.1 Sulfitobacter sp. G21635-S1
CGCAAGATCTCGCAGCGGTCGAACTTGGCAAGACGTCGCGCCAGTTGCGAACGGATGAGGCCGCGCTGGCCAAGCTTGGGCTGATCGTGAAACGTGTCGCGGCGAATGGGGCCCGCTATGGTCGCGCTGGCCTAGGCTTGATACTGACTCCGCTGATCGCGCGACTGGAAGAGTTCATAGCCCTTCGCGATCGGCTCCGTGCGGAACGGAGGCATTTGCGCGCTTTGAAGGATCTTCGGTCCCTTCGTTTGCGTCACATGAAACGGTGCATCGCCGCCCTGCCCTCCTCGGCTATCAAAGATCCTGAGATCGTCAAGATTCTCGCCAGTTTCGATAAATGGCCACGCAGCGATGC
>NZ_JAPWGV010000091.1:0-348 GCF_027213915.1 Sulfitobacter sp. G21635-S1
GGTTGAGAAATAAAGTGGCATGAACCAAGGTCAGCATCGCCCACCCCGGGCAGGCGCTGGCCCGGCTGACGCCTCATGTAACTCCGGGCTCTTTCCGGACCTTCGCTGCGACACGTGTGAAGGTCAGTTAAGCGGGACTTTGCTGCCATCAAACATGAGCACCCAGGCCCGGAACAAGCCGAAGGCGCCGGGCCATCGCCTGCCCGCCCCTCGGGTAGGCGATTTGGTGAGGCTGGGTGTTCCCTCGTTGGGATTCATCACGGTTGAGAAATAAAGTGGCATGAACATAGCTCGGCATCGCCCACCCCGGGCAGGCGCTGGCCCGGCTGACGCCTCATGTAACTCCGG
>NZ_JAPWGV010000092.1:0-331 GCF_027213915.1 Sulfitobacter sp. G21635-S1
CAGGCTGTCGTCACCGGCGCTCTGGCGCATCTATGTCTGAGCGTCAGCGATCTGGACCTTGCCAGCGCGCAGATCATTGCGGCAGGGGCAAGCCGTCTGACCGAAGCCGAGGCGCTTGCCCTTGGCGAGCCGGTGGTGAACGTCCGCAACGCCATTTTCGAGGGACCTGCCGGCGTGATCATCGAGCTGCTTGAGCCGGTCGCATTCCCGCTGGACCGCGCAGCGACATAGGCACAGGATGCATCGCTGTCCGCCGCGCTGTTGGCACCTCTGGAACAGCTCTTTCCGAAGCGCAATGAAAAGCGAGACGTTAATGACGAGCGCGTGCTGA
>NZ_JAPWGV010000093.1:0-331 GCF_027213915.1 Sulfitobacter sp. G21635-S1
CAGGCTGTCGTCACCGGCGCTCTGGCGCATCTATGTCTGAGCGTCAGCGATCTGGACCTTGCCAGCGCGCAGATCATCGCGGCAGGGGCAAGCCGTCTGACCGAAGCCGAGGCGCTTGCCCTTGGCGAGCCGGTGGTAAACGTCCGCAACGCCATTTTCGAGGGACCTGCCGGCGTGATCATCGAGCTGCTTGAGCCGGTCGCATTTCCGCTGGACCGCACAGCGACCTAGGCACAGGATGCATCGCTGCCCGTCGCGCTGTTGGCACCTCTGGAACAGCTCTTTCCGAAGCGCAATGAAAAGCGAGACGTTAATGACGAGCGCGTGCTGA
>NZ_JAPWGV010000094.1:0-322 GCF_027213915.1 Sulfitobacter sp. G21635-S1
ACCTGTTCGGAGAGCGGCAAGGCATAGCTGATGATTTTGCGCACCGTCTCGTCCTCGAGCAGATGCTGCGCCTTGATCGTCTCGACCGGCTGCCAGCCGCCCTTGCCATCGCCCATGTAGGTGTTGCCCTCGATGACCTTGCGGCCATTCGGGATCGGTGCGGGGGTGAAGTTGGTCATAGGATGTCTCCTCAGTCGATGATGAAGCGATAGTCGATTGCGCCTGGACCCAGAGCGGGCAGCGCATCGAGTTCGCGGTTGAAGGCGTCGAGCCGCGCCTCGTCATGGGTCTGCGGTTGCAAGGTCCGCACCCAGACCTTGAC
>NZ_JAPWGV010000095.1:0-322 GCF_027213915.1 Sulfitobacter sp. G21635-S1
ACCTGTTCGGAGAGCGGCAAGGCATAGCTGATGATTTTGCGCACCGTCTCGTCCTCGAGCAGATGCTGCGCCTTGATGGTTTCAATTGGCTGCCAGCCGCCCTTGCCATCGCCCATATAGGTGTTGCCCTCGATGTCCTTGCGGCCATTCGGGATCGGTGCGGGGGGGAAGTTGGTCATGGGATGTCTCCTCAGTCGATGATGAAGCGATAGTCGATTGCACCTGGACCCAGAGCGGGCAGCGCCTCGAGTTCGCGGTTGAAGGCGTCGAGCCGCGCCTCGTCATGGGTCTGCGGTTGCAAGGTCCGCACCCAGACCTTGAC
>NZ_JAPWGV010000096.1:0-318 GCF_027213915.1 Sulfitobacter sp. G21635-S1
GCCCACCCGTTTCAGTCCAAAATTGCTCAGTTCCAGGCAAGAGAGCGCAGGAATAGCCAGCTATTTCAAGCTCTCTTTGCGCGCCCCGCCTTGAAATTGAAGCGCCAATACCCTGCCGCGCTACGCGCTCTCGGGACATTGGCGATGTGATTTGCCTTAAAGTAAAGGCGGGACGCTGTAACGCAGAAACGGGCAATTTTGGCGAAACCCCTTCGGGGCGCGGCGGATTTTGCCTCTGCCATCCCGGATGTTCACTTCCAATGATCACATTGCTGCGCTCACATCAGGGCGCCAGCGGCAAAATCCGTCTCGCGCGGG
>NZ_JAPWGV010000097.1:0-308 GCF_027213915.1 Sulfitobacter sp. G21635-S1
CCCTATCTGTTTCCGACGCTGGGCAAGGTAGGATTGGCACTGGCAACCTCGGGCCTGACCGTTCTGGGCCAGTTGCTGGTCAACGCGCTGATCCCGCCGACACAGCCAGAGGGCGAAGAGCGCCGCAACGTCTACAATATCGACGGCTGGCGGAACGAGGGACGTCCCGGCTCCCCGGTGCCCTACCTCTTCGGCAAACATCGCTACGCCCCGCCATTCGCAGCCACCTCCTGGACCGAGATCGTCGGCGACCAGCAATATGTCCGGGCGCTGTTCTGCCTTGGCTATGGCCCCTTGCGGATCTCCGA
>NZ_JAPWGV010000098.1:0-273 GCF_027213915.1 Sulfitobacter sp. G21635-S1
GCGTTGAAATATAAGCACTGCTCTCACCATCGGCTTTTTCAACCCCGACAGGCTTTCCAAAGCACTGCCCGTCACGAGTACGCTCAATTACCGGCCCCCCCGTTGGCTTTTCAGGTGCAGAATCGTTGTCTGCCAGCAGTGAAATAAAATCCGCCTGATAGAGGTCTCGGTTTGCGACTTTAATGCTTAAGCGCTCTGCTGTTCCCTCTTCCAAAGCTTCGGCAGACAGAGTGATATTCATCTCTTTCAAATGGCTGACAGGCACACTTTCAG
>NZ_JAPWGV010000099.1:0-270 GCF_027213915.1 Sulfitobacter sp. G21635-S1
CTACTCCTCCCCGCCCACCTGCTACAGCCACAACTCCTTTCTCCTCGGCGCCCTACTGACCCCGGCGGTGCACCCCACACCCCCCCCCCCCCCGCCCCGCCCCGCCCCCCCTCCCCCCCCCCCCCCCCCCCCCCCCCCCGCCGCCCCCCCCCCCCCGCCCCCCCCCGCCCCCCCCCCCCCCCCCCCCCGCCCGCCCCCCCCCCCCCCCCCCCTCTCGACGCGGCCGACGAGCTGCCCTCAGATGCCAAGGTCCGCATCGCGATCCTGACC
>NZ_JAPWGV010000009.1:0-166744 GCF_027213915.1 Sulfitobacter sp. G21635-S1
GGGCGCGGCCCGGGCTGACACCCGGGCCAAGGCTTGTGGCTGGCGTCGTGGAAGAACGATTTCGTTGTTTCGGGGGGAGCGGGTGCAGGAACGCGCTTTTTCAGCAGCCTCATGGCGGCACCGGAAACGGGTGCCGCCACGCTGATCCGTCCGGGCGCGGTCCTAGTCGGAGCCGCCTGCCACCGGGGCCACGGCGTCATCGGTGCCGTTTACCGTGCTGCCCGTTTCAATCGCGGGCAGCTGATCATCGCCGCCGCCCATCACGGCCAGGAAAAAGACGATCAGGACCATCAGCACACCAAAGACCATGGCCCCCTTGATCCCCAGCAATGCGGGCTTGTGACGTTGTTCCTGCTTGTCGATGTTTGTGTCGGGTGCAGACATCAGGGTGTCCTCCGTGTTGTTTGACTTTCGTTCCATTCGCCCCGTTGCAGGGCAGGTCTCATGGTCATAACGTGCAGCCCAACCGAACCGTTCCGGCAAAAAGAGGTACTTCCATGCGCGACGCGGCCCCCAAGACGATCTATCTGTCCGACTACACACCTTTTGGTTTTGTGGTCGACAGTGTTGCGCTGGACTTTGATCTTGATCCGCACAAGACCCGCGTCAAAAGCAGGATCGCCTTCCGCCCCAACCCCGAGGCGACCGACAGGCGGTTCTTTCTGCACGGTGAAAACCTGTCGCTGATCTCTGCCCGCATCGACGGCAGGGATGTCACCCCGGATCTGTCAGAAGACGGGCTGACCTGCGATACCCCCGACGGCCCGTTCCTGTGGGAATCGGAGGTCGAGATCGACCCCGCGAACAACACCGCGCTGGAGGGGCTTTACATGTCGAACGGCATGTATTGCACCCAATGCGAGGCCGAGGGTTTTCGCAAGATCACCTATTATCCCGACCGCCCGGATGTGATGAGCGTCTTTACCGTCACCATCAACGGCCCCCACCCGGTGCTGCTGAGCAATGGCAACCCGGTCAGCACCGCGCAGCACAGCGCCGAATGGCACGATCCCTGGCCCAAGCCTGCGTATCTCTTTGCCCTGGTTGCCGGTGATCTCGTGGCGCATTCCGATCATTTCACCACCATGACCGGCCGCGAGGTGGCGCTGAACCTTTACGTGCGCCCCGGCGACGAGGGCAAATGCGCCTTCGGGATGCAGGCGCTGAAGGCCTCGATGAAATGGGACGAAGAGGTCTATGGCCGCGCATACGACCTTGACCTGTTCAACATCGTCGCGGTGGATGATTTCAACATGGGCGCGATGGAGAACAAGGGGCTGAACATCTTCAACTCCTCCGCCGTGCTGGCCAGCCCCGAAACCTCAACCGACATGAATTTCGAGCGGATCGAGGCGATCATCGCCCATGAATATTTCCACAACTGGACCGGCAACCGGATCACCTGCCGCGACTGGTTCCAGCTCTGCCTCAAGGAGGGGCTGACGGTGTTCCGCGACAGTCAGTTCACCTCTGACATGCGTTCCGCCCCGGTGAAACGCATCCACGATGTGATCGACCTGCGCGCGCGCCAGTTCCCCGAGGATCAGGGCCCGCTTGCCCATCCGGTGCGGCCCGAAAGCTTTCAGGAAATCAACAACTTCTACACCGCCACCGTCTATGAAAAAGGCGCCGAGGTCATCCGCATGCTCAAAACCCTGGTCGGTGATGAGGCCTATGCCAAGGCGCTGGATCTCTATTTTGAACGCCATGACGGTCAGGCCTGCACGATCGAGGATTGGCTGAAGGTCTTCGAGGATACCACCGGCCGGAACCTCGCGCAGTTCAAGCGCTGGTATTCTCAGGCCGGCACCCCGCGCCTGACGGTCACCGAAGACTGGGACGGCAGCACCCTCACGCTGACCTTCCGGCAGGATACCAAGCCCAGCGCGGCCTCCCCCGATCCGAAACCGCAGGTCATCCCCATCGCCGCCGGTCTGATCGGCCCGGACGGGAGCGAAGTGGGCGAAACCCGCATCCTTGAAATGTCCGAAGCCACGCAGAGCTTCAGCTTCGACGGGCTGGCGGCGCGCCCGGTCCCCTCGATCCTGCGCGGCTTTTCCGCGCCGGTGATGCTGGAGCATGATCTCAGCGATGCCGACCGCGCCCATCTGCTGAGCCATGACACGGATCCCTTCAACCGCTGGGAAGCCGCGCGGATGCTGGCCCGCAAGGCGCTGATGCCGATGATCCACGACGGGGCGGATGCCGATCCCGCCTATCTGGCGGCCATCACCACGGTGCTCAGCGACACCGCACTCGACCCCGCCTATCGCGCGCTGATGCTGGGCCTGCCCACGCAATCCGAACTGGCCGCGCTGATCCACGGCGAGGGCGGCACCCCGATGCCAGAGAACATCCATGCCGGTGTCGAGCGGATGCGCGATGCAATGGCCGATGCCCTGGGCGATGCCGCGCAGCAGATCCACGCCGCCAACCTTGTCACCGCCCCCTATGATCCCGGTGCCGAACAGGCCGGCAAACGCAGCCTTGCCAATGCCATGCTTTCCCTGATCACCCGCCGCGACGGGGGCCGGGCCGCACAGGCGCAATATGATGCGGCGGACAATATGACCAACCAGCTGGCAGCCCTCGCCGCCCTGCTGCACATCGGCAAGGGGGAAAAGGCGCTTGCCGACTTCGAGGCGCAATGGAAGGACGACCGTCTGGTGATGGACAAATGGTTCGGCCTGCAGGTGCAGCAGGCAGAGCCCCGGGACGCCGCCGATGTCGCGGAGAACCTGACCCGCCACCCGGATTTCAACTGGCAGAACCCGAACCGCTTCCGCGCGGTCTTTGGCGCGCTGGCCATGCATCACGCCGGGTTTCACCACGGCTCGGGCAAGGCCTATCGGCTGCTGGTCGACTGGCTGATCCGGCTGGACCCGAAGAACCCGCAGACCACCGCGCGCATGTGCTCCGCCTTCCAGACCTGGAAACGTTATGACACGGACCGGCAAAGCCTCATCGCCGCCGAGCTGGACCGGATGCTGGCCACGCCAGACCTCAGCCGCGACACGACCGAGATGCTGACCCGCATCCGGGGCGCGACATGACCCGGCCGGTCTGCCTGATCACCGGGGCCTCCACCGGGATCGGCGCGGCCTGCGCGCGGCTGGCGGCAACACGGGGCTATGACCTGGTGCTGAATTACCGGTCAGACCATGACAGCGCCCATGTGGTTGCCAGCGATGTGGCCAAGGCAGGCGCGCATGCCCTGCTCTGCCCCGCCGATGTGGCCGACCCCGATGCCATCGAGGACATGTTCGCCCAGATCGACGCCGAGTTCGGCCAGCTTGACGCGCTGATCAACAATGCAGGCATCGTCGACCACCCCTCGCCGGTGACCGCCCTGACCCATGACCGCCTGCGGCGGATGTTCGACATCAACGTGATCGGCGCGATCCTGATCGCCGGCGCTGCCGTCAGACGGATGCAGGCACAGGGCGACGGCGGCGCCATCGTCAATATCTCTTCGGCGGCGGCCCGGCTGGGCTCTGCCAATGAATACGTGGATTATGCTGCCTCCAAGGCCGCGATCGACACCTTTACCAAGGGCCTGTCGGATGAGGTCGCAGCCGAGGGCATCCGCGTCATGTCGCTGCGCCCCGGGCTGATCGAAACCGGCATTCACGCCAAGGGCGGCAGCCCCGACCGGGCCACGCGCCTGTCGGGCAATGTGCCCATGCGCCGCGCGGGCACGGCAGAGGAAGTCGCCCAGGCCGCCCTGTGGCTGCTGTCGGACGAGGCAAGCTATGTCACCGGCTCCACCCTTGATGTGTCGGGCGGCAGATAGGCCCCGTGACCGAGGTCCTGACCGACCCCGTCTTCAGCTACCGCCGCGCGGGCCGCAGCCTGCGCGGCATGGCAATCCTGGCCCTGGTCTGGGCCGCGCTGCTCTGCCTGCTGATCGTCCTTGAGGCCGCACCGATGGTGGTGGCGATCCTCGCCGTCTTTACCCTGCCGACACTCTGGGACCTGATCCGCAATCCGCTGGCGGGCATCGAGCTGAACGCAACCCATCTGCGCTGGTTCACCGGCCCGCGCGACGCGCTGATTGCCCTCAGCGAAGTTGACCACATCCGGCTGGACACACGGCTCGACTTTTCCGTGCGCGCCAGCATCGTCCTGCCGAATGGCCGCAAGATCAGGATGCCCTTTGAAGCCACCCCGCCCCATCAGGCGTTCGAAGAGGCGCTGACCGCACAGGGTGTCACCGTGAAACGGTTCCACTTCCAGCTTTTGCAATAATTTCCTGCCGGCGGCTCAGGGGCGTGCGCGGGGCCGGGTCGCGTTGATCGGCTTGCAATAGGCCTGCTGCCGCAGCCAGCCCGCCATCTCGCGCCGCTTGGCGGCAGAGCGCATCGGCCCCCAGTCCGCGCCGACCCCCTTGTTGCCGCGCGGGCCGGATATCACCCCGTCACGCGGCACGGTATGGGCCATGATCCGCACGGCACAGCTGAGATTTGCCGCACCGCTTTTCAGCGCCGCGCCATCCCCTACGTTACATTTGTACCCCCGTGCGGTGCCCGGCAGGATCTGCAACAGCCCGTACCAGCGCCCGCCGCCGCCCACGGCCCAGGGTTTGTAGGTGCTTTCGTGCTTGGCCAGGGCCGACAGAAACCCCACCCAGAAGGCCCGCCGCCTGCGGTCGTCCGCCTTTGGGTAGGCCGGGCACCAGGTTTCGATGTCGCCCGGCACCATGTCCACCAGCGGCTTGCCATGCGCCTTGAGTGCGGCAAGCGCGGTTCGGGTCCACAGCGCATTGCCCGCCATATGCTGCCAGCGGGTGCGCGGCAGGTTCGGCGCGCGTGCCTTCGGGCGGATGAGCGGCGGACCCGGCACAACCAGAACGGGCGCACCGGGAAGCGCAGCCTCTTCCGGCAGTTCAAGCGGAGCAGCCTGCGCCCGGGCCGGAAGCTGCGGGACAGCAGATGCCTCCACCGGTTCAAGCGCCATGCCGTCAACCTGTGATTGTTCGACGGGAATCGCGCGCGGCTGGGTCCGGAGCGGCGAACGCGCCTCGGCCCAGAGCGGCTCTGACATCATGACGAGCCCGATGGTCAACCCGATAAATTTCATGACGCGCACTATGTGCCGCCATTTTCAAGCTGGCAAGTAGACCGCAAACAAGCAGCGATAAAACGCAACAATGACCGCCTTTCGGTCTGATCGGTGTGAGGCCCGGAACAATCGTTAAAGTTTGAGACGCTGATGTGGAAAATACACCCTATGGATGTATTATTTCCCTGATATCTTCGCACGTCAGCCATGTTTCAGCCCGATTGCAAAGGCAAGCTCACTGCAATCGAGAAATCTGCCGGATACTCCCAGAATGAAAACGCTGCGCTCCCTTCTGACCAAACACATCCGCCCGCTGGAAAACCGGCTGCGTCAGCGCCCGGAACCGGAGCAGGTCTTGCCGCTGCGAACCACCATTCTGCGCCGCCGCCCGCGTGCCGCCGCTGGCACGCCCACCGCCATGCTGAGCATTGCCTGCCCCGATCCCACGGCAGAGGAAAAGATTCGCGACCATTACCTCAACATCGGCCAGCGCATGGTCCGGCAGGAGGACTGGGACGCGCTTTCGGAACTGATCTATCAATCCGACGAGAAACGCGAGCTGACACCGGGTTTCATGCCGGTGGCCGAACTGCTGGCCTATGGCGCGCGCGCCGATGTGATCATGGCGGCGGAACATGCGCTGCTCGACGGGAAACCGGCCAAGGGTGCGCCGCTGCTGGCCGGGATCGAGGCGCTGGAACATGTCCTGGCCGAACGCCCCCGCGACCATATCGTCGGCGCAATTGTTGCCCAGGCGCATATGGACATCGGCTGGGCCTGGCGCGGCACCGGCTGGGATGCGGAAATTCCCGAACGCAACCGCGACGCCTTTGCCGCGCATTTCGACCGGGCCCGGGATATCGTGGCCGCCTACCCGGGCAAGGACTACGACTCGCCCCTGCTGGCGGCGACAAACTGCGCCCTGCTGGCCAATGCCTCGCAGAACGAACACCGCATTGCCAACCACTATGAAGCGCTGATCGACCTGAACCCGGCCAACCCCCGATCCATGCGGGCGCTCGGCAACCACATGCTGCCGCGCTGGTTCGGCTCCTACTCCGGGCTTGAACTGGAAGCGCGCCGCACGGCGTCACGGACCGAAAAGATCTGGGGTGCGGGTGGCTATACCTGGGTCCAGTTCGATGCCATCGCCTGCGATGACCAGGCCTGCGCCAACCTCGATGTGGGTTTCTTCATCGAAGGGCTGCACGACATCCTCAAGCGCCGCCCCAATGCCTATACCGCCAACCTGCTGGCCGCCTATTGCGCCAATTCCGTGGGTCAGGCCTTTTCGGGCAACGATCATGCCGACCAGAACCGCATCCAGATCGCGGAATGCGCCCATGACATCGTGCGCGACCACCTGACAGAGCTGCACCCGATGATCTGGGCCCATGCGGCGCAGGGTTTCGACAACAACCTGCGGGTCCGCTCACCCGCCCGTTTTGCCGCCTCTGGCCGCGAAGACGCGATGCGCATCATCACCTCCCTGTTCAGCCGCGAGATCGCCCAGGGCCACCGCATCGTCTTTACCGACACCGGCCCGCAGACCATCCCCGCCTGACACGGCCCGCAGCAGGCCCTTGCGACACATCGCGCGCTATCCTATGACCCGGATAACCCGTTTATCCCAGACCAAGGTGCGCCATGCTTGACCTGACCTATGAAACCCCGAAACCCAAACGCATCGCGGGGGCCAAGGAGGATTGGGAACTGGTCATCGGGATGGAAGTGCACGCCCAGGTCTCCTCCAACGCCAAGCTGTTCTCGGGCGCCTCCACCCTCTTCGGGTCTGAACCCAACAGCAACGTCGCCTTCGTGGATGCCGCCATGCCCGGCATGCTGCCCGTGATCAACGAATATTGCATCGAACAGGCGGTCCGCACCGGTCTGGGCCTGAAGGCGCAGATCAACCTGAAATCGGCCTTCGACCGCAAGAACTATTTCTACCCCGACCAGCCGGCCGGCTACCAGATCAGCCAGCTTTACGAACCCATCGTCGGCGAAGGCGAAGTGCTGGTGGAAATGGGCGACGGCACCGCGCGGCTGGTCCGCGTCGAACGCATCCACATGGAACAGGACGCGGGCAAATCCATCCACGACATGGACCCCGACAGCTCCTTTGTCGACCTGAACCGCGCTGGCGTCTGCCTGATGGAGATCGTCTCCCGCCCTGACATCCGAGGCCCGGAAGAGGCCGCCGCCTATATCCTGAAACTGCGCCAGATCATGCGCTACCTCGGCACCTGCGACGGCGACATGCAGAACGGCAATCTGCGCGCCGACGTCAACGTCTCGGTCTGCCGCCCCGGCGATTACGAACGCTACCGCGAGACCGGCGATTTTGGCCATCTCGGCACAAGGTGCGAGATCAAGAACATGAACTCCACCCGCTTCATCCAGCAGGCGATCGAGGTCGAGGCGCGGCGCCAGATCGCCATCCTCGAAGCGGGCGGCACCGTCGATCAGGAAACCCGCGGCTTCGATCCGGTCAAGGGCGAGACCCGCACCCAGCGCTCCAAGGAAGAAGCGCATGACTACCGCTATTTCCCCGATCCCGACCTGCTGCCGCTGGAGATCGAACAGGGCTGGGTCGATGACATCGCCGCCCGCCTGCCCGAACTGCCCGACGCCAAGAAGGCCCGCTTCATCGCCGACTTCGGCCTCAGCGATTATGACGCCTCCGTGCTGACCGCCGATCTCGACTCGGCGGGCTATTTCGAAGCGACGGCACAGGGCCGCGACGGCAAGATGGCCGCGAACTGGGTCATCAATGAACTCTTCGGACGGCTCAAGAAAGACGACAGCGACATCACCGACAGCCCGGTCAGCCCCGGCCAGCTTGGTGCCATCGTCGATCTCATCGCCTCCGACGCGATCAGCGGCAAGATCGCCAAGGATGTCTTCGAAATCTGCTACACCACCGGCCGCGACCCCGCCGAGATAGTCGAAACCGAAGGCATGAAACAGGTCACCGACACCGGCGCCATCGAGGCCGCGGTGGACGAGATCATCGCCGCCAACCCCGACCAGGTCGCCAAGGCGCGCGAGAACCCCAAGCTGGCAGGCTGGTTCGTGGGCCAGGTGATGAAGGCGACCGGCGGCAAGGCGAACCCCAAGGCGGTAAACCAGATCGTGGCGGCCAAGCTGGGCGCGTAGCGCCCGCTTGGACGACACGATCAGCGCGAGGCAGGGCATCTGAAAGATGCCCGTTCGCGCCCCTTGCCCGCATCGCCACCAACGCAAATAGCCGCCGGAGAAGCCCCCATGAACGCCCCTTTGCGATCCAGCTTGATGACCGTCAAACCGGAATGGATCGACTTCAACGGCCATCTCAACATGGCCTATTACTCCGTGCTGTTCGACCAGGCGGTGGATGAGGTCTATGGCCAGCTGGGCTTTGGTCCCGACTATCAAAAGACCGGCTGCACCACCTATGTGGCGGAATTCCACATCTGCTACCTGCGTGAATTGCATGAGGGAGACCGCGTGAACGCCGCCTTCCATCTGATTGATTTCGATGAGAAACGCTTTCATTCCTATCAGGAATTGTACCACGAGGACGGCTGGCTTGCCGCCACGGCCGAAGGGCTGACCCTGCATGTCGACCAATCCGGCCCGCGCGTCGCCCCGATGCCGCAGAACATCAGGGACGCGCTGGAGGCCTTCAAGGCCCGCCAGGGCGCGCTGCCCCCCGAAGCCCGCGTCGGCCGCCGCATCGGGCTGAAGCGGTAGGGTGGGGTTTGGCCCAGCCTTGTACTTGCAACCGCTCGCGCCGATTTGGGGTGATCGACAACCATAATTCGGGAAATCGGCAAACTTGTTGCCACTTGTGTGACCTGTATTAGCGCATCCTTGCCGACATCGCTGCCCTGCCACCGGAATAATCCCGGCGCTGCGGTGTGCTTTCGGTGTACAGCCCGTGCACGTTGTGTGACCCTTTCCAATCGGTTAAGAACCCCTCCGAAACCCCCGTCGAAGGATGCCCATGCCCCGTTACGAGTACAAAGTCGTCCCCGCCCCCTCCAAGGGGCGCAAGGGCAAAGGTGTGAAGGGGGCTGAGGCCCGGTTTTCCTATGGGTTGCAAGAGCTTATGAACGAGCTTGCGGGCGAAGGCTGGGAATATCAGCGGGCAGAAACGCTGCCCTCGGTCGAACGCGCCGGCCTCACCTCCACCACCACCGAATGGCGCAACGTGCTGGTCTTCCGCCGTCTGCGCAACAATGATGCGGAGGCCTTCTCCCCCGAGCTTCTGCCCGCCCCGGCGAAAGATGATGCGCCCGG
Organism: Sulfitobacter sp. G21635-S1; assembly: GCF_027213915.1. NCBI lineage: Bacteria > Pseudomonadati > Pseudomonadota > Alphaproteobacteria > Rhodobacterales > Roseobacteraceae > Sulfitobacter > Sulfitobacter sp. G21635-S1. Next base: position 9,346 of record NZ_JAPWGV010000009.1, read on the forward strand.
GCAACTGGCGGAAAAACCGGCGGCTGTGGCCGCAATAACCCCGGCCGGAACCGCAGCGCAACAAGCCCCCGCGCCGGTGCAGACCCCCGGCGCCGCACAGGCGTCATCCGATGATCAGCCCTGGGACAATGGCGTCGAGGACACCAGTGATGTGCGTGGGCTAAGCGCCTCGCTTGAGAAGCTGGCAGCGGCAAGGAAGCCTTCTGATTCAGCGTCCTAGACGGCACTCCTAAAGCGCCCGACCTTGGACTGAGGCCCGCATACCCTGCCGCGCCTGCGGCGCTCCCGGGACAGTCGTGTCACAGGATAATTCTGGTTAAAGGTCGGGTGCCTTAAACGTCCAGATCAAGCGCCAGCGCGTGGATGCGCCCGATCAGGTCGGGGCCAAGCGCGGCGTGAACGGCACGATGCCGCGCGATGCGCGACTGCCCCTTGAAAGCCGCCGACCGGATGCGCAGGTTGTAATGCGTTTCCCCGCCCTCGCGATAGCCGCCATGCCCGCGGTGGCTCTCGCTGTCGTCCACCACTTCCAGCTCACGCGGATCGAACGCGGTTTGCAATGCCGATCTGATCTCTTCCGTCTTCGACATTTTTACCGTCATTTTCCTGTCAAGCCCCTTCAATCTCTTCGCGGAAAGTCTAAACTCCTCTCTTCGAGTCGAAAAGGTCAATCGCTATGTCCAAACCAGATCCCTTCGGATTCGACATGTCCGTGTCGTCTTCGAAAAAGAAAAACCCGCGCGGCCGGCGCGGCATGTCCGGCGCGTCTGAAACATCGACCCGGATCTGTGATCATGAGGGCTGCGAAGAGGCCGGGAAATACCGCGCGCCGAAAGCGCCCGACGTGCTGGACGATTACTTCTGGTTCTGCCAGCAGCACGTCCGCGAATACAACCTCAAGTGGAACTTCTTTGACGGCACCACCGAGGCGGAGATGAACGCGCAGCTGTCCGAGGACAAGGTCTGGGAACGCAAGACCAAGCCGCTGGGCGATCCGGAGGCGCGTGCATGGGCGCGGCTGGGCATCGAGGATCCGCATCAGGTGCTGGGCAAGAACGCCACCCAGAACCCCGGTCGCGGTGGCCAGGCGGGGCGCAGGCTGCCCCCCACCGAACGCCGCGCGGTCGAGATCCTGGAGGTCAAGGACACGATGACCAAGCCCGAGATCCGCAAGGCCTACAAGCTGCTGATCAAGGTGCTGCACCCCGACATGAACGGCGGCGACCGGTCGCAGGAGGACCAGCTGCAGCAGGTCATGTGGGCCTGGGACCAGATCAAGGGCAGCCGCAGCTTCAAGGACTGACCGGGCCAGGGTGCAGCATGGCTGCACCCGACGCACCAACAGGTAAGCTACGGGTCCCCCGCACCTTACGTCCGGGAAATCAGGTGGGCGGCCCGGCTGGCCGCAACCCCGCCTGCCCAGACCACAAGGACCAGCAGATCATCTGCCAGAACCTCCAGCACATGAAGTGGTCCGACAAGGCTGCCTGCCACCCAGTCCCGCAGGATTTCCAGCGGCAAGACCTGTCGCCAAAGCGAATCGAACGGCATCAGCAACACCGCGATCACCGCCCCCAGCACGGTGGCCCCAAGAAAGCTGAGCAGCGCGCGCAGCAGTCCCGGAACCCCCTGCCCGCCAAAACCGCCAGCCACCAGCAGCCCTGCCAGAAACGCCCCGGCGGTGGCCACCCGCAGGAAACCGGCGTCACCATAGCCGAAATTCCCCTGCCCGATCATCGCCAATGCGACGCCGCCGCCTGCCGCGCCAATCGCGGTCGCCACGGCAAAGCGCTGTTGTAGTGTCAATGTTGTCATGATGCATTCTCCTGTCTTGCCTGAACCGGAATAGCCCCGCCTGGTGCAGATATTGCCCTCCGGTTGCGCATCTTTCGTGCAGCTCTGCGGAATGTTCTGGGCAAGGCCGGCCCGTCTTGGCATGTTCGGGTACGAAAAAAGGAGCATCGCGATGCGCTATCCCTACGATCTGGGCCAATACACACGGGCCGTCACTACAGGCTCTGCCGATGCGCAACGCTGGTTCGACCGGGGGCTCAACTGGACCTATGGTTTCAACCACAAGGAGGCGATTGCCTGCTTTACCAGGGCCGCCGCCGCCGATCCGGCCTGCGCCATGGCCCATTGGGGCCACGCCTATGCCGCCGGGCCGAATTACAACATGCCCTGGGTCCTGTTCGACAGCAAAGGCCGGGCGGAAGCTCTGGCCGAAGCCTTTGATGCGACCCGGGCCGCGCGCGCCGTGATCGACAATGCCAGCCCGGTCGAAGCGGCATTGATCCGGGCGCTGAGCGCCCGTTATCCGCAACGCGACCCGGTGGAGGATATGGCCCCCTGGGACCGCGCCTTTGCCGATGCCATGCGGGCCGTTCATCAGGCCCATCCGACCGATCCGGACATCGCGACCGTCTTTGTCGATGCGCTGATGAACCTGACGCCCTGGGCCATGTGGGACATCGCAGAGGGTGACGTGGCCCCGGGTGCCGAAACGCTGGAGGCGCAGGCGGTTCTGGAAACCCAGATGGCCCTGCCCGGCGGCATGACCCACCCCGGCATCCTGCATCTTTACGTGCATCTGATGGAGATGTCGCCCTATCCCGAAAAGGCGCTGAAAGCCTCTGACGTCTTGCGCAGGCTGGTGCCTGATGCCGGCCATCTGGTGCATATGCCCACGCATATCGACGTGCTTTGCGGTGCTTACGAGAACGTGGTGCGCTGGAACGAGCGCGCCATCGAGGCGGACCTGAAATATTACGAGGCCGAAGGCGCGTTCAACATCTACACCGGCTACCGGCAGCACAATTACCACTTTGTCATCAGCGGGGCGCTCTATCTGGGTCAGTTCGAACCGGCGATGCGTGCCGTCCGGGGCATGCGCGAGACGACGCCGGATGCCTTGCTGCAGATCAAATCGCCACCGATGGCGGATTTCTTTGAAACCATCCTGGGGATGGAGCCACATGTGCTGATCCGCTTTGGCATGTGGGAGGATATCCTCAAGCTGGAGCTGCCCGAGGATACCGAAACCTACATCATGTGCACCGCCTTCATCGAATACGCCAGGGGGCTGGCCTATTCCGCGCTGGGGCATATCGAGGAAGCGGATGCGCAGCTTGATACCTTCCTTGCGGTCAAGGCACGCGTGCCCGAAAGCCGCCTGTTGCACAATGTGCGCGGCGTCGACTTGCTGGAGGTCGCGGCCGCCATGCTTGAAGGGGAACTGGCCTATCGCAAGGGCGACCATGACCTGGCCTTTGCCCATCTGCGGCGTGCCGTGTCACTGGACGATGCACTGCCTTACGACGAACCCTGGGGCTGGATGCAGCCGACGCGCCATGCGCTGGGGGCGCTGCTGTTCGAACAGGGTCACACCGTGGAGGCAGAGCAGGTGTTTCGCCAGGATCTGGGGCTGGTCCCCGGCCTGCCCCGCGCCTGCGTGCATCCTGACAACGTCTGGGCCCTGCGCGGGCTGTACGATTGCCTGATCGCCAACGGCAAGACGGATGAGGCGCCGCATGTCAAACTGCGCCTCGACCTTGCAGAGGCGCGCGCGGACCGGCCCGTCAAGGCCGCCTGCGGCTGCGCGCAGGTTGCCATTGACGCGATCTGCGCCAGTTAGGCTCATGTGACGCAACAAACCCACAGCCCAACCCTTGCACGTACTCAGGATATGTTGCACCAGAGGCGGGCTGATATTTCCCCAATCGGGGCGAAGACCGAAAAGGACGAGGACAAATGGCTGACGGCGCGCTGGACATCAACACCAAACCCACCGAAGACATCAGCGTCCGCGAGGTTTTCGGCATCGACACGGACATGGTTGTCAAAGGTTTCGCCGCCCGGACAGAACGGGTGCCGGAACTGGACAGCACCTACAAGTTCGATCCCGACACCACACTGGCAATCCTGGCAGGCTTCAGCCACAACCGCCGGGTGATGATCCAGGGGTATCACGGCACCGGCAAATCGACGCATATCGAACAGGTCGCGTCGCGGCTGAACTGGCCTGCGGTACGCGTGAACCTCGACAGCCACATCAGCCGGATCGACCTGATCGGCAAGGATGCGATCAAGCTGCGCGATGGCAAGCAGGTCACCGACTTTCAGGAAGGCATCCTGCCCTGGGCGCTGCGCAACCCCACTGCCATCGTCTTTGACGAATATGACGCGGGCCGCGCGGATGTGATGTTCGTGATCCAGCGGGTGCTGGAGGTGGACGGCAAGCTGACGCTGCTGGACCAGAACCAGGTGATCGAACCGCACCCCTATTTCCGCATCTTCGCCACCGCCAACACCGTTGGTCTGGGCGACACCACCGGGCTGTACCACGGCACCCAGCAGATCAACCAGGGTCAGATGGACCGCTGGTCGCTGGTGGCCACGCTGAACTATCTGTCCATCGACGCGGAAACCGCAATCGTTCTGTCGAAGAACCCGCATTACAACAATGCAGAGGGGCGCAAGACCGTGCGCCAGATGGTCACCGTTGCCGATCTGACCCGCACTGCCTTCATGAACGGGGAACTCTCCACCGTGATGTCGCCGCGTACCGTGATCGCATGGGCCCAGAACGCCACGATCTTCCGCAACATCGGCTATGCCTTCCGCCTGTCCTTCCTCAACAAATGCGATGAGCTGGAGCGTCAGACAGTGGCCGAATTCTATCAGCGCCTGTTTGACGAGGAACTGCCGGAAAGCGCCGCAAGCGTCAGCCTGGGCTGATCCCGGCAGGCCCCCGCACCGCCTGAGTGATTGCAGGCCCGGTCGCGCCTGCGATCGGGCCAGCATCCACCGGTCAGACCGTGCGGCGCATCGTGCCACGCACCTGCGGTTTTGCAGCCCCGGGCACGCATTGAACATGCAGGATCATGCAGAGGTTTCCTCTTCCCAGCGCTTCTGCATCTCTTCGGGCGAAACCGCCTCGATGGTTTGCGACAACATCCACCGGTGACCAAACGGGTCCAGCAGCGTCGCTGTGCGTTCGCCAAAGGATTGATCCGCCGGTGCGCGCAGCAGGGTCGCCCCGGCCGCCACGGCCTGCGCCACATCCCCGTCGACGGAGGTGGTGGCAAGGTGGAAGGTCACGGCGGTCCCGCCCAGCGTGTCGGGGCTGACGGCGCCGAAATCGGGATATTCATCGCTCAGCATGATGCGCGACTCGCCGATGACCAATTCGGCATGGCCAATCCTGCCGTCGCCGGGATCGGTCATGCGGAAGTCTTCCACGGCGCCAAACGCCTTTGCATAGAACTGGATGGCATCATTTGCACCTTTGGCAACAAGGTAGGGGACGATGGTATGGGACATCTTTGGAATCCTTGGCTTGTCATGATAGATTATTTACGTTACGTTTCGTAAAGAAATGAGTCAAGAAAAACAAAATCCGCGCGGCCGCCCGCCCAGCAAGGCCGCCAGAGCCAAGGCGCTGGCCGCTGCCGTCGATATCCTCATGCAAGAGGGTTTCGGGCGATTGACCATTGATGCCGTGGCCCTGCGGTCGGGTGTCGGAAAGCCGACGATCTACCGGAACTGGGCAAACGCCAGCGAATTGGCGATGGCCGCCCTGATGGAGAGCCAGCCGAAGGTGAGCCTGCAAACGGCGGGCAGCCTGTCCGACCGGCTGGAGCATCAGATCATGGCGATCGTGGCCGCCTTTGCGACCACACGGGGCCGTCAGATCGGCCTTGCGCTTGCCGCGGCGGACCGGGACAGCGAAATGACCCGCGCCTTCCGAAACCGTGTGATCCTGTCGGGGCGCGAGGTCGGGCGTGGCCTGATCGCCGAGGCCGTCAGGGAAGGTCAGATTGCCGCGCCGGAGAGCACCGAAGTCATCCTCGACATGATCTATGCCCCGATCTTCTACCGTCTGCTTGTCGGGCATCTGCCGCTGGATCAGCCCTTTGCCAGGGCGCTGGTCGACAAGGGGATGCAGCTTCTTGGTCAGGCGACATCCTGACCAGAGGCTGAAACGCGGCCCGCTGTCAGACCACCGCCCCTCTCAACTGCAAAACCACCGCCGCGGATGCGACGGTGGCCTTGTTCAGCAGCGGGGCGATGTGTCGCCCGGCGCTATCATTCCAGCGGCTGGGACTGGACCTCGCCTTCGGCAGGCATGGATTCAACCGACCGCTGGGCGGCGGCCATGTCCCGCGCGGTGACGAAAGGTTCTGCCGCTTCGAGATCAGCCTTGGTGGCAGAGCTGGTCAGCGTGACATTGCCATTCTCGTCCTGCTGGGCGGACAGGCTGTCCAGTTTCACGGCAACCCATTTCTCACCGATCCCCAGGAAGCCGCCGACACCGATCACGGCACCTTCAACGGAACCGTCGAGGTTCACGATCAGGTCGTCGATCTCGCCGATGCTTTCACCGCTGGCCGAATACACATTTGACCCCATCAGGTCATCTGCAAGGATGGTGTTCTCACCCTGCATGTGGATCTGGCCTTCGACAGGTTTCGCGGTCTCTTCGGGTGCGACCTCGGCGGTCTGGTTCGGATCGCCGGCCAGGCCGTCATCCGCAGGCACCTCGGCGGTGTCGGTCCCATCGGACTGCATCGCATCATCGGCAGGTGCTTCGGCAGTGTCGGTGGCCGTGTCATCGGCAGGTACTTCGGCAGTATCAGAGGCCGCGTCGTCAGCAGGCACCGCTGAATCGGCGGTATCGGTTGTCTCCTCCGCCGGGGCTTCCGCATTGTCCTGTGTCAGCGGCTGCTCGCTCGCGGTTGCAGCATCGTCGGCAGGCGCGGTTGCGGTCTGGGCGGCAAGAATGGCGGGGGTCGCAGTCAGTGTCGCGATCAGCGCCAGAGTACTCGCATGTTGCTTCAAATTGGTCATGGTTTTTCTCCTCACTTGGTTGCAGACGGGCTGACTGTGCAGCGTGCAGCGCCGGTCCCGCCGTTCTGACCAGCCAATTCGCAAACCGGTGGTTCGGTTCCGGTCAATTTTTCGGGAACCGGCAGGTTTCAGCCCATGCAAACCGGGGTCTGACGCAGGTCACCCAGGCAAACGAACCTGAAATCAAGGAGATACAACCAGAGGTTAACAGATGCGGAAAACCGCCGATCCCGACAACCCCGCGACAGGCCTGCCCGGAACATCGCAAAACGCCGACCCCGCCGCGCGGGCCCCGCTGCCTGCAGATGCCAGGGGTTGCGGCACCCCGGCATCATTGCAGGGTCAAATCCAAAAAAATCGCCGCCACGACGCGCAATTCGGGAAATCCGTCATAAACTTGTTACATGATCAGTTCATGCGCGATTCGGATTGCCCTTGCCTGCCTGGCCCTGAGCGGCCCGGCCCGGGCGCTGCCGACCTCCCCTTCCGAACGGGCGACGCTCTTTGCCGCCTGCGCCGGTCGCTACGCCGCGCAGGAGACATTCTGGGGCAGACAACCGGACCAAGACCGGGACAGCGACACATTCGACGCGCTGACCGAAGCCGTGATGCCCGCCGCCATCGACTATGGCATGCCGCCCGCCGTTGCCCGGAACGCCAAGTTTCATGCCTGGCGCGACCATGCCTATCTGCGCAATGATGCCGAATTCTCTCCCGACCAGGGCCGCCGCAGCCGCGCCCGTGACCGGCTGGCGCGGGAATTGACGGAATGCAGCGATCTGATCCGCTGAAAGCCACGCGGCCCGCTGGTCATCCGGTCCCAATCGGCCTAGGTTGCATGGCAGAACAGACCATTGCATGAGTGCCCGATGACCACCAAATCCGACAACCCTGCCGACGCGTTCAAAAAGGCACTCGCCGAGGCCTCCAAGGTCATGGCCAACGACCCGGAGCTGAATGTCAGCTATTCGGTCGATCCCTCCGGCCTGTCGGGCGATATGATGCGCCTGCCGCAGGTCAGCCGCCGCATGACCCGCGAAGAGGTGCTGCTGGCGCGGGGCACGGCGGATGCGCTGGCGCTGAACCGGCGCTATCACAACGGCCAGACCCATGCGCGCTACCAGCCGCAGGGCGAAATGGCCCGCGATCTGTACGAGGCGATGGAAACCGCGCGCTGCGAGGCAATGGGCGCGCGCGACATGCCCGGCACGGCGGGCAACATCGACGTCAAGATCAAGCATGACGCGCTGCGCAAGGGCTATGATCAGGCCCGGCAGGCCAGCGACGTGCCCCTGGCCACCGCGGCAGGCTATCTTGTGCGCCATCTGGCAACCGGCCGCGACCTGCCCGCGGGCGCGGACAATGCGATGGACCTGTGGCGTGGCTTTATCGAGGAACAGGCCGGCGGCGCGCTTGAGACATTGGACGACGTGCTGCATGACCAGTCCGCCTTTGCCAAATTCGCGCGCAAGATGATCTCGGATCTCGGCTATGGCGATCAGCTGGGCGATGACCCCGACCAGATGGACGACGATCAGCAGGACGATGCCGAAGAGGGCGCGGAAGAGGAACAGGATCCCGATTCCACCGGCCAGGACGATCAGGACGAGGATGAGGCCGAAGGCAGCGCCGAACAATCGCAGGAGGATCAGCAGGATGCCTCCGAGGCGCAGGTCAGCATGGACGACATGGCCGATCAGGAGATGGGCGATGAGGCCGAAATGCCCGAAGGCGACGCGCCGCTGGAGCCGCCTGCCCCGCAGCCGGTGTCGGATGCCGATCCCAATTACCTTGTCTACCTCGATGCCCATGACGAGGTGATCGGGGCGGAGGAACTGGCCGAACCGGTGGAGCTGGAGCGCCTGCGCGCCTATCTGGACCAGCAGCTTGATCCCCTGAAGGGGGCGGTCAGCCGTCTGGCCAACAAGCTGCAACGCCGTCTTCAGGCGCAGCAGAACCGGTCCTGGGAGTTTGACCTGGAGGAAGGCACGCTTGACGCGGGCAGGCTGGCCCGTGTGGTGGCCAACCCCACCACGCCGCTGTCCTTCAAGGTCGAGAAAGACACCGAATTCCGCGATACCTGCGTGACGCTGCTGCTGGACAATTCCGGCTCCATGCGGGGGCGGCCCATCTCCATCGCGGCGATCTGTGCCGATGTGCTCGCGCGCACGCTGGAGCGCTGCAACGTCAAGGTGGAGATCCTTGGCTTTACCACCCGCGCCTGGAAGGGCGGACAGGCCCGCGAGGCCTGGCTGAACGAGGGCCGCCCGGTGCAGCCCGGCCGCCTGAACGACCTGCGCCACATCATCTACAAATCCGCCGATGCGCCCTGGCGCCGGACCCGGTCGAACCTTGGCCTGATGATGAAGGAAGGCTTGCTGAAAGAGAACATCGACGGCGAAGCGCTGGAATGGGCGCACCGCCGGATGATGGCCCGCCACGAGGCGCGCAAGATCCTGATGGTGATTTCCGACGGGGCGCCGGTGGATGATTCCACCCTGAGCGTGAACCCGGCGAATTACCTGGAAAAGCACCTGCGCGACGTGATCGCCATGGTCGAAAAGCGCAAGGCGGTGGAACTGCTGGCCATCGGCATCGGCCATGACGTGACGCGCTATTATGACCGCGCCGTGACGATCACGGATGTGGATCAGCTGGCGGGTGCGATGACCGAACAGCTGGCCGCGCTCTTTGACAAGGACCCAAGGGCACGGGCGCGCGTCATGGGCATGCGCCGCGCCGGTTGAAGCCGGGTATTTGTGTATTTTGAAGAACAATGAAGGAGCGGGCATGTTCCAGAGTTTCGAGGTCACCGCGCGGCCGGAACAGGGACCGCCCCGGCTGCGGGCGCTGCGCGCAGAGATTGCCGCCGAGGGGCTGGCAGGGTTCATCGTGCCCCGTGCGGATGCCCATCAGGGTGAATATGTGGCCCCCCGCGACGACCGGCTGGCCTGGCTGACGGGGTTCACCGGCTCTGCCGGGTTCTGCGCTGTATTGGCAGAGGTGGCCGGTGTTTTCATCGACGGGCGCTATCGCACCCAGGTCAAGGCGCAGGTCGCCGCCGATTTCACGCCGGTGCCCTGGCCCGAAACAGGTTTGGGCGAGTGGCTGCGCCGGGAATTGCCGAAAGGGGGCATCGTGGGGTTCGATCCCTGGCTGCATACGCCGGGGCAGATCGCCCAGGTCGAAGAGGCGCTGACAGGCAGTGATGTGACCCTGCGCGTCTGCGACAATCTGGTGGACCGGATCTGGCCCGATCAGCCCGCGCCGCCGATGGGGGCGGCCAAGGTGCATCCCATCGAATTCGCGGGCGAAAGCCATGACGCCAAACGCGCGCGCCTGGCAGCGGCATTGCGCGAGGCGGGCCACCGCGCTGCCGTGATCACCCTGCCCGACAGCCACAACTGGCTGTTGAACATCCGGGGCGCGGACATCGTGCACAACCCCGTCGCCCATGGCTTTGCCGTTCTGCATGACACTGGCGTGGTGGACCTCTTCATGGCGCCTTCCAAGCTGGCGGGCATGGCGGATCACCTTGGGTCCGACGTGCATGTGCATGCGCCCGACAGGCTTTTGGCCTGCCTGTCGGCCCTGGAAGGGCCGGTGCGGCTGGACAAGCAATCGGTGCCCGTCGCCATTGCCGAGGCTTTGGGGGAGCGTGGCATCTGGGGCGATGACCCCTGTGCGCTGCCCAAGGCCTGCAAGAACGAGGCGGAAATCGCGGGATCAGCCGCCGCCCATCTGCGCGACGGCGCGGCCCTGTGCGAGCTCCTGGCCTGGCTTGACGCGCAGCCGGCGGGCAGCGTGACGGAAACCCAGGTGGTGACCGAGCTTGAAGCCAGCCGCCGCCGCGACAATGCCCTGCAGGAGATCAGTTTCGACACCATCGCGGGCACCGGCCCGAATGGCGCGATCATGCACTACCGGGTGACCGAGGAGAGCGATGCCAGGCTGGAAGACGGCCAGCTGATCGTGCTGGATTCCGGCGGCCAATACCTGGACGGGACCACCGACATCACCCGGACCATCGCCATCGGCACCCCGCCCGAGGAGGCGCGCGCCGCCTTTACCCGCGTGCTGGCAGGCATGATCGCGATGAGCCGCCTGCGCTGGCCCGCAGGTCTGGCCGGAAGTCACATAGAAGCCGTGGGGCGCATGCCGCTGTGGCTGGCGGGCCAGGATTTTGACCATGGGCTGGGCCATGGCGTGGGCGCCTATCTGAGCGTGCACGAAGGCCCGCAGCGCCTGAGCAGGCTCAGCAACACGCCGCTGCAGCCCGGCATGATCCTGAGCAATGAGCCCGGCTATTACCGCGAGGGGGCCTTTGGCATCCGCATCGAGAACCTGCTGGTGGTGCGCGCGGCGCCTGCCCTGCCCGGCGGCGACGATCACCGCGCCATGCTGCACTGGGAAACGCTCAGCTTTGCCCCCATCGACCGCCGCCTGATCCTGCCCGAAATGCTGGAGCCTGCGCATATCGCCTGGCTGAACGCTTATCACGCAGCAGTTGCAGAAAAAATCGGGCCGCGGGTATCGCCTGTCACAAAACTGTGGTTGGATGCCGCCACCGCACCACTTTGAAAGGGCGCGGAACGAGGGGAAAGCGATGTCAGACCATATCAAGATCACCAAGGCAGTTGGCACCTGGAGCGTCCGCGCGGGCGGCGCGGTGTTGGGCGAAAGCAGCAATGCGCTGGAACTGGCAGAGGGGGATTATCCCCCGGTGATCTATTTCCCCCGTGGCGATATCGCGATGGCCTTTCTCGACCGGACGGATCACACATCGCATTGCCCGCACAAGGGCGACGCGGTTTATTATTCCGTCGTGACCAAGAGCCGGACACTGGAAAACGCGGTCTGGTCCTATGAGGCGCCCAAGGAGGCCATGGCCCGGATCAAGGACCACCTGGCCTTTTACCCGCTGGACGAGATCACCGTCGAGCAGATCTGACCACCGGCGGGGAAGCCGGTGGTGCCTGCGCATCCCTGATCCGCGCGCAGCGCCGGTCAGGCCCCGGCCTGTTCCGCCGGAACTGCCCTGCGCGCGCTGCGCAGGCTGCGCCCCCACCACAGCAGCTGGTCCAGCATCTTTTCCGCCGAGGTCTCCAGATGGGCGAAATCGGACAGCTGTTTCTCGCCCTTTGCCACCGGCAGGTAATCGCCAAAGTTGATATGGACGGCGGCCTGCATCGTCACCATCTCCAGCTCGGCGGCGATGCCCCGGACATGTTCAACCGCCCGCGCCCCGCCAACGCCGCCATATCCGATCAGCCCTGCCGGTTTGCGGCGCCATTCCGCGTGATCCAGCGCGTTTTTCAGCACCGCGGTCGGACCGTGGTTGTATTCGGCGACGGTGAACACATAGGCGTCGAATTCGGCAATGCGGGCGCGGAAGGCCCCGGCTGCTTGTTTTTGCGCGTCACTCGCCTGCGGGTCGCCGAAAAACGGCAGGGTCACATCGCGCAGGTCGATCCCGCTCACCTCAAAGCCATGTTGCGCCGCCTTGCGGGCGATCCAGCCTGCGGGTTTGTCGGCGAACCTTCCGTCGCGGGTGCTGCCGGTGATCACCGCCAGGCGCAGCGGTGCCGCCTCCCCGACACTACGAAACGCGCCGGCCAGGGTCACCGGCAGTGAATCGACACTTTCGATCAGGGGGGCGATCCGCGTCAGATGTGCGGCAAATTCCGGGGATGCCGCCCATTCCTCCTTGGCCTCTTTCGACTGAAACCGGGTGACAATCACCAACCGGCTGCCGTCCGCCGCGCGGTAGACCTCATTGCCAAGCCAGCCGGTTCTGGTGGCCTTCCCGCGCAGCTTCGCGATCTCATCGAGCTGTACCTTCAGCAAAGCCTCGGCATTGCCGCTCTTTGGTGTGAAGGTGTTTATCAATGTCTCAATGCTCTGGCCTGTCATGGGGATTTTCCTTGCTCTGCTTGCGATTCCGTTACAGGCTTACAATAAGTAAGCCGCTTACGATTAAAAGAACCGGGATCATTGTAAGGAACTGACATGAAAGTAAGCCCTGCGCCCACAGATCCGTCTGATCCGATGCATGCCGATTGCCCCGGTCGCGAGGTGTTCAAGCTGATTACCGGTCGTTGGAGCCTGCTGATCCTGTGGTCGCTGAAATCCGGCCCGGTCCGGTTTCACCGGATCCGGGATACGGTCGAGGGCATCAGCGAAAGGGTGCTGTCCAGCAGCCTCAAGGATCTTTGCCGTCATGGCCTGATCAGCCGCCATGTCGACCCGAGCGTGCCGCCCAAGGTCAGTTACAGCCTCACGCAGAGCGGGGAAGGACTGCTTGATATCACCGATCAGCTGACAGGCTGGATTGCCCGCGAGCTGGACAATATCGACGCGGCCAAACGGCGATATGACAGGGCGCAATAATCTGTGGAACCCCGGACAATCAGCTGGCCGATTTATTGCCTGCTCATAAGGGGTTTGGGGCAGAAGGTGAAAACGGCGCGAGGTTGCCCGCGCGCCGTCTTGCTTGAAACAATGAATGCCGCTCAGGCCGCAGGCGTGGCCGGTGCCTCCGGCACTACCGGCAGCGGTGCCGGGGGTGACGCCTGAACCACATTGGCCAGCCAGTTCGTATCCGCCGCCAGCGCGCTGGCATTGGTGTTCTGCAGCACCGCACAGACCACCCCGTCGAACACCACTTCGGTATCGGTGCCGTTGGTCGCGGCACGGATGTCCAGGCGGCTGTCGTCGGCCTCGATGCTCAGGGGGTCGCCCTGGCTTTGCGCCAGCATCAGCACGTCTTCGTCCGGGTCGAAATCCGTCACCACGATGGCGGCCTCGCCGGTCTGGTCGAACCCCAGCGCCTCGATGATGTCGGCACCTGCCCCGCCGGTCACCGTGTCGCCGTCATTGGCGCGGATCAGGTCATCGTTGTTGCCGCCGTTGAGCACGTCTGACGCTTCATCAGACAGGCCGGGAATCTCGGTGCCATTGGTGGGTGTGCGGTAGCCGATGAGCGTATCCTGCCCCGCACCACCCAGGATGGTATCCGCGCCCAGGCCCCCTTCGAGCACATCATTGCCCAGTTCACCTGCAATGAGGTCATCGCCACGCCCGCCAAAGATGGTGTCACCCTGCGCGCCACCTGACAGGCTGTCGTCGCCACTGTCGCCAAGGATCACATCCGCGCCAAAGCCGCCGTTGATCGTGTCGTTCCCTTCGCGGCCCTGCAGGCTGTCCGCGCCCTGGCGGCCGTCGATCAGGTCATCCCCGCCGCCTGCGTTGATGCTGTCGTCACCGGCAGAACCGTCAAGCGTGTCGTCGCCGCCATAGCCGTTCAGCACGTCATCCCCCGCGCCGGCGCGGAACAGGTCGTCACCACCGGTGCCGATATAGACGTCATCGCCCGAGGTGCCTTCTGTCACCGGTTCTTCGGGTGTCTCAGGCGTTTCCGGTTCTTCGGGTGTTTCCGGCGTTTCGGGTGCCGGCGTGTCATCATCGTCATCGTTGAAAATGGCCCCGATCAGGCCCAACCCCAAAAGAGGCAAGAGGAAATAGGCGAGCATGGCAGATCATTCCTTATTTTTGACATATTCCAGAGTTTAAGAATTTGTTAACCTGATAAGGAAGCCCCCAATCCGGCGTTTTTCGCTCTTTGGTGCGCGCATGGAAACAATGCCGGTAAATCCGGCGAATATGCATGGAATCAGAAACGCTTAGCTGTGTTCTTCGGCTGCGGTCGCGGCCAGCGCCCGGTTATAGGCTTTCAGCGCATCGACATGAAAAAGCGCCCCCAGCAACTCCGGGGTGGTATCGGCCGACAGTGTTACAACCGGAATGAAGCGTGCGCCGGAACTCTCGAAAATCGGCATCGCCGATTCGAGGGTCGCCGTGGCGTCGATATAGGTGCCTTCGTCGATCAGGGCCCAGCATTGCTCAGCATTTGCCGCGCGCGGGTCTTCGGGCCGCCGCATGACCCGGGCCGCCGTGAACATCGCCAGCAGGTAAGCCTGCGGCCCCGCCGCAAGGTGAATGCCCCGCCGTTCGATCTGGGTGAGGAAGAAACTGCGGTCCACCAGGCGGCTGCCAAGCGCGGTGGACATGCTGACCGCCACCATGACCGCCAGCCCGGTCTGCCAGTCGCCGGTCATCTCGAAGACGATCAGGGTGGTCGAAATCGGCGCGCCCAGCACGGCGGCGGCCACCGCCCCCATGCCCGCCAGCGCATAAAGGCTCGACGAGCCGGACACATCCGGGAACACGCCCGTGGCGATCAGCCCGAAGCCCAGCCCGGTGAGCGCCCCGATCATCAGCGAGGGGGAAAACACCCCGCCCCCCATCCGGCCCCCCAGCGTGATGGCCACCGCCGCCACCTTGAGCACGGCGAAAACGATCACCTCGTTCAGGGCCAGCGATCCGGTCAGGGCGCGCGAGGTCGTCTCATAACCGACGCCGATGATATGGGGAAACCACAGCGCGATCACGCCCAGCAAAGCCCCGGCCACCATCGGCCGCAGCCAGCGCGGCAGACGGGTGCGCCCCTGCAGGTAATTCCCGAAATCCTCGGCCCAGAAGATGCTGCGCATCAGCGCCACGGCGACGATGCCACAGGTCAGACCAAGCAGCAGAAACGCGGGCAGCTCGACATAGAACTGCAGATCGCCATAGGTCGGCAGGGCAAATTCGGTCACCCCGCCAAATTCCAGCCGGTTGATGACCGTGCCCGCCGCCGATGCGATCACGATGGGGGCAAAGGCATGGACGGCAAAGTGGCGCAACACCACCTCCAGCGCAAAGAGCGCCCCCGCGATCGGCGCGTTGAAGCTGGCCGAGACCGCCGCCGCCACCGCACAGCCCAGCAGGTCGCGCCCGTTGACGCCGTCGGCGTGGATCAACCGGCAGATCTTGGTCGAGATGACGGCGGCCAGATGCACCACCGGTCCCTCGCGTCCGGAGGAGCCCCCGGTGCTGAGGGTGATCCATGACGCCACCGCAGAGGCCAGCCCGGCACGGGTTTCCACCCGCCCCTCGTGCAGCGCGGCCCCCAGGATGACATCACCCACTGACCGTGCCCGCGCGTCCGGGGTGAAGTGGTGCAGGATCACCCCGACAATCAGCCCGCCGATGGCCGGGATCAGGACAACCCAGTACCATTCAAGGCCGGTGATGAAACTATGCAGGGAATTGACATCTTCGGTCCCGTAAAGAGTGGCCTGTAACCAATTGATCCCTTTACGGAAAAAGAGCGCGGCAAAGCCCGCCGCAATGCCGATCACAAGCGCGATGAACCAGAATTGTACCTTGCCCGGCCCCTGTTGCTTCAACACCTTCCAGCCGTGGCGGCAGGCATTTGTGGCCCCGCTGATCTGGCCGGAAACAAAGGAGTCCTCCGGCCCGTTCATGTGACGCTCCGCAGGCATGTCGCGCATTGTCCGGCCCCGGTAAGGTCAGCGGGCCGCAGCGGCCTGGGAGAGGCACCGGGCAAACCCACTACCCTGCCAACAAAGCCTCTGCCGCCGCGCGGGCCGCATCGGTCACCTGATCGCCGGACAACATCCGCGCGACCTCGTCCACCCGTTCGGGCGGGCTGAGCGGGACAACGGTCGAGGTGGTCATGCCCTTGCTGACCGCCTTGGCCACACGCCAGTGATGCGCGCCAAGCGCCGCGACCTGCGGCGAATGGGTCACCACCAGCACCTGCCCCCCGGCGGCCAGCGCCGACAGCCGCCGGCCCACGGCATCCGCGGTTGCCCCGCCGACACCCCGGTCGATCTCGTCGAAGATCAGGGTCAGGCCCGGTTGCCCCTGGGTCAGACAGACCTTGAGCGCCAGCAGGAAGCGGCTCAGCTCCCCGCCCGAGGCGATCTTGCCCAGCGGCCCGGCGGGCGCACCGGGGTTGGTGGCCACGGTGAAAGACACGGTGTCCCGCCCCTCGGGGCCGGGCTCTTCCGGTTCGATCCGGGTTTCAAAAACCGCGCGTTCCATTTTCAGCGGCGCAAGTTCCGCCGTCACCGCCTTGTCCAGCTTTCGGGCGGCCCTTGCCCGTGCCGCGCTCAGCGCCTCGGCCGCAGCGTCGTAATCCGCCTCGGCCTCGCGCACCGCCTTTTCCAGCCCCGCCTGTGCCGCCTCTCCTGCGTCCAGCGCCTCCAGCTTGGCGCGCAGGGTGCCTGCGAAACCGGCCAGCTCGTCCGGCGCCACGTCATGTTTGCGCGCCAGGGCGCGGATCGCGAACAGCCGTTCCTCGGTCTCTTCCAGTTCCAGCGGGTTGAACGACATCTGGTCGATGGCATCGGCCACGCCTGACATCGCCTCGTCCAGTTCCACCATGGCGCGGTTCAGCGCGGCCATCGGCGCTTCCAGCGCGCCCTCGGCACGGGCCGCCGCCCCGTCCAGCCAGCGCAGCGCATCGCCAAGCTGCTGTTCCGCGCCGTTCTGGCCCATGATCTCATAGGCGTTGACCACATCGGCGCGGATTTTCTCCGCCCCCTGCATCAGGCGGCGCTTGGTATCCAGCGTGGCTTCCTCGCCCTCCTGCGGATCAAGCTTGTCCAGCTCGGCCACCGCGTGACGCAGGAATTCCTCCTCCGCCGCGATGGCATCGCGCTCTGCCGCGGCCACCTGCGCTGCCTTGCGGGCCGCCGACAGGGCCGCCCAGGCCCGGCGGCAGCGCCCAATCGCATCCGCGTTGCCGGCAAAATCGTCCAGGATGCTGCGGTGGCCGCGCGGGTTCAGCAGGCCGCGGTCGTCGTGCTGGCCATGCAGTTCCACCAGCGTATCGGAGAGCGCGCGCAGCACCTCGCCGGAACAGCGGCGGTCGTTGACCCAGGATGTCTTGCGCCCGTCAGAGCTGTTGATGCGCCGCAGGATCAGCTCATCCCCGCCCGGCAGCCCCGCCTCTTCCAGCACCGCATGGGCAGCATGTCCCGGCGGCAGATCGAACCAGGCGGTCACCTCGCCCTGCTCTGCCCCCTGCCGGACCAGATCGGCACGCCCGCGCCAGCCCAGCACGAACCCCAGACTGTCGAGAAGGATGGATTTGCCCGCCCCGGTTTCACCGGTCAGCACGTTAAGACCCGGCTGAAAGCCAAGCTCCAGCCGGTCGATGATCAGCATATCCGAAATATCGAGTCCGCGCAGCATGACAGCTTTCCGATGGGCCGGTGGTTATCCCACCTTGCTTACAACCACTCGCCCTTGATGGTCTGCCGGTAAATCGCGCCCAGCCAGTTGTTCTTGTAAAACTTCGGCTCCAGCCCCTGCCCGGTCAACAGCTTGTAGCTGTCCTCGTACCAGTCACTGCCCCGGAAGTTATGTCCAAGGATCGCACCGGCGGTCTGCGCCTCGTGGTTCAGGCCCAGCGACAGGTAGGATTCGACAAGACGGTGCAGCGCTTCGGCGGTGTGGCTTGTGGTCTGGAAATCCTCGACCACCACACGGAACCGGTTGATCGCCGCCGTGTAATGGTTGCGCCGCAGATAGTAGCGACCGATCTCCATCTCCTTGCCGGCCAGATGGTCGAAGGCCAGGTCGAACTTGAGAATCGCCGCCTTGGCATATTCGCTGTCTGGATAACGTTCGATCACGTCACGCAGGGATTGCAGCGCCTGAAAGGTCAGGCCCTGGTCCCGGCCCACTTCGTCAATCTGGTCGTAATAGCTCAGCGCCAGCAGGTACTGGGCATAGGCCGCATCGTCATCGTCGGGATAAAAGTCGATGAAACGCTGCGCGGCGGAACGGCTGTTGGGGTAATCCTGATCCTGATGATAGGAAAACGCCTGCATGATCAGCGCGCGCTTGGCCCATTCGGAATAGGGATAGAGCCGCTCGATCTCGGCAAAGTAGAAGGCCGCTTCCTCGGGCTGGCGGCGGTTCAGCTCGAATTCACCGCGTTCGAAAATCTGCTCCGCCGAATAGGTCTCAAGCGGAATTTCCTGCGGATTGAAGAAACTCTTGGTAAGGCGGCCCGTATTCTGACTGCCCCCACAGGCGCCGAGGGTGGCAACAAGGAGCACGGTGCCGATCATGCGCTTGCGCGACATCTTTCGAGACATGCGTTACCCCCTTCGTCCGGTCCTGGCGAGGGTCTTGTGACCCCTGTTAAGCATCTGACTAGCACAATATTTTGCGATGCAAAACTTCGTTTCCACGCTTTGTAGCAAGGTGGCGTTCAAAAGTTGCACAACAATTGCGCCAGATGGCGTTGCATTGGAAATACAGCGCCTTGTGGCATGATTCAATGGGGGTAAATCGACTTAGGCGACCTGCGGGATCTCGTCCCAGACCAGCCCGTAGCCGGGCAGCCGGGCCGCCATTGTCGGATCGCATTTCACCAGCCGGACCGCGTCCGGGGTGGCGAAAAGCGCGCGCAGCAGCGTGTTGGTCAGCGAATGGCCCGCGCGATACCCCGTGTAATGGCCCAGCAGCGGCGCACCGGCCAGCGCCAGGTCGCCCAGGGCATCCAGCATCTTGTGGCGCACGGGCTCATCCGCATGGCGCAGCCCGCCCGGCGTCAGGATCGCGGCACCATCGACCACCACGGCGTTTTCCGCCGTGCCGCCGAGCGCCAGACCGTTGGCACGCATCGCCTCCACGTCTGCGCGGCGGCAGAAGGTGCGGCTGTCGCAAAGCTCGCGCGCAAAGGAGCCGTTGTTCATCACCAATGTCTTTTGCTGGTGCCCGATGGCGGCATCGGCAAAGTCGATCTCGAAATCAATGCGCAGCGTATCGGCGGGCGCCAGGGTTGCACGTGCTTCCCCATCGGTCACGGTCACTTCCTTGAGCACTTCAAAGGCCATGACCGGGGCCGCCAGCACACGGATGCCGCGCTGCATGAAACCGCGCACGAATTGCACGGCGGACCCATCCAGGATCGGCACTTCGGGGCCGTCAATCTCGATCAGGGCGTTGTGGATGCCACAGCCTGCCAGCGCCGCCATGATATGTTCCACGGTGGAGACATGCAGACCGGCGGCATTTTCCAGCTTTGTGCAGAGCGGCGAACGGTTGACCGCATCCCAACGCGCCGGGATCATCCGGTCGCCCAGGGCGATGTCGGTCCGCTTGAACCAGATGCCGTGATGCGCGCTGGCGGGATTCACGGTCACCGTGGCGGGCGCACCGGAGTGCAGGCCATGGCCACCGAAGGAGATCGGAGATTTGATGGTTGTTTGCACGGGCTCGTCCTCAGGGTTCATAGATCGCTGTCTAAGTTGAACCCACAAGTAGGGATGCCGTTCGTTACACTCAATTCAATCTTTGCAACCGACTGAAACATGACCGTAACAATTGGGCACAAATGTGCTGGGGCATCTGCAATTCATTGATAACAAAAGAAAAGGGCCGCCAATTGGCGGCCCGCTTCGTCACATGATGTGAGGTCTCAGTTTGCCTGACGGCGCAGGAAGGCGGGGATTTCGATGCGTTCCTGGTCCGGATCGGCCTCATGCGAGGGCTGAGGTGCCGCCGATGCGCTGCGCTGGGGCGCCTGCTGAACCGGGGGCTGCTGGCGCACCGGGCGCTGCTGCGGCTGGGCCTGGGCTTCGCCTTCGCCATGGCCGGTCATGCGGTTGATCAGGGAGTTGATGCCGAAACGTGGCTTGTCCTGACCACCCTGCCCGGCCGGTGCGGCCTGCTGCGGGCGTTGCTGCGGTGCCGCGGCACGGGGCTGCTGCTCCGGGTTGGCCTTTTGCGCAGCGGCGCGCAGACGGGCCAGCGCCTCGGGCGACGGGGTGCCGGGTGCGGGCGCACGGGGCGCGACATAGCTTTCCGCCTCGGCTTCCGCCTCGATGCTGTCTTCCTCATGGCGCGGTTCGAAAGCGGCAACCTGAGGCTGATAGGCAGGTGCCGGCAGGCCGTCGTTCTCGTCAGCGGATTCATCGGCAAAGATATCCTCTGCCTGCTCTTCGGCGGCGACACGCTGCACATCCATGTCATTGAACAGCGGCTGCTGGTCTTCCTGCGCGACAGAGGCAACAGGCGCTTCTTCGGTCACGGCCTGCGGCTTCAGCGGCTGGCTCATGGAGCGGCGCGGCACCGGCATTTCGGTGTTCACATCGGTGGCGTCGATCCCTGTCGCCACGACGCTCACGCGCATCACGCCGCCCATGCCCTCGTCCATGGTGGAACCGACGATGATGTTGGCCTCGGGGTCCACTTCCTCGCGGATGCGGTTGGCGGCCTCGTCCAGTTCGAACAGGGTCAGGTCGGCACCGCCGGTGATGTTGATCAGCACGCCTTTGGCACCGCGCAGGCTGATTTCGTCCAGCAGCGGGTTGGCAATGGCCTTTTCGGCGGCCTGGATTGCGCGATCTTCGCCTTCGGCCTCGCCGGTGCCCATCATCGCCTTGCCCATCTCGTCCATCACGGCGCGGACATCGGCAAAGTCGAGGTTGATCAGGCCCGGACGGACCATCAGGTCGGTCACGCCCTTGACGCCCTGATACAGCACGTCATCGGCCATCGAGAAGGCTTCGGTGAAGGTGGTTTTCTCATTCGCCAGCCGGAACAGGTTCTGGTTGGGGATGATGATCAGCGTGTCGACAACCTTTTGCAGCGCCTCGACGCCGTCCTCGGCCTGACGCATCCGCTTGGCACCCTCGAACTGGAACGGCTTGGTCACGACGCCGACGGTCAGCACGCCCAATTCGCGGGCGGCCTGCGCGATGATCGGGGCTGCACCCGTCCCGGTGCCGCCGCCCATGCCCGCAGTGATAAAGCACATATGCGCCCCGGCCAGGTGGTCGACGATCTGTTCGATTGATTCTTCGGCGGCCGCAGCACCGACGGAGGCGCGCGCCCCGGCGCCCAGACCCTCGGTCACTTTGATGCCAAGCTGCACCTTGTTCTCTGCGCGGGCCTGCTGCAACGCCTGGGCGTCCGTGTTGGCCACGACGAAATCCACGCCATCCAGTTGTTTTTCGATCATATTATTGACCGCGTTACCACCGGCGCCGCCAACACCGAAAACGGTGATGCGAGGTTTCAGATCGTCCTGTCCGGGCATAGAAAGGTTCAGTGTCATGTGCTGTCCGCCTGTTTTTTAGCCCACGTCCCATGAGCGCTTCTTCGTCATAAATTCAGGCGATCTTAACGGTCTGAGGCCGTATCGTCACCTATAAAACACCATAATTACGCAACATATGGGCAAATTCTTGCTGATTTTGCCTCTATGTCGGTCCCGCCACTCCATATTGCGATCACCAGTTGTCACGGAACCATTTGACCGCACGTTTGAGCGACCGTGCCGGGTATCTGTCGGCGGGAATGTCGAAATCCCACCATTCGTCCTGTGGATGCGCCGCAAAGAGCGACAGGCCCACCGCGCTGGCAAAACCCGGGCCCGTTGCCGCCTGGGGCAGGCCATGCACCCGCAGCGGGCGACCCAGCCGCACCTGCTGACCCAGGATCTTGCTGGCCAGCCCGTCCAGACCCGGAATCTGGCTGCCGCCGCCGGTAAGTACAATCTGTTGGCTGGGCAGGTGGTCGAATCCGGCGGCATCCAGCCGGACCCGGACCTCTTCCAGAATTTCCTCCACCCTGGGCCGCATGATGCCGATCAGTTCGGCGCGGCTGGCGGTCCGGCGGTCATGTTCGTAATCGCCGGTCTCGCCGCCGATCTCGATCATCTCGCGGTCGTCCATCCCGGTGGCATGCACGCCACCATAGAAGGTCTTGATCCGCTCGGCGTTTGCGGTCGGCACCTGCAGCCCCATGGAAATATCCGAGGTCACGTGATCGCCGCCCATGCGCACGCAATCCGCATAGATCATGTGTTTCTTGATAAAGATCGACACCCCGGTCGACCCGCCGCCCATGTCGATACAGGCCGCGCCCAGTTCCTGTTCATCCTCCACCAGCGAGGAAATGCCCGAGACATAGGCCGAGTTCGCGATACCGGCCAGTTCCAGGTCGCAACGTTTGATGCAATGCGCCAGGTGCTGCACGGCGGCGGCATCGACGGTCAGCATGTGCATGTCCACCGACAGGCTGTTGCCCAGCTGGCCCCGCGGGTCGATCAGCCCGGACCGGTGATCCAGTGCAAAGTTCACCGGCTGCGCATGCAGCACTTCGCGGTCCTCGCCGTATTCGGGCACATCGCAATTGGCCAGCACCTGAGCCACGTCCTGTTCGGTCACCGCCTGACCTTCCAGGTCGATCTGGGCATCCAGCCCGTAGCTGCGCGGCTCCGCCCCGGAGAAACAGGCAATCACGTGATCGACGCGGATGCCGGCCATCTTCTGCGCCGCCTGCAGGGCGGTGCGGATGGCACGCTCGGTCTCGCTCATCACGCAGATTTCGCCAGAGCGGACCCCGCGCGACCGGGTTGTCGCGGCACCGATGACGCGGAATCCCGACTGACCGGCCAGCGATCCGATCTCGCCCTCTTCGCCCAGTTCGCCACTGCCGTCGAAGCGCAGCACAAGACATGCGATCTTGGAACTGCCCACGTCGAGAATGGCCACAACGCCCCGCTGCATCGCAACCCTGCGCATGTTCCGCATCGAGCGTTGACTGTCGTAAAGGTCCATCATCGTGTCACTGCCTTGTGATATGGCCGGGACTTATTGTCCCGTGCTCTGCCTTATGTCCCACCACGCTTCGGTGGCTTCTTGTGTCAACCTGACCGTGGGCCGCTGGGCCAGCCGCATGTCCACGCGGGACACGTCGCGGCTGAGCACCTCCTGCGCGCCTTCCAGCGCGATGACCCGCTCCAGCGCCGGGATCGCGTCATATTCGGGCAGCATGATCCGCTGGTCGCGGTCCAGCACCACATCCCAGCGCCGCGCACCCATCCGGACCAGCCCGCGCAGGCGCCCGGCGATCGGTTTGGTTGTCTTGATCAGCTCCAGCGCCTCCGGCACATGGCGCGCCGCCCCTTCGCCCGCGATCAGCGGCAGATCAGGGCGCAGGGCCCGGTTGGCGATCTGGCCCACGGGCGCACCGCCATCATCCACAAGCGTCAGACCCTCGGCCGTGCGCCAGATTGCCACCGGCACCCGGGGCTTCACGATGACCTGCAACACCCCGCCCGGTTTGATCCGGACATTCGCATTCTTCACGCTGCTCAGGGATGTGATCGTGCTGCGGACCTGGCCCAGGTCCAGATCGAAGGAACTGAGCGGAAACTCGATGGGCACGGCGGTTCGGATTTCGGCGGCCAGCGGCCCGTCAGCCCCGTCGATGGCCATCAGTTTGACCATGAATTCGGGCCGCTCCTCGACCGCGCGGCGCGCATCGGCCACGGCCTCGGTGATTGCGCTCCGGCGCGCGTCGTCGGCCAGATAGATTGTCCCGGCCAGCAGCGTCAGGCAAAAGGGCACCCCTGCCCGCAGCATCAGCCGGAATCCCGGCGTCAGCATCAGCCGCTGCATCCGCCAGGCCCAGCGCGAGGGGGCGGGATCGGCCTTGACCGATGTGGGGGCCTTGCGCCGGATCAGCGACCGCATGAGGCATCCTCCACCATCCAGGCGCAGAAGTCGGGAAAGGACATGCCGCAGCTCTGCGCCTGTTCGGGTGACAGCGAGGTGGCGGTCATGCCCGGCTGGGTGTTTGTCTCCAGCAGAATCAGCCCGTCGGCGCCGCGTGTCTCGTCCCAGCGGAAATCGGTGCGGCTGACCCCCCGGCATCCCAGCGCCTCATGGGCGCGCAGGGCATAATCCAGGCACAGGTCGAAGATTTCCTGCGGGATGTCGGCGGGCACCACATGGGTCGATCCGCCTTCCTTGTACTTGGCATCGTAGTCGTACCAGCCGGTTGTGATGATGTCGGTCACCGTCAGGGCGCGCGCGTCGCCGCCAGCCCGGGAGCCCATCACCGTGGTGGTCAGCTCGCGCCCCGGCGCATAGGTTTCGACCATGACGAACTCAGGCATGGCATCGTCAAGCTGCGGCGGACCGTTGTTTTCCGCATTCACCAGATAGACCCCGACAGAGGAGCCTTCGTTGTTCGGCTTGACCACATAGGGCGGCGGCATGACATGCTGCGCCATCACCTCGGCCTTGCGGCAGATCACGCTGTCCACCACCGGCAGACCTGCGCTGCGATAGACTTCCTTGCTGCGCTGCTTGTCCATCGCCAGGGCAGACGCCAGAACGCCCGAATGGCTGTAGGGCAGTCCCATCCATTCCAGCAGACCCTGCACGCAGCCATCCTCGCCCCAGCGTCCATGCAGGCAGTTCAGGATGGCATCGGGATTGAGATCGGTCAGAACGGCGCAAAGATCGCGGCCTGCATCGACCTCGACCACGTTATATCCGCCATGTTCCCGCAGTGCAGCGGCGCATGCGCGCCCGGATGAGAGAGACACCTCGCGCTCTGCCGAGAGTCCGCCCAATAGTACCGCCACTGTCGGGGTTGTCCTGCTCGACGTACCCACTGGAGTGCCTTTGTCCCGGACCGTTCTGGCCCATTGTTCTTATTGTTTTCGCCGTTTTCGGCTTATGCCTCTGCGTCCGGCGCGCCTTGAAATTCGCCGATCCGCATGATTTCCCATTCTAGCGTGATCCCGCTTGAATCGTAAACCTTTTTTCGCACCTGCTCACCAAGGTTTTCCAGGTCAGCCGCGGTTGCGTTCTCCGCATTGATCAGAAAGTTCGGGTGTTTCGGGCTCATCTGTGCCCCGCCCAGGCGCGCGCCGCGCATCCCGGCCTCGTCGATCACCTTCCAGGCTTTCAGATCATGCACGTCATCGGCCTGCCCGGTGCTGGAAAACCCTGCCGGATTGCGAAAGGTACTGCCTGCGGAACGGTCCTTGGTCGGCTGGGTTTCATCGCGCCTGGCCAGTTGCGCGGCCATCCGCGCATGCAGCGCCTCCGGGTCGCCTTTTGGCGGGGCGAATACCGCGCTGACAATCACTGCGCCATCGGGCAAGTCACTCTGGCGATAGCGGAAATTCAGGTCCCCGGCGGTCAGGGTCACGATCTCTCCCGCACGGGTGACCACCTGCGCACTGACGAAGTGATCCGCCGTATAGCTGCCGTAACAACCGGCGTTCATGCGCACCGCACCGCCGATGCTGCCCGGGATCGTGCGCAGGAATGTCAGGTCCAGACCGGCATCCGCCGCCTTGCGTGCCACATGGGCATCCAGCGCCGCGGCCCCGGCGATGACATGATCCCCGTCAATCTCTATCCCGTTGAAGCCGCGCCCCAGCCGGATCACCACGGCGCGCAACCCGCCGTCGCGCACGATCAGGTTGGAGCCGACCCCCATGGGGAAAACCGCCACCTCATCGGACAAATCGCGCAGAAAACCGCTCAGGTCCTCCGGATCGGCGGGCTGGAACAGGTAATCCGCCGGGCCACCGACACGCAGCCAGGTCAGATCATTCAGCGGGCGTCGCGCCGTCAGCTTGCCGCGCACGGCCGGAAAGGAAATCTTGTTCATACCGCCCGATTAGCCGCAAAGGCCGGAGCCGTCAAACCGTGGCGCGCGCACGGCGGCTCAGCGCGTCTGGTCATCCACCCGGCTGGCCCGGAACTGCCGCACCAGGCGACCGGCCAGCCAGCCGAAACCGAAGGCGCAAAGCCCGTAGAGCACCAGCGCCGCCTGCGCCATCAGCGCATTGCCCTCAAGCGGGGTGGCATTCAGATGCAGGGCCATCCACAGCATGTTCAGTGCCATGCCCATGATCAGCACGCCCAGAAAGCCCAGGAACCGCGCGCGGTATCCCTGTAAGGCACAGGCCAGCATCCAGACGGCAAGCACCGCGATCAGCGCCATGATGGTCGGGCTCATTCCGCAGGCCCCTTGATTTCAACCCGGCCCGCGCCCCGGCGCAGCCAGCGCATCAGGTAGATCACCGGCCAGCGCAGCACCGAACAGCCGCCCGCCAGCACCAGCAGGCCGATCCAGGGCCCATGCTGCATCGTGACATAGCCCAGAATCGGAATACCGATGGCAATCAGGATATAGGCGTTGCGCCAATGGTAGTCCTTGCTGGGTGTCATCGCGATGACATTTGCCGAAAGCGCCCAGAGACAGGCCAGGATGAGCGATGGGCTCACTGCGGGACCTCAAAGCTCTGACCGCGCAGCCGGGCGATCAGGTAGCGCAGGGGGTTGCGGTACATCGACACGAAGGCGGCGATGGCCAGAAGCGCCATGAACCAGCCGACATGAAGCGCAATCGCGATGATCAGCACCGGTGCCGACAGCAGCAGGGCCACCCCCGGCACATATTGCCGGCGCATCGGCAGCATTGCCACCGCCGCTGATGCCAGCACCCATAGAACGGAAATCCACAATAATGTCATAGCTGCTGCTCCTTCTTCGTCTCGTCGCCGCCCCTTTCCGGGGCTCTTTGATCAGCCGGGCCGCGGTGTTGGATCACAGGCAAGCGGCAGAATTATGGCCAAGAGGCCCGCCGTCAGGCGGCGGCCCCCTTGAGAGCGCGTAGTTTATCCGGCAGCGCATTGGCCCAGGCGCTGATTGTCCCTGCCCCGAGACAAACCACCATGTCGCCCGGTCCGGCCTGTTCGCGCACCAGGCGCATCAGATCTTCCTCGTTCTGGACCGCACGGGCGTGGCGATGGCCATGGCGGATCAGCCCCGCCACCAGACCGTCCCGGTCCGCGCCCTCGATCGGGTCTTCGCCTGCGGCATAGACCTCGGCAATGCCCACCACATCGGCATCATTGAAACAGGCGCAGAATTCCTCGAAATGGTGGTGCAGACGGGTGTAGCGGTGCGGCTGGTGCACGGCGATCACCCGGCCCTCCGTCGCCTGACGCGCGGCTTTCAGCACCGCGGCAATCTCGACCGGATGGTGGCCATAGTCGTCGATGATGGTGACCCCGTCCACTTCGCCCACCTTGGTAAAGCGCCGGTTGACCCCGCCAAAACTTTTCAGCGCCGCGCGGATCTCGTCGCGCTTCATGCCCAGATGGCGCGCCACCGCAACGGCACTCAGCGCGTTGGAGACGTTGTGATCCCCCGGCATCGGCAGTTCGCAGCCTTCGATCACCGCCCCTTCGGCCTGCAGGTGAATGTCGAAATGCGCCACGCCGCCCTTGTAGGTCAGGTTCCGCGCGCGCACATCGGCCTGGGCGTTGAACCCATAGGTGACAACGCGGCGGTCGGTGATCTTGCCCACCAGCGCCTGCACCTCGGGATGATCGGTGCAGCAGACCGCCAGACCGTAGAAGGGAATGTTGGACACGAAATCAAGGAAACCCTGCCGCAGCCTGTCGAAATCGCCCCAATGCTCCATATGCTCGGGGTCGATGTTGGTGACGATGGCAATGGTTGCAGGCAGGCGGTTGAAGGTGCCGTCGCTTTCGTCGGCCTCCACCACCATCCATTCGCCCTGCCCCATGCGCGCATTCGATCCATAGGCATGGATGATCCCGCCATTGACCACCGTGGGGTCGATGCCGCCCTTGACCAGCAGTTCCGCAACCATGGTGGTTGTCGTCGTCTTGCCATGGGTGCCCGCGACCGCGATGTTGGATTTCAGCCGCATCAGCTCTGCCAGCATCTCTGCCCGGCGCACGATGGGCAGGCCCGCCAGCCGCGCCGCGTCCAGCTCGGGGTTGCCGGGCTTGATCGCCGAAGAGATGACCACCACCTCGGCATTTTCGATGTTCTCGGCCTTTTGCCCCTCGAAAATCACCGCCCCCAGCTCAGCCAGCCGGTCGGTGATCTTGGTCGTCTTCAGGTCGGAGCCCTGCACCCGGTAGCCGTGGTTGATCAGCACCTCGGCAATGCCCGACATGCCGATGCCGCCAATGCCGACAAAATGGATCGGGCCCACATCGGTGGGCAGTTTGGTGGCCGCTGCTGCGTTCATTTTCGTTTTCCTTCCTGGGCCAGGGTCTCGACCATCTGCGCCAGGGCTTGCGCCGCTTCGGGCTTGCCCACCGAATGGGCCGCCCGCGACATCTGCAATGCGGCGTCGGGCTGTTCGAGAATGCTTTGTATCTGTTCGGCCAGCGCCTCGGGGCTGAGCCTGCTTTCGGGAACCATGATCGCGGCCCCCGCCTCGACCAGCCCGCGCGCATTGGCGGTCTGGTGGTCACCTGTCGCGGCGGCAAAGGGGATCAGGATCGAGGGTCGCCCGATCACCGAGATATCCGCGACCGAAGAGGCCCCCGACCGGCTGATGACCAGCTGCGCCTCGGACATCCGGCGCGGCACATCTTCAAAGAAGGGCTGCACGTCCGCGTCAATAGCGTTCTCGGCGTAGTAATCGGCAACCCGCTGGCCGTCCTCGTCGCGGGCCTGATGGCTGACGCGGATGTTCTTGAGCATGGCAAGCGGCAGTGCGGCCAGCGCGGCGGGCACCACATCGCTCAGGATGCGTGCACCCTGCGAGCCGCCCATCACCAGAATTTCCATCGGATAGTCACCGGGGGGGATATAGCCCGCGCCTGCCCGGTCGAGTACCGCGGCGCGCACCGGGTTGCCCACATGCACAGCTTCCACCCCCTCGGGCAACTCCGTCGGCCAGGTGCCGCAGGCCATGGCATCGACCCGTTTGGCAAAGATCGTGTTGACCCGGCCCAGCACGCCGTTCTGTTCATGGATCATGCGCGGCACCCGCAACAGGGTTGCCGCCGACAGCGCCGGGATCGACGGATATCCGCCAAATCCCACAACCACGGCCGGCCGGTCGCGCATCATCCGCAGGGCAGCCCCCAGCGCCCCCGCACCGATGCGCAGCGGCACCATCGCCTTGGCCAGCACGCCGCCCCGCGCAAAGGTGGCGGAACTGACCTGGCTGATTTCGACCTCTGCCGGGAACCCGCCGGTATAGCGCGCGCCGCGTGCGTCGGTGGACAGGCGCACCCGCCAGCCGCGCGTCAGCATCACCTCGGCCAGGGCCTGCGCGGGGAACATGTGGCCCCCGGTGCCTCCGGCTGCGATGATCAACAAGGGTGCGGTCATGGTGTCCTCCGTCCGGGCGCGCCTTCAGCGGGCGCGGCCCCGGCCAAGAATGTCAGAAATCTCGCCCTGCGGCCTGCTGCGCGTGAAGGCCAGCAACATCCCCACCGCGATGCCCGAAGCGATCACCGAAGACCCCCCGTAGCTGACAAAAGGCAGGGTCATCCCCTTGGCCGGCAGCAGCCGCACGGCGACGCCCATGTTTATCATGGCCTGCACGCCAAAGATACAGGCAAGCCCGGTGCCCGCAAGCCGCGTGAAAGGGTCCCGTTCACGCACCAGACGCAGCAGCGACCGGACCACGATCACGGTGTAAAGCGCGATGATGCAGAGCACCAGAACCAGCCCGTATTCCTCTGCCGCGACGGCAATGATGAAATCGGTATGGGCATCGGGCAGCGACCATTTCACTTCGCCCTCGCCCACGCCGACACCAAAAAGACCGCCCTCGCGGATCGCATTGGTGGCATAGCCCAACTGCGTGGTCGGATCGACATCGGGGCTGAGAAAGCCATCGATCCGGCGCGCGAAGTGTTCCGAACTGGAATAGGCGAAACTGCCCGCGATCACCACCATCGCGGCCATGCCCACCAGCAGCAGCATCGGCGCCCCGGCGACAAAATACATCACG
Organism: Sulfitobacter sp. G21635-S1; assembly: GCF_027213915.1. Lineage (NCBI taxonomy): Bacteria > Pseudomonadati > Pseudomonadota > Alphaproteobacteria > Rhodobacterales > Roseobacteraceae > Sulfitobacter > Sulfitobacter sp. G21635-S1. The sequence continues at coordinate 39,673 of NZ_JAPWGV010000009.1, forward strand.
CCCCAGCCGAACAGCACCAGACAGGCCTGACCGAAGTCGGGCTGCAATGCCAGCATCAGCACGATCGACATGCACAGGGCAAAGGACCAGGCCTTGCCCGGCGGGCCATTGATCTCAAGGCTCGCGGCCAGAAGCCAGGCGGTTGCCACGATAAATCCGGGCTTGAGAAATTCCGAAGGCTGCACACTGGCAAATCCCAGCGAATACCAGCGGGTCGCCCCCTTGCCAAAGTCGGTGCCGAAAAACGGCAGCAGCGCCAGGGCGATAAAGGCGCCGATAAAGCCCAGCACCGCCAGGCGGCGCACCACCACAGGCGACATCATCGAGGTCAGCACCATCGCAAAGATCGCAAGCCCGCCAAAGAAAGCCTGCCTCTGGACATAGTGGAACGGGTCAAACCCGTTCTTGGCAGCCAGCGGCGGCGATGCGGCCAGCCCCAGCAACATGCCGACCGCGAACAGCATCAGCACGCAGGACAAGGCCCAGCGATCCACCGTGCGCCACCATTTTGGAAGAATTGGCTCGCCTTCCCGAACGGGAACCGCGCCATAGACCATCTCTGTCATGGATACACTGCCTTAAACTGCCTCGAACGCCCCATTTTCTGGGGTCTAACTGTCAGCATAACGCCATTTTGCGGATCACGCCAGTCAATTTCCGCTGCGCGCCACCGGCACGCCGTGCAATGACGGCGGGCAAAGCGGCGGCACAAGGGGCATCACACCAACTTGACCCCCCGCTCCGAACCGGGCAAGCCGCTGGCATGAAAGTGGATACGGCAATCATTGGCGCGGGTGCGGGCGGCATGATGTGCGCGGCACATGCCGGGGGGCGTGTGCTTGTGGTCGATCACGCCAGGGCACCGGGCGAAAAGATCCGCATCTCCGGCGGTGGCCGCTGCAATTTCACCAACCTCCACTGCGACCCCTCCGCCTTTCTCAGCCAGAATCCGCATTTCGCGAAATCCGCGCTTGCCCGCTATACCCAATGGGATTTCATCGCATTGGTCGAAGCCCATGGCATCCCCTGGCATGAAAAGACATTGGGGCAATTGTTCTGTGACACCTCCGCCAAGGATATCGTCGCGATGCTGCGCCGGATGATGCGGGTGGCCGGGGCTGAGCTGCATTTGCAAACTACCGCATCACAGTTTGCAAAGTCACCGGAGGGCTTTACCTTTGAGCTGCAAGGCCCTGATTATACTGGAAAGATCACCGCCAGAAATCTTGTCGTCGCTTCGGGGGGCAAATCCATCCCGAAAATGGGCGCAACCGGCCTTGCCTATGAGATCGCGCGCCGCTTCGATCTGCCGGTGACGGAAACACGCGCGGGCCTTGTGCCCTTCACCTTTGCCGATGGCCGCTTTGCCGAGATATCCGGCGTCGCCACACCGGCCCGCGTCACCGCAGGCGGCACCAGCTTTGACGAGGCGCTGCTGTTCACCCATCGGGGCCTCTCCGGCCCTGCCGTCCTGCAAGCCTCCTCCTATTGGAAAGAGGGTGAGGACATTACGATAAACCTTTGCCCTGAAACAAATATCCTCGAAGAGCTGAAGGCACGCCGTCAGGCACGGGGCCGCAAGAACCTGACCACGGTACTGGCCCAGCATCTGCCCGCGCGGCTGGTCGAACACCTGGCCAGCCAGCTGGACCTGAGCGGCAATCTGGCGGATTGGTCAGACACACATTTGCAAAATCTCGTGACGCATTTGCAAAACTGGCATCTGACCCCCGGCGGCACCGAAGGTTACCGCACCGCCGAAGTCACCCTTGGCGGTGTCGATACTGCCGCGCTCTCCTCCCGCTCGATGATGAGCAAGACGGTGCCCGGGCTTTATTTCATTGGCGAAGCGGTGGATGTCACCGGCTGGCTGGGCGGCTACAATTTCCAATGGGCCTGGTCCTCCGCCATGGCGGCCGCCCGCGACATCGCCGGTTGATCAGCCGCCTGTCGCTGCCGCGACCCGTGCCGCGAAATCCTCGCCCCGGCGTTCGAAACTGTCATATTGGTCAAAACTGGCCGCCGCCGGCGCCAGCAGCACCACATCCCCCGGTTCCGCCTCTGCCACCGCGCGGGCCACGGCGACCTCCATCGTGCCACAGACCTCTGCCTCCACGTTCAGCTGCATGGCAAATCCGGCAGCCTCGCGCCCGATCACATAGGCCTTGCGCACGCCGCCCGTGGCAGCGGCCAGCCCTTCCAGCCCGCCTTCCTTCTCAAGCCCGCCGCAAATCCAGCGAATCTTGTCGAAAGCCGCAAGCGCCTTGGCGGCGGAATCCACATTGGTCGCCTTGCTGTCGTTGACATAGCGCACGGCGCCCACCTCCGCGATTGTCTGGGACCGGTGCGGCAAGCCGCCAAAGCTGTGAAACGCAGCCTCGATCACCCGTGGCGCCAGCCCCAGCGACCGGCAGGCGGCATAGGCCGCGCAGGCATTCTGATGATTATGCGCCCCCGGCAGCCCCGCCACAGCGCGCAGATCCACGGAAGCCACCTGCTTGCCCTTGCGGTATTCCGACAGGAACCCCTTGCGCGCAAAGACCTGCCAGCCTGGCCCGGTCAGCTTGCGCGTCACGCTGACCCGGATCACCCGGTCATCGGCCCGGCCTTCGGTCATCTGCCCGGCCAGGTATTGCCCCTCCACCTCGTCCACGCCGATCACCGCGCGGTCCGGCCCGCCCTCGGCAAAGAGCCGCCGCTTCGCCGCGAAATAGCCGCCCATCCCATGGTGCCGGTCCAGGTGATCGGGGCTGAGATTGGTGAAGACCGCCACATCCGGCGTCAGCGCCCGCGCCAGATCGGTCTGGTAGCTGCTCAGCTCCAGCACCACGACCTCGCCGTCCACCGCAGGCTCCAGGTCCAGCACCCCGCGGCCGATGTTGCCAGCCAGCTGGCAGGGCCGCCCGGCCTCTTCGAGAATGTGATGGATCAACGCCGAGGTGGTGGATTTCCCGTTCGATCCGGTCACCGCCACCACCCGCGGCATCACGTCGAACCCGTTCCAGTCCGATGTGGCAAAGCTTTGAAAGAACAGGCCGATGTCATTGTCCACCGGCACGCCCGCGTCCAGCGCCGCCGCCACCACCGGGTTCGGTGCCGGATAAAGATGCGGAATACCGGGGCTGACGATCAGCCGGGCGATGGCATCGAAGGCACCGGGTTTCTTCAGATCGGCACAGGTCAGCCCCTCGGCCTCTGCCCTGGCGCGGGCATCGGGATTGTCGTCCCAGCACAGCGGCAGGGCACCGCCCGCCACCAGCGCACGTGCCGCCACCAGGCCCGACCGGCCCAGCCCCAGCACCGCCACCTGCGCACCTTCCAATCCCCGTACTGGAATCATTGCATCACCCCTGCTACCCGTTGGCCCGCAGAATGGTCGCAATACGCGCCCTTCACAAGCCGGAGCGCCCAGAATGCCGAACCTCGATACCATCCTGCACCAGCTTGACCAAAAGGCCCGCCTCGATGCCGACTGGGGCCAGGTGGCCAGCTACATTCCGCAGCTGGCCCGGGTCGATCCGGCACAATTCGCGATTTCCGTCGTCACCGCCGATGGCCAGCTGCACCAGGCCGGCGACCATGGCGTGGCTTTCTCCGTCCAGTCGATCACCAAGGTTTTCACCCTTGCCATCGCCCTTGGCCGCTCGGGCGACCAGCTCTGGACACGGGTGGGCCGCGAGCCCTCGGGCCGGGCCTTCAACTCCATCGTCCAGCTCGAACAGGAAAACGGCCGCCCCCGCAATCCCTTCATCAACGCAGGCGCCATCGTCACCACCGATGCGGTGCTGGGCAACCGCGCCCCGCGCGAGGCCCTGGCCGAGATCATCCATTTCGTGCGCAGCGCCGCCGGATCCGGCGATATCCACATCAACGAAACCGTCGCGGCCTCGGAAACCGCCTATGGCCACCGCAACTTCGCGCTTGCGCATTTTCTGGCCGCACATGACAATCTGACCAACAGCCCCGACAAGGTGCTGGGCACCTACTTCCACCATTGCGCCATCGAGATGACCACCGCCCAGCTGGCCATGGCGGGCCGCTTCCTGATTCACGCGCCAAACATGCCGCGGCTGGTCTCACCCCGCCGCATCCGCAGGCTGAACGCGATGATGCTCACCTGCGGCCATTACGACGGCTCGGGCGACTTCGCCTACCGTGTCGGCATTCCGGGCAAAAGCGGCGTCGGCGGCGGCATCCTCGCCATCGTGCCGCACCAGGCCGCCATCGCGGTCTGGAGCCCCGGTCTCAACCGCTACGGCAATTCCCACCGGGGCACCGAAGCGCTCGCCGAACTGACCACAAGGATGGGCTGGTCGATCTTCTAGAGCGTGCGCCTTTGCCCTGAGGCAGATGACAGCGCCATGTCCCGAGAGCGCGCCGCGCAGCAGGGTATTGGCGCTGCAACTTCAAGACGGGCGCGTTGGCCCCCGCTTCATTGTTCCCCAAATATACCGGAGGTGTGGAGGCAGCGCCTCCACCGGCGCGCGCCCCGGCGCGCCGCCCCCGCCCGCGGCACGCGGCGCGCCAGCGCGGTTACCGGACCTTCAGCGTCGCCAGACCGATCATGGCGAGGATCAGCGAGATGATCCAGAACCGGATCACGATCTGCGGCTCGGCCCAGCCCTTCTTTTCATAGTGATGGTGGATCGGCGCCATCAGAAAGACCCGTTTGCCGGTGCGCTTGAAGTAGAGCACCTGAATGATCACCGACAGCGCCTCCACCACGAACAACCCGCCGACAATCGCCAGCACCAGCTCGTGCTTGGTCGCCACCGCAATCGCCCCCAGGGCACCGCCCAGGGCCAGTGACCCGGTATCGCCCATGAAAACCGCAGCCGGCGGCGCGTTGTACCACAAGAAGCCCAGTCCCCCGCCGAACAGACCGGCAGTAAAGATCAGGATTTCACCGGTGCCGGGCACGTAATGCACATCCAGATAATCGGTGAAATCGACCCGCCCCACCGCATAGGCAATGACCCCCAGCGTGCCGGCCGCGATCATCACCGGCATGATCGCAAGACCGTCCAGACCGTCAGTCAGGTTCACCGCATTGGCCGCCCCCACGATCACGATGATCGAGAAGGGCACAAAGAGGACCCCGAGGTTGATCAGCGTATCCTTGAAGACCGGCAGCGCCAGCTGATATTGCAGCGCTTCGGGATGATATTGCGCGGCCCAGAAACCGGCAATTCCCGAAATCAGAAATCCCAGCAATAACCGTATCTTGCCGGACACACCTGATGTGTTCTGCTTGCTGACCTTGGCGTAATCATCCGCAAATCCGATGGCGGCAAAGCTCATGGTCACGAAAAGCACCAGCCAGACAAAGGCATTGTCGAGCCGCGCCCAGAGCAGCGTCGAGGTCAGCAGCGCCCCCACGATCAGCAGCCCGCCCATCGTCGGCGTGCCCGCCTTCACGAAATGCCCCTCGGGGCCATCGTCGCGGATCGGCTGGCCCTTGCCCTGCCTGCGGCGCAGCACCGCGATCAGCGGCCGCCCGAAGAGAAAGCCGAACACCAGCGCGGTCAGGAAAGCCCCCCCGGCACGGAAGGTGATGTAACGAAACAGGTTAAAGAAATCACCGCCATCCGAAAGCAGGGTCAACCAATAGAGCATTCAAACGCGTCCTTACTCAACATCTTGTCACATGACCCCGGGTTACAGGGTTTCAACCGGATGGCCCATTTTGCGGATGGCGTCAACAATCGCCCCCAGTTTCATTGAAAGCGACCCCTTGGCCAGCACCACATCCCCGGAATCGAGCAGCCCGCGCAGGTCCGGCAGGACCTCGGCAGAGGTTTCGGCCCGGATTCCGCGCTGGTGTTCGGGCAGCAGGTCATGCAGCGATCCCATCAGCGGGCCGATGCAATGCACCACATCCAGCGCCTGGGTCGCAGGCAGATGGGCAAGGCCCGCGTGCAGCGCCACCGCATCGGGGCCCAGTTCCTTCATGTCACCCAGAAAGGCGATCCGCCGCCCCTTGCTGACCCGGCCGATGTCATGGGTCACCTCTGAGGCGGCCAGAACTTCAAGTGCGGCGGCCATCGAGGTCGGATTGGCATTGTAGCTGTCGTCGATCAGGGCCAGCGTCAGATGGGTTTCGATCGGGTCGAGCACGATCACCTCGCGCACGCCGCGCCCCTTGTAGGGCTGCCAGCGGCCCAGCGATTGTGCCGCCAGCGCCATATCGACCCCCAGCGCATGGCAGACCGCCAGCGCCCCAAGGCCGTTCATCGCGAAATGGCGCCCCGGCGTGGCGATCTTGAACAGGATCGGGACATCCTCATGGCTGGCCTGGACCACGGTGGTATCCGCCTGCACATGCACGTCCAGCAGTTTGAAGTGATGGCCATGCACGCCGAATTCCAGCTCCCGCAAGCGGCAGTCCACCGCCTTGGCCATCAGGATCGCCGCATGTTCGATATCGGCGTTGATCACGGCCCAGCCGCCCGGTTTCACCCCTTCAAAGATCGAGGCCTTTTCAACGGCGATCCCGGCCAGATCGTCGAAGGCCTCCAGATGGGCGGCGGCAACGGTGGTGACCATCGCCACATCCGCCTGCGCCATCCGCGCCAGCGGGGCGATCTCTCCGGGGTGGTTCATGCCGATCTCGATGATGGCGAATTCGGTGTCGGCAGGCATCCGCGCCAGGGTCAGCGGCACCCCCCAGTGGTTGTTGTAGCTGGCCACGCTGGCATGGGTCCGGCCCTGGTCGCCAAGCATCGCCAGCAGCATTTCCTTGGTCGAGGTCTTGCCGACACTGCCGGTCACCGCGACCACCCTGGCCCGGGTCCGCGCACGGGCCGCCTGCCCCAGCTTTTCAAGCCCCGCCAGCACGTCATCGACAATCAGCAATGGCGCATCCTTGGCCAGGCCTTCGGGGATGCGCGACACCAGGGCGGCACCCGCGCCGCTCTCCAGCGCCTGCGCCACAAAGTCATGGCCGTCGCGGACATCCTTCAGCGCGACAAAGAGGTCGCCCTTTTCTATTGTCCTCGTGTCGATGGACACGCCGTCACAGGTCCATTCCCCCAGCGCCCGCCCGCCGGTGGCTGCCGCGGCCTCCGCTGCCGTCCAGAGCGTCATGCAAGCCTCCCGTCCAGCGCCGCCACGGCAACGCTTGCCTGTTCCACATCGTCAAAGGGCAGCACATCCTGCCCCACGATCTGCCCCGTCTCATGGCCTTTGCCCGCGATCAGCAGCGCATCACCCGGTCCCAGCAGGTCGATGCCGCGCAGGATCGCCTCGGCCCGGTCGCCGACTTCCATCGCCCCGGGGGCGCCTTCGAGGACCGCCGCGCGGATGCTTGCGGGATCTTCGGAGCGGGGATTGTCGTCGGTGACGATCACCGTGTCGGCATGGGTCATCGCCGCCGCCCCCATCAGGGGCCTTTTGGCCCGGTCACGGTCACCGCCCGCGCCGACGATGGCAATCAGACGGCCCATCACATGCGGGCGCATCGCGGCCAGCGCGGTGGCAATGGCATCGGGCGTATGGGCATAATCGACAAAGACCGCCGCCCCGTTGCCCCGGGTCGCGGCAAGCTGCATGCGGCCCCGTACCGTGGTCAGATGCGGCAATGTATCAAAAACCTCCTGCGGTTGCCCGCCGCAGGCGATCACGAGGCCTGCAGCCAGCAGCACATTGTCGGCCTGAAACCCGCCGATCAGTTCCAGCCGTTTCTGCACCGCCTTGCCCTGCCATTCAAAGCGCAGGTCCTGCCCGGTCGCGTCATAGCGCTGCGCCGTCAGGTGCAGATCGCCGCCGTCGCGGCCCACGGTCAGCACTTCGCAGCCGCGCGCGCGGGCAATGGCGGCCATGTCGACCCCGCGGGGGTCGTCGGTGTTGATCACCGCCGTGCCATCCTCTGCCAGCACGCGGGCAAACAGCCCCGCCTTGGCGTCGAAATAGGCGTCAAAGGTCTCGTGATAATCCAGATGATCCTGGGTGAAGTTGGTAAAGCCCGCGGCGCGCAGGGTCACGCCATCAAGCCGCCGCTGGTCCAGCCCGTGGCTGGAGGCCTCCATCGCCGCATGGGTGATGCCATTGTCCGCTGCCGCGCGCAGGGTGCGATGCAGGGTGATCGGCTCCGGCGTGGTATGGGCCAGCGGCGCGGTCCAGGCCCCCTCCACACCGGTGGTGCCAAGGTTCACGGCAGCAAAGCCCATCTCGATCCAGATCTGGCGCACAAAGGTCGAAACGGAGGTCTTGCCATTGGTCCCGGTCACCGCCGTCATGGTTTTGGGCTGCCCGCCGAACCACAGGGCCGCGGTGCGCGCCAGCGCCTCGCGGGGGACGTCAGAGACCACCAGCGCGGCCCCGGCGGCGCGGATCGCATCACCTGCCATCGCGGCCCCCTCGGGGTCGGTCAGAACCGCCACGGCACCGTCGCCAAGCGCCTTGCCGATGAACCGCGCGCCATGGACCTGGGTGCCGGGCATCGCTGCAAACAGGCACCCCGGCCCGACCTTGCGGCTGTCCACCTGCAGGTCTTCGATTGTCGGATTCGCCCCATTGGCCGCCATCAGGCCAAGGGAGTTCAGAGATGTTTTTCGGGGGCTGCTCATGGCTGCGCCTTTGCGGCTTGGTTCTTGAGGCTAGTTGTTGCCCGCAAGCGTTACCACAGCCTCCTCAAGCGGTTCAACAGTGGGTCGCAGCCCCAGCAGCGGCGCAATCCGGCGGATCATCTCTGCCGCAACCGGCACGGCGGTCCAGCCCGCGGTACGGCGCGGTTTCGCGCCGGAGGTTTCGACCGCTTCGTCCAGCGTGACGATCAGCACATATTTGGGATCATTTGCCGGGAAAAAGGATGCGAATGTCGCAATCACCTTGTCCTTGTAATATCCGCCCGTGGGTTTGGGTTTGTCCGCTGTACCGGTCTTGCCCGCGATCTGGTAACCCGGCACTTCGGCAAAGCTTGCGGTGCCGTCGGTGACCACCTTGCGCAGGATCCGGCGCGCATCGGCCGAGGCATTGGCCGAGATCAGGCGCGGCCCGAGCTGGGGGGTTTCCTGTTTGATCAGCGTCGGTTTGACCTGATATCCGCCATTGGCCAGCATCGCATAGCCCGCCGCCAGATGCATCGGGCTGCTGGACATGCCATGGCCATAGGAAATCGTCACCGATGACAGTTCGGTCCAGCGTTTCGGCAGCAATGGCTTGCCACCTGCGGCCTCCACGATCTCGAAGGGGGTCGCCTCGAAGAAACCCAGCTTCTTGAGGAATTCCTGCTGTCTGGCCGCCCCGATCTGCAGGGCGAGCCGCCCGGTGCCCCGGTTCGACGAATGAACGATGATATCCGCCACGCTCAGCTTGCCGTAGTTCTTGCCATGGAATTCGCCGATCCTGAAACCGCCGACCTTCATCGGCCCGGCGGTGTCGATCACGGTGTCTGCATTGACCAGCCCCAGTTCGATCGCCTGTGTTGCCGCAAAGATCTTGAAGGCCGAGCCCAGTTCGTAAACCCCCTGAACGGAGCGGTTGAACAGCGGGCTGTCCGAGGCATCCCCCTTTGTCGCAGGCCGGGGGCGGTCGTTGGGATCGAAACTAGGCAAGGAGACGACACTGACCACTTCGCCGGTCTTCACGTCCATCAGGACCGATGTGGCGCCCTTTGCATTGAACAGTTTCATCCCGCCCGCCAGCACCTGTTCGGCGGCCGCCTGAACGGTCAGGTCCAGCGACAGCTGCAGCGGCTTGTTGCCGTTGGCAGGGTCGCGCAAATAATCGTCAAAGTATTTCTCGACGCCCGCAACACCGATGACTTCGGCGGCATGCACGCCTTCCTTGCCAAAGCTGGCGCCGCCCATCACATGGGCCGCCAGCTTGCCATTGGGATAAAGACGCATGTCGCGCGGTGCGAACAACAGGCCCGGATCGCCGATGTCATGCACCGCCTGCATCTGTTCGGGGCTGATTTTCTTCTTGATCCACAGGAACTTGCGCTTGCCGGTGAAATCCTTGAGCAGAAGTTCCTCGTCCAGGTCCGGGAAGACGCCTACCAGCTTTTTGGCCGCGGCGGCCGGGTCCACCATATGGCGGGGCTGGGCATAAAGCGCATGGGTCTCGAAATTGGTCGCCAGAATGTTGCCGTTGCGGTCCACGATATCCGCCCGCGAGGCCGAGATCACGGCACCCGGCGCATGGGCGCGCGGCTCCACCGCTTCGGAAGTTGCCAGAAGCCCCATACGCGCGCCCACCACGGAAAAGGCGCAGAAAAAGAACACGCCCAGCACCAGCAGCCGCCCTTCGGCGCGTTGCCGCGACCGGTCGCGCATCTGCTCGTGCCGGATGCGCTTGTTCTCGCGTTCGATGGCGTCGGGGTTCTCGCCCCGCTGGCGGGCATCCAGAATACGCGCCAGCGGGCGCAGCGGTGTGCGGATCATAGCGGGTCCTCCTGGCTGTCGGGTGCATTCATGGTCGAGACATCGACCGGATCGGTGATCGGCAGCAGCGGTGCCGGCGGATAGGCCACCTGGTCCACCGCGCCGAACTGGTCGGGTTGCAGCGGCAAAAGCCCCAGCCGGTCAAAGTTGAGCACCGCCAGGTCGCGCAGCCGTTCGGGGCGGTTCTGATAGGCCCATTCCGCCTTGAGCACGGCGAGGCGCGCATAGGCGCCGCGAATATTGGCATGCAGCTTGTCAGCCTCGCTCAGCGCCTGCTGGGTCGCGTAATTCTCGCGGTAGGCCCAGAAAGCCAGTCCGATGACCGCCATGGAGGTGAGAACGTATAAGACTGCTCGCATCGTTACTGTCCCTTGACCATCGGCATCCCGATGGATTTCGCATCAACCGCACCGCTGGGTGCATCCGTTCTGATCGCCACCCGCAGCTTTGCCGACCGGCTGCGCGGGTTTTCGTCCAGTTCCTGCGCGTCCGGCCCGATGGCCTTGCGCTTTTCCACCCGGAACTGCGGCTCCGGGCGGTCAACCTCGGGGGCAAAGCGGTTGGCGTTGCCGCCGCCGCCCGACCGGGCCGTCAGGAATCGTTTGACCATCCGGTCCTCGACCGAGTGAAAGGTCACGACAGCCAGTTGACCGCCGGGCCGCAGGGCGCGCTCCGCTGCCATAAGACCCTGGAAAAGCTCGTCATATTCATCGTTGACCGCAATGCGGATCGCCTGAAAGCTGCGGGTCGCCGGATGCGACTGGCCGGGCTTGGCGCGCGGCAGGCAGCCTTCGATCAACTTTGCCAGTTGCAATGTGGTGGTGATCGGCGCCTCGGCACGTGCACGCGCAATCGCCTTGGCGATGCGGCGGCTTGCGCGTTCCTCGCCATATTGGAACAGGATGTTGGCAATCAGCTCTTCGTCGCCCTCGTTCACCAGATCGGCAGCCGAGGGGCCGTCCTGCGACATGCGCATGTCCAGCGGCCCGTCGCGCATGAAGGAAAAACCGCGTTCGGCCAGGTCCAGCTGCATCGAGGACACGCCGAGGTCGAGCACGATCCCGTCGAGATCCTGCGCATAGGTGTCCATCTTCGAGAACACGCCCTGCTGCATGGTGATCCGCTCGCCATAGGCATCGGCCCATTCCGCCGCCATCTCGAAGGCCAGCGGGTCGCGGTCCACCGCGATCACCCGGGATGCCCCCGCCTCTATCAGGCCGCGGGTATAGCCGCCTGCCCCGAAGGTGCCATCCAGCCAGACACCCGACACGGGTGCGACGGCAGCCAGCAAGGGGCGCAGCAGAACGGGAGTGTGGGGGGCAGTCTGTTGAGGGGAGGCCGCAGCAGCCATCAGGTTCAGGCCTCCTGATCGCCGTCCAGGAAGGCCATCGGATCGAAATCCTCAGGCAGGTCGGTTGCCCAGGCTTCCTCTTCGGCTTCGTAGGTTTCGGGTTTCCAGATCTGGAAGGTATCGCCGGTGGCGAAAAAGAACGCCTCCGCCTCCAGGTCGATCTTCTTGCGCAGCTTGGCGGGGAGCACCAGGCGGCCGGTTTCATCCACCGTGGTGGGAAAGGACTGACCATGGAACAGTCGTTGCAGCGCCTTACGGGCAACCGATCCACGCGGCAGCGCGTCGATCTTGCTGTCCACCTCGTCGATGGCTTCCATTGTATAGCATTCAAGGAAATTGCGCTTGGCATCGCCATAGACGATCACAAGCTCGGGGTTCTCGCCGGATTTCCAGTTGGGGTCGCCGGCCTCCAGCACACGCCGAAAAGAGGCCGGTATGGATACCCGCCCCTTGCTATCGACCTTGTGCTGGCTTTCGCCTCTGAACCTGCGGCCCACTTGTTTTCCTGCCTGCGCGCTTTGCGCTTATCTTCTTGTCGCGCCCCCGCGAATTTTCTGTCCTCTGGTCCGAAGTGATCTCCGGACATGGAAACGGCGGGTTGATCTGCTGCCACTGATCAACCCGCCGCCCTCGTCCCGCAGCTTGGCGGGGAAGTCCGACTGCGCGCGCCACCTGGGGGGATGTCTGCTCGCCCGCGCGCCGGATCTCTTTGGTCTGATGAAAGCGAGGTGCCTGTATGAAACCTGCTAGGTTTTATTTTTATTTGGGGTCGTTTGGTGCCCCGTGTCCCGTTCTCATCCGATGCACTAGGGATGCCACGGGAAATCATGGGCGTCTACATTTTTTTTGCCACAAACCCACGATATTTAGTTTTACACATGCTGGTGAGACTAAATCTGGTGGCGAAATTCCGGCCATTTTCCGCCTATTAAGTATGATTTTCAGAGATTAACACAATATATAGGGTCGCGTCATCGCGCGCCAAAACTTCCCACGAATTCCCAGAAAAATTCATCCGCAGATTTATCCACAGGGTATGTTCCACTCCTGTTCCATAAAACGAAGGCCAGATTCAAGGGAGATCAACCCATTTCCCATAAATTTGATTCGTATTCGGCAGGTTCTGGCCGAATCACCGGCCCGGGCCCCTCCCATTTCCCCCGATTTCCCAGAACACCGCCCCTGATGAGCGGTCTGTCCCATGATTGCCCAGAGAAAGCCCCCGGAACCTTTCCACCGGACCGGATTTCCCGTATAAAGGGAAAGATCACCAGGGTTTCGCCTTGCCGCCTGCACCGGCGCGGACCTTTTTCGTTCACAGGAAAAGCCCAGAAAAAACCAAAAACAGGGCGAACCATGACCGCATTCCTGCCGTCAAACAGGTTTTAATCTTTCGACCCGATAACTAAGCGTCAGCCGTCCGGCGCCCACGATCAAAGGAATGATGAATGAGTATCGCTTCTGATATCGAAGCTTACATGTTGACGCTGATCAACGAGGTACGTGCCGAACATGGCCTGGGGGCGCTGACCCTTGAAATGAATCTGAACCAATCCGCAGACGACCATAGCGACTGGATGATCCGGACCGATACCTTCAGCCATACCGGCGTCGGTGACAGCACGTCGAACGATCGCATTCGGGCCGCAGGCTTTGACCTTTCCGGCGCCTGGCGCACGGGAGAGAACCTTGCGGTGCAGACCATTCGCGGCCCGGATGGCCTGTGGGACGATGTGCGCGACCTGCATGAGGGGCTGATGAACTCCGCCTCGCACCGGGCGAATATCCTGAATGCAAGCTATACCCACATCGGCATCGGCATTGACGTCGGCCCGATGAGCTATGGCACCGGCACCTTTTACAACTCCATCGTCGTCACCCAGAACTTTGGCGCGACCCAGGGCGCCCTGGACGAGCAGATCATGGGTGACGCCCGCGCCAACGTGATCGAAACATCCTTTGGCGAGGATTATATCACCGGTGGCGCAGGCAATGATCTGATCAGCACCGGCAGCGGCCACGACACCATCGACGGCGGCGGCGGCAATGACAGCGTCCGCGCAGGCGATGGCGCGGACTTTGTACGGGGTGGCATTGGCGCGGACGATCTGCACGGCAATGCCGGGTCTGACACCATCCTGGGTGATATCGGCAATGATGCCATCCTCGGCGGCAACGGGAACGATCTGCTGCGCGGCGGCGCGCAGGAGGACAGCATCGCCGGTGGCGAGGGCAATGACCGCATCTTTGGCGAAGGCGGCTTTGACCTGCTGCGCGGTGGTGCGGGCAATGACACCATCGACGGCGGGGATCAGGCCGACAACCTATATGGCGACGGTGGTGACGACCTGCTGCTGGGTGGTGCCGGCTTCGACCGGCTGTTCGGCGGCGACGGCAATGACATGCTCCTTGGCGGCGATACCGGTGACGCCCTGTTCGGCCAGCTGGGCAATGACACCCTGCGCGGCGAAGACGGCGATGACCGCTTTTTCGGCGGTGAGGGCAATGACCTGATCGAGGGCGGCAACGGCAATGACGCCATGAGAGGCGGTGCGGGCTTTGACCGGCTGGACGGGGGGGCTGGCAATGACGTGCTGGTCGGCCTCTTCAATGCCGATACCTTTGTCTTTGCGGATATGGCTGGCGGCTTTGGCAACGACACCATCAATGATTTCGACGCCAACAACCGCTTTGAGCGGATCGACCTCAGCGCGGTACATGCGATTACCGATTTCAACGACCTGATCACGCACCACGTGCAGCAGGTCGGCCGCAGCGTGCTGATCGACGCGGGCGACAACAGTTCCATCCTTCTGCTTGGCGTCAGCCTGGGCGATCTCGACGGGACCGATTTCATCTTCTGACCTGCCCGGTTGAATGTGCCGATGGCCTGAAAGCTGCGGGAAGCCGCAGCTTTTTCATTTCCAGCCGGATTGCTGACCTCCTGATCAAGAATTTGACGGCATCTGCTTGCACCGGCGCGGCACATTAGCCAAAAGGTTTATAACTTCAGGAGCATACTTTTGACCGTCGGACTAGCCATCATCGCCCATGCCATACGCATGTTGATTCATGAGCCGGGCACCACCCTGCGGGTGATCCTGCCGGGGCTGGCCATGGTCCTGCTCAGCACCATCGCCGCGACAGTGCTGGTATCCGATGTGATTGCCGCCCTCTCCGGCAGCAACGCCAATGCGATACTTCAGATCGCCCCCGCCGATGTCCTGCTGATGCTGGCGCTGGGGCTGACCGGGCTGCTGGGCTATGCCCTGATGGCGATCCACTGGCACCGCCATGTCCTGCTGAACGGCCCGGAGCGCGCCCGGGATCTGCGTCCGGGCTGGAGCGTCATTGCCTTCTACATCTGGCGGGCCATCACCGTTGCCCTTGTCCAGATGCTCGCAGCCGTTCCGATTCTGACTGCCCTCACCGTGCTGGCCGGGTTCACCGGCTGGCAGGCCACGCCGGGCCAGACCGGTTCCTCCATGATCCTCGGGCTTCTGGCGGGCATCGCCTTTGTCTGGATCGCCCTGCGGTTCAGCATCACCCTGCCCGCCGCCGCCATGGGCCAGCGCATGGGCCTGCTGCAAAGCTGGATCGTCTCTGCCCCGATGTCCGGCGCGATCCTGTCGGTTGCGGCCCTGCTGTCCCTGATCAACGTGGCGACAAGCGTTATCCTGTCGCTGCTGCTGCCGGGACCCGGCCCCGCGGGCCTGCTGCTGGAAACCTGCGTGTTCCTGGCCGAAGGGATCATCTTTGTCTCGGTCCTGACCACGCTCTACGGTCATCTGGTGGAAAAACGCCCCCTGGGCTGAGGCGGCGGCGGCTCAGGCCATGCCGCCCTTGACCAGCCCTTCCGCAATCCGCGCATAGGCCTGCGCCATCGGGCCGTCACCGGCGGCCACCGGCGTGCCCGCATCCCCCGCCAGACGGGTTTCCAGATCAATCGGCAAAGCCCCGAGCAAGGGCACGCCCATCTTCTCGGCTTCCGCCGCGACACCGCCATGCCCGAATATCGCATGTTCCGCCCCGCAATCGGGACAGACGAACATCGACATGTTCTCGATCAGCCCCAGAACCGGGGTCTTGAGCGTCGCGAACATGTCGATGGCCTTGCGCGCGTCGATCAGGGCCACGTCCTGCGGCGTGCTGACAACAATCGCCCCGGTCAGTTCGGACTTGGTACAAAGGGTCAGCTGCACATCCCCCGTGCCCGGCGGCAGATCGACCAGCAGCACGTCCAGCTCCCCCCATTGCACCTGCCCCAGCATCTGCTGCAATGCGCCCATGAGCATCGGTCCGCGCCAGACCACCGCCTTGCCCTCTTCCATCATGAAGCCGATGGACATCATGGTGACCCCATGCGCCTGCAGGGGAATGATCGTCTTGCCATCCGGGCTGGCGGGACGCTTGTTCACCCCCATCATGCGGGGCTGGCTGGGGCCATAGATATCCGCGTCCAGCAGCCCCACCCGGCGGCCCTGACGCGCCAGCGCCACGGCAAGGTTGGAACTGACGGTGGATTTGCCCACCCCGCCCTTGCCAGAGGCAATGGCGAGAATGCGGTCCACCCCTGCGGGCCTGACCGGGCCCTCCTGCGGCTTGGGATGGCCCCCGATCTTCAGGCTGGGCGGTGCCGGCGGTTTCCTGGCCGGCCCATGTGCCGTCAGGGCCACGGATACGCTGCGCACCCCCGGCAATTCCGCGACAACCTTTTCCGCCGCGTCGCGCAGCGGGCCCATGGCCTGCGCCACCTCGGCCGAGGGCGCCTCGATGACAAAGCGCACCACATCATCCTCGATCCGCAAGGCCCGGACCAGATCATGTTCGATCAGGTTCTTGCCATCGGGCAGGCTCACACGGGAAAGCGCGGTTTCGATATCGGTCTTGGTGATCGGCATGGTAATCTCCTGTGGCTGCCCCTGACATGCCAGTTTCTGCAAAAATCACAAGGGGAGGCGCGCATCTGCCCAAGTCTTCGGCACAGCGCCCAGGAAACGTACCGGAAAACCATGTTTTTGCTGCATAGCAGCATTGCAAAACTATTCATTGTGCAGACGCAGCATTACGGCGATATTGTGTACAAGAAGCGCGGCAACGCCCTTCGAGAGAAAGACCAGACGGGGTCATCCTCCTCCCGACACCGTCTGTGATTGGCGGCGACATCCTCCTCCTCCCTGATGTCGCCGCCCTTTTTCTGTTCCACCCCCCTGCCCGCAAGTACCGCGCCCTCCACAGCGCGGCGTTTCCGCATTCAGAACAATGGCTTGCCGAAAATGCAGCCCATGCGCGCGCCGCATAACGGCAATGCAGCGATGGACGTTGTTCAGGATTTTTTGAGGCGTATATGCCTCTCATCCGAAACGACGATGATATGAAAACAAGAGGCGCCAAAATGGCATATTCGACACTGACAACCGCACCGACATCTTCCTTGCTCAGCCGCATCGGCTCCGCCTTTGATGCGCTGGCAACCCGCTACAAACAGCACCGCATGTACCGTGAAACATTCGACGGTCTCAGCGCATTGAGCAACCGCGACCTGGCCGACCTCGGCCTGAGCCGCAGCGACATCAAGCGCATTGCGATGGAAGCCGCCCGCGGCTGAGATACCTGAATCGGTCGTCCGCCTCCTCCCGGCTGGACGACTGGTACCCGGGGCCGCTGCACTTTCCTCCTCCCTGATGCAGCAGCGCCCCGACAAGACCCGAAGCCGATCCTCCCTTGACGCTTCGGGCCGACAAAGAGCAGCGGTGCCGTCCTCCCACGGCACCGCTGTTTCTTTATCCGCCCCCAAACATCTCTGGTCTGGCGCCGCCCTTGCTTGAACCTGGCAGGGCGCGCGACGGGCGGACACACCAGCCAAATCGCCGAGGGCCCCCGAAGGGGATACGGCTATTTTGCTTGTGGGGCCGCACGACGGGTGCCAGGACGGGATCAATCAAGGGTGGTGCCAGACCCTCTGGGATGGTGGGCCCGCAGCGAAAATCAAGCATGTCTTGCGCGCGCAGCGCGCTCCGCAGGATCACGCCTGCGTCTGGGCAGCCGTCTCAGAACGGCACGTCATCGCAGCCGGACAGGAATCGCGAGACCACCTTTTTCACCCCGGCCTTCTCGAAATCCACTTCCAGCTTGTCGCCTTCGATCCCGATGATCGCGCCATAGCCGAACTTCTGGTGAAACACCCGTTCCCCCATGACAAAACTGCTGACAGCCTGCATGTCGATGGTCACATTGCGCTGCTCGCGCGGCTGGCTGATGCCACGTTCGCCCGCCCGCGCCTGCAGCCGCCGCCAGCCGGGCGAATTATAGACATTCGCCTCCGCCGCCGCTTCATGCAGGGTGCTTTTCGGCATCGCCGCCCCGAAACTGCCGCCATAAAGGCCGGGCGGGGTCAGCACTTCCACGTGGTCCTCGGGCAATTCGTCGATGAACCGCGAGGGCATGGCGCTTTGCCATTGGCCGAACACCATGCGGTTCCCGGCGAATGAGATCGTGCATAATTCCTCGGCCCGGGTGATTCCGACATAGGCCAGACGGCGCTCTTCCTCCAGCCCCTTGATCCCGCTCTCATCCATGGAGCGCTGCGAGGGAAACAGCCCGTCCTCCCAGCCCGGCAGGAAGACGGCCGGAAATTCCAGCCCCTTGGCCGCATGCAGGGTCATGATGCTGACCTTCTCGCCGCCATCGTCGCTTTCATTGTCCATGATCAGGCTGACATGTTCCAGGAAACCCTGCAGGTTCTCGAATTGCTCCAGCGCCTTGACCAGTTCCTTGAGGTTGTCGAGCCGCCCCGGCGCCTCCGGCGTCTTGTCGTTCTGCCACATGCCGGTATAGCCGGATTCGTCCAGGATGATCTCTGCCAGTTCCACATGGCTGCTGCCGTCATCCGCCGCCCTGCGCCCCCAGCGGTCGATCCCCTCGATCAGCTGCCGCAGCTGCGCCGCGCCCTTGCCGCCGATGCCGTCATGCGCCAGCAGGATGCGTGCGCCTTCCACCAGGTTCACGCCATGTTCGCGGGCGGTGGTCTGGATCTTCTGCTGCGCCACATTGCCCAGCCCCCGCTTGGGCGTGTTCACGATCCGCTCGAAGGCCAGATCGTCATCGGGCGAGGTCACCACCCGGAAATAGGCCATCGCGTCCCGGATCTCCAACCGCTCGTAGAAACGCGGCCCGCCGATCACCCGGTAGGGCAGACCGATGGTCAGGAACCGGTCCTCGAAGGCACGCATCTGGTGGCTGGCGCGCACCAGGATCGCCATGGAATCGAGCCCCATCGCATCCATCCCACGGGTGCCGCGCTGCATCGCCTCGATTTCCTCGCCGATCCAGCGCGCCTCTTCCTCACCGTCCCAATGGCCGATCAGGCGCACCTTCTCGCCCTCCTCGGCCTCGGTCCACAGCGTCTTGCCCAGCCGCCCCTCGTTGCCCGCGATCACGCCGGAAGCGGCGGCAAGGATATGCGGGGTTGAGCGGTAGTTCTGCTCCAGCTTGACCACATGCGCGCCGGGAAAGTCGGTCTCGAAGCGCAGGATGTTGCCCACTTCGGCGCCGCGCCAGCCATAGATCGACTGGTCGTCGTCGCCCACGCAGCAGATGTTGCGGTGCCCCTGCGCCAGCAGCCGCAGCCAGAGGTACTGGGCCACGTTGGTATCCTGGTATTCATCCACCAGAATATACCTGAACCAGCGCTGATATTGCTCCAGCACATCCGGGTGCCTTTGAAAGATCGTGACCATATGCAGCAGCAGATCGCCGAAATCGCAGGCGTTCAGCTCTTTCAGCCGCCGCTGGTACTGATCGTAGATCTCGGTGCCGCGATTGTTATATAGCCCCGCATCGGCAGCAGGCACCTTTTCAGGCGTCAGCGCGCGGTTTTTCCAACTGTCGATGATTCCGGACAGCATCCGGGCGGGCCAGCGCTTGTCGTCGATGTTCTCTGCCGCAACCAATTGCTTGAGCAGGCGCAGCTGATCATCCGTGTCCAGAATGGTGAAGTTCGACTTCAGCCCCACCAGTTCGGCGTGACGGCGCAGAAGTTTCACGCAGATGGCGTGGAACGTGCCCAGCCAGGGCATCCCCTCGACCTGCTGACCCAGCATCTGGCCCACGCGATTCTTCATCTCGCGCGCCGCCTTGTTGGTGAAGGTCACCGCCAGCACTTCATTGGGCCGCGCACGGCCCGTCACCATCAGATGCACGATCCGCGTGGTCAGCGCCTTGGTCTTGCCGGTGCCCGCCCCCGCCAGCATCAGCACGGGGCCGTCCAGTTGTTCGACCGCGGCACGTTGCGCGGGGTTCAGACCATCCAGGTAGGGCTGCGGCCGCGCTGCCATTGCGCGGGCGGACAGCGACGCGCCTTCGAAGGCGTCCATTTCATCAAAGCTGCTCATGCCGCGAAACATAGCGAGTCGCGGGCCTGATGGAAAGCCAGGTTCTCATTATGTTCACGGCTCGTAAATCAACCCTAACAGAGCCTGAAAGTATCAGTCTAACCATATGCTTTAGAAGAATTTTAAACGGCTTTAACTGTTTACTGTTCTCTAACCAAATGGCGCTTAGTTTGTTTGGAGTTGGGCAACAAGAACAAGGAAGAAGCAATGTTCACCACAGCAGATGTCCGGGGCCTGCGGCGGCAGATCGACAGGTTCAATGTGCCCATGTTCATCGCCCAGCGCTACCGCGACACCGACACTTTTGAAATTCTTGCCCTGAACCGCCGGCACGAAATCGAAAGCGGCATGTCGATGAAGGGCGTGATGGGCAAACCCCTGAGCGATCTGTTGCCACCGAAACAGGCCGCCGCCGTCGCGGCGAAATATGAAAAATGCCTGACGGAAAAAACCCCCCAGCGCTACCGGGAGGTCCTGAACCTGCCAAGCGGGGCGATGATCTGGGATACGACCCTGCAATATGCGCATATCGCCGGACAGCCGGACCGGATCATCGGCAGCGCCATCGTGCTGGAGCGGATCGAACATGACGACCATGACGAGCTTGCCTTTCAGGACATGCGGTATCTTGCCGCCGCATCGGGCTGTGAGCTGGGCAAGGTATCCGCGCTGCTTGAAGCCGTGGAACAGGGACATTTCGATTCCGAACGTCTGGCAGGCTCGGCCGGGATGCTGGCCGGCCTGTGCCGCACGATTGATTCCAAGCTGAACGAAATCCGCACCGCCGCGGAAAAGCGTATCAATGACCGTGCCGCCCGCGCCCTGGCCCCTGCCCGGATCCACCTGATCGAAACGCCCAAGTCGCAGACCCACAACACGGATGAGGTTGACGCCGCGATCACGGCGCTGGTGGCGCTGATCGGTGCAATGCCGGATCACGACGCCCTGTCATCGCATCGGGCTTCCGCAAGCAACTGATGATCTGGCGCCGTCACCGGGCATCTGGACATTGCCATCTGACCCGGCACAAATGGCGCATGGACCTTCACAACAGATACCCCGCCATCGCCGACCTGCGCGCCCGCGCGCAACGGCGCATTCCGCCCTTTGTCTGGGAATACCTCGACAGTGGCACCGGCACCGAGGCCGCCAAGTCCCGTAACCGCACGGCGCTGGACCGGATCGGCATGATGCCATCGGTCCTGCATGGCGAGATCACGCCGGATCTGACCACGGAGTTTCTGGGCCAGACCTTCCCGGTCCCCTTCGGCATCGCACCGATTGGCATGTCGGGGCTGATCTGGCCCGGGGCCGAGGGCCACCTGGCCCGCGCCGCGGCCCGCCACGAGATCCCCTATGCGATCTCGACCGTCGCCACCCAGGGCCCCGAAGACATCGCCCCCGACCTGGGCAAACACGCCTGGTTCCAGCTTTACCCGCCCCGTGACCCCGAGATTCGCGCCGACATGCTGGCGCGCGCCCGCACCGCCGGTTTCGGCACGCTGGTCCTGACCGTGGATGTGCCCGCCTCCTCCCGGCGCGAACGTCAGGTACGCTCGGGGCTGACCAATCCGCCCCGGCTGACCCCACGGCTGCTGGCACAGGTGGCAACGCGGCCGACCTGGGCCTGGCAGACGGCGAAACGCGGCATGCCGCATATGCGCGGTCTGGACAAATACGTCACCGACGCCACCGCAAACCTGCCGCCGACCGCACATATGGGCTACCTGCTGCGCACCGCCCCCGACTGGGAGTATGTCGCCTGGCTGCGCGACGCTTGGGAGGGGCCCTTCATCGTCAAGGGCGTGCTGCGCCCCGACGACGCGGTGCGGCTGGCACAGATGGGCATCGACGCGGTCTGGGTCTCCAACCACGCGGGCCGCCAGTTCGACGGCGCCCCCGCCAGCATCGAGGCGCTGCCGGACATCCGCGCCGCCACCTCCCTGCCCCTGATCTTCGACAGCGGCATCGAAGGCGGGCTCGACATCCTGCGCGCGCTGGCGCTCGGGGCGGATTTCGTGATGCTGGGGCGGGCCTTCCATTTTGCCCTGGGCGCCCTTGGCCCGCGCGGCGCCGATCATCTGATCGACCTGCTGGCAAAGGACATGATCGCCAACATGGGCCAGCTGGGCCTGGCAGACCTCGCCACCCTGCCCGACCCGATCTTCCTGTCCTGAGGTCGCAATGCCGCTGCAAGACGCCGCAGCAAACCTTGCAAAATTGTTACAATCATGACCTTCTGGCTGTTGCGCCGCACCGCAGCATCCCTAGTATGCGCGAAACCTGTCCAGAGGAAGACAAGCCATGCCTGACTTTTCGAAGATCCTGATTGCCAACCGTGGTGAGATTGCCATTCGCATCATGCGTGCGGCCAACGAGATGGGGAAGAAGACCGTCGCCGTCTTTGCGGAGGAGGACAAGCTGGGGCTGCACCGGTTCAAGGCGGACGAGGCCTATCGCATTGGCGAGGGGCTGGGGCCGGTTGCGGCCTATCTGAGCATTGACGAGATCATTCGCGTGGCCAAGGCCTCGGGTGCGGATGCGATCCATCCGGGTTACGGGCTGCTGTCGGAGAACCCCGATCTGGTGGATGCCTGCGTGCAGAACGGCATCACCTTCATCGGCCCGCGCGCCGAGACCATGCGCGCGCTTGGCGACAAGGCCAGCGCGCGGCGGGTTGCCATCGAGGCCGGGGTGCCGGTGATCCCGGCCTCCGAAGTGCTGGGCGACGACATGGATGCGATCCGCGCCGAGGCGCGCGAGATCGGCTATCCCTTCATGCTCAAGGCCTCCTGGGGGGGCGGCGGACGCGGCATGCGCCCGATCTACAAGGAAGAAGAGCTGGAGGAGAAGATCCTGGAAGGCCGCCGCGAGGCGGAAGCGGCCTTTGGCAATGGCGAGGGCTATCTGGAAAAGATGATCCTAAAGGCGCGCCACGTCGAGGTGCAGATCCTGGGCGACAAACAGGGCGAGATCTATCACCTCTATGAGCGCGACTGCTCGGTCCAGCGCCGCAACCAGAAGGTTGTCGAACGCGCCCCCGCCCCCTATCTGACCGAGGCACAGCGCGCTGAGATCTGCGAGCTGGGCCGCAAGATCTGCGCCCATGTGGGCTATGAATGCGCGGGCACCGTCGAGTTCCTGATGGATATGGCGGATGAGAAGTTCTACTTCATCGAGGTGAACCCGCGGGTGCAGGTGGAACATACCGTCACCGAGGAAGTCACCGGCATCGACATCGTGCGCGCCCAGATCCTGATCGCCGAGGGCAAGAGCATCGCCGAGGCCACCGGCAAGGCCAGCCAGGATGACGTGCATCTGACCGGCCATGCGCTGCAGACCCGGATCACCACCGAGGATCCGCAGAACAACTTCATCCCCGACTATGGCCGCCTGACCGCCTATCGCTCTGCCACCGGCATGGGCATTCGCCTGGATGGCGGCACCGCCTATGCGGGCGGGGTGATCACCCGCTATTACGACAGCCTGCTGACCAAGATCACCGCCAAGGCGCCGACGCCGGAGATGGCCATCGCCCGCATGGACCGCGCCCTGCGCGAGTTCCGCATCCGCGGCGTCAGCACCAACATCGCCTTTGTCGAGAACCTGCTGAAGCACCCGACCTTCCTGAACAACACCTACCACACGAAGTTCATCGACGAGACGCCGGAGCTGTTCCAGTTCTCCTCGCGCCGCGACCGGGGCACCAAGGTGCTGACCTATATCGCGGATATCACCGTGAACGGCCATCCGGAGACCAAGGGCCATGCCCGCCCCGGCGCGCATCTGCGTGACCCCAGGCCGCCCGCCAGCCGGGCCGAGCCGATGATGGGCACCCGCAACCTGCTGGAGCAGAAGGGCCCCCAGGCGGTCGCCGACTGGATGAGCCAGCAGCGCCAGTTGCTGATCACCGACACCACCATGCGCGACGGGCACCAGTCGCTGCTGGCCACGCGGATGCGCAGCCATGACATGATCAAGGTCGCCCCCGCCTATGCCGCCAACCTGCCGCAGCTGTTCAGTGTCGAATGCTGGGGCGGTGCCACCTTTGACGTGGCCTACCGGTTCCTGCAGGAATGCCCCTGGCAGCGGTTGCGCGACCTGCGCGAAGGCATGCCCAACCTGATGACCCAGATGCTGCTGCGCGCCTCCAACGGGGTGGGCTACACCAATTATCCCGACAATGTGGTGCAGCATTTTGTCCGGACCGCCGCCAGCTCGGGCGTGGATGTCTTCCGCGTCTTCGACAGTCTCAACTGGGTGGAGAACATGCGCGTCGCCATGGATGCGGTGATCGAGGCGAACAAGGTCTGCGAGGGCACGATCTGCTATACCGGTGACATCTTTGACCCGGACCGGGCCAAATATGACCTGAAGTATTACGTCAGGATGGGTCAGGATCTGAAGGCCGCGGGCGCCCATGTGCTGGGGCTGAAGGACATGGCCGGGCTGCTGAAACCCGCCCAGGCGCGGGTGCTGATCAAGGCCCTGAAATCCGAGGTCGGCCTGCCGATCCACTTCCACACCCATGACACCGCGGGCATCGCCTGCGCCACCATCCTCGCCGCGTCCGAAGCCGGGGTCGATGCCGTGGATTGCGCCATGGATGCGCTGTCGGGCAATACCTCCCAGGCCACGCTGGGCTCGGTTGTCTCGGCGCTGCAACATACCGACCGCGACACCGGGCTGGACATGACCGCGATCCGCGAGATCTCGGACTACTGGGAAGAGGTGCGCGCCCATTACGGTGCCTTCGAGACCGGCGTGCAGGCGCCTTCCTCCGAGGTCTATCTGCATGAGATGCCCGGTGGCCAGTTCACCAACCTCAAGGCGCAGGCGGCCTCCATGGGGCTGGATGACCGCTGGCCGCAGGTCGCGCGCACCTACCGGGACGTGAACCAGATGTTCGGCGATATCGTCAAGGTCACGCCCTCGTCCAAGGTGGTGGGGGACATGGCGCTGATGATGGTCAGCCAGGGCCTGACCCGCGCGCAGGTCGAAGACCCCGAAACCGATGTGTCCTTTCCCGACAGCGTGATCGACATGATGCGCGGCAACCTGGGCCAGCCCCCCGGCGGCTTCCCCGAGGGGATCGTCAAGAAGGTGCTCAAGGGCGAGAAACCCAATCTCGCGCGCCCCGGCAAACACCTCGCGCCCGTGGACCTGGAGGCAACCCGCAAGGAGCTGTCCGAAAAGTTCGATGGCGCCGAGATCGACGACGAGGATCTCTGCGGCTACCTGATGTACCCACGCGTCTTTACCGATTACATGGAGCGCCATCAGCAATACGGCCCGGTGCGCACCCTGCCCACCGCGACCTTCTTTTACGGGATGGAACCTTCCGAGGAAATCTCGGCCGAGATCGACCCCGGAAAGACGCTGGAAATCCGCATGCAGGCCCTGAGCGAGACCTCCGAGGACGGCGAGGTGAAGGTCTTCTTCGAACTCAACGGCCAGCCTCGCGTGATCCGGGTGCCGAACCGCCTGATCACGGCCACCACCGCCCGGCGGCCCAAGGCAGAGGCAGGCAACGAAAGCCACATCGGCGCCCCGATGCCGGGCGTCGTCGCCTCGGTTGCGGCCACGGCGGGCCAGAAGATCAAGGCGGGCGATCTGTTGCTGACCATCGAGGCGATGAAGATGGAAACCGGCATCCACGCCGAACGCGACGCCGTGATCAAGGCCCTCCACATCCAGCCCGGCAGCCAGATCGACGCAAAGGACCTGCTGGTGGAGCTGGAATAGCCCGGGGCTGATCCCCCGGGCACCTGCCCCGGCTGCACGACAAGATTGACCCCCGGTCCGGTTGCTGGACCGGGGGTTTGCGTTTGGGCCGCGCCCACCCGGCCCGTTCTTCGGATCAACCTGTCAGATGAGATTTCCCGCCTAAGATGAATTTCTTTGGACTTTTGGCAGAGTTCTGTACAGTTTTTTCATATTTTCATGAGCAAGGTTGATCAGATGTATTTTCGCAATTCAATTGGGGCTGAGACGCCCGCATCCCGCCCCCCGGGCAGACGGGGCGAACCCGGCGCGGAACGGTTTGTCGCAGAGGACCGGTTTGTCGCAGAGGACCGGCATGATCGGTCCGACCTGCCGCATCGGGGCGACACCGGGCGATCCCCGGGGTCAGAGGACCACCGCCAGCACCCGGACGACCACGCGGCGGAGGCGACAGAATCCCAGCAGCAAGCGCGGGGCGATCATTTCGAATTCACCTTTGAACATGATGCGCCGGCAGCCTCTCACAGGGGCGCGCAAGACGTGGAAACCCCGGTTGAGGAAGGCGGGAACGTCACCGCCGATGAGAATGGCGATGGCAGGCCGGACCCCGACCCGGACCCCACGACGCCGATGGACCAAGACCCCGATCCGGCGCCCCCGCCCCTTGATCCGCCAGTTGAGCCGGAAGTGCCGCCCGTCACCTCGGGCCGGCCCGGCGGGGCCACCCCGGGCACGCCGCAGGTGACACCGCCCAGCCCGCCACCGGGCAGTGACAATGCCGAAAGCGGCCGTGATCCGGACGCCATGCCGGACCCCGGTTCGATCCCCCTGACCGGCTATACCAGCGGTGGCCCGGCAGGCACGGCGTATAATGTCACCATTGATTTTGTCGGCACCTGGTCCGCCGAATTGCAAAGCGCCTTTATCGAAGCGGCGGATTACCTGAGCACGATCATCCTGGGTGATCTGCCGGATGCGCTGGTGGACGGCATCGCCATTGATGACATCACCATCACCGCCACGCTGGACACGATCGACGGCGTCGGCGGCATCCTGGGCAGCGCAGGCCCCCGTGAACTGCGCGGCGATGGCAGCTACCTGCCCGCGACAGGTGCCATGACCTTTGACAGCGCGGATGCCCAGAACCAGCTTGGCCTTGGCAATTGGGAGGCCATCATCCTGCATGAGATGATGCACGCCATGGGCTTTGGTTCGCTCTGGTCGCTGATGGGGCTGACCAGCGGCTCGGTCGGCGGGGGCGACCTCCGCTTTACCGGCGCAAATGCCACGGATGTCTATCAGAGCGAATTTCCCGGCATCGCCGCCAATGATCCGGGCGCGCCCCTGGGGGTGCCTGTGGAAACCGATGGCGGCTCCGGCACGGCGGGCAGCCATTGGGATGAGGTCCTGTTCAATGCGGAACTGATGACCGGCTATGTGGACACAGGCAGTTTCGTGTCATTGATGACCATCGCCGCGCTGGAGGACATGGGATACGACACCGTGTTCGACAACCCCTACAGCGCAACCGACCAATCCGCGCCGATCCCGCCA
Organism: Sulfitobacter sp. G21635-S1; assembly: GCF_027213915.1. NCBI lineage: Bacteria > Pseudomonadati > Pseudomonadota > Alphaproteobacteria > Rhodobacterales > Roseobacteraceae > Sulfitobacter > Sulfitobacter sp. G21635-S1. The sequence goes on from NZ_JAPWGV010000009.1 coordinate 67,080, forward strand.
GACCCGCTGCTGGACATCATGGGCTGACACGGACGATGCCCGCCGGAGGGGCAGACCATGCGCGGCCTGCCCTGATCCCGTGTTGCGCGGCCCCGTGAATGCGGGCATCCTGCCCCCATGCATCTCTCTGCCCTGACCCTGATCATCCCCGATTATGACGAAGCCATCGCCTTTTATTGCGATGTGATGGGCTTTGACCTGACCGAAGACATCGACCAGGGCCACAAACGCTGGGTCCGCGTCACGCCACCCGGCGGGGGCGCGGGCATGATCCTGGCCGAACCGGCCAATGAGGGGCAGCGCACCGCCATCGGCAACCAGGGCGCAGGGCGGGTCTGGCTGTTTCTGAACACCGACAACTTTGAGCGCGATTACAATGCCCTGCGCGCCAAAGCTGTCGTGTTCGAGGAGCTCCCGCGCCATGAACCCTACGGCACCGTTGCCGTCTTTCGCGACATCTTCGGCAACCGCTGGGATCTGATCGGCAGCGCGGCACCGGCTGCCGCCTGAAACCCGGCCTGCCCGGTCAGAACGATTTGGTGAGCGACACCTTGAAGGTCCGGCCCGGTGCCTTGCGGGAGGGCGACGACAGGTGTCCCACGTAATCCCTGTCAAAGACATTCTCCACGCCAAAGCGCACTTCGGTCCCGTCCAGCCAGCCCTGATCGGGCCGCCATGTCGCCCGCAGGTTATGCGCTGTGCTGTTGGGCAGATCGGCCCCCAACGCATCGCGCTGGTCCGCCGAATGGACAATTTCCCAGCTCAGATCGAAATCGTCGTTCCACCGTTTGCCCAGGGTCAGATGAACCCGGTCCGCCGCAAGGTTGCGCCAGACGGTCGACGTGCCATCGGGATTGTATTCTGTCCCTTGCCCCAGATGGCCTGAGAAATCGGCATAGAAGCCACTGGCCATCCCATAGGAGGCCTCCAGTTCAAAGCCTCTCGGTTCCACCGATTCCAGCTCTGTCGTGGTGTCCCCGGCAACCAGATAGCTGGTGATGTCACGCAATTTCGTCGCATAGAGATTACCCCGGATGGTAAAGCTGTCCTCCGGCGCAAAGACATCGGTGCCGGTATAGGCCGCCCCGAACTCCAGCGTATGCGATTTCTCTGCCGTGGCGATGCGCCGCTGGGCCGTGGGGCTGGTGCCCAGATCGTCGATGATCGGCAGCCCTTCGGTATAGGCGGCGCTGCCAAAGACGGAGAGGCCATTGCCGAAATCATAGGCCAGCGCCAGCCCGCCCATCAGCGCATCCTTTTGATAGCTATCCGGTTCAGGTGCCAGCGGCAGCGCCGAGGTGATCCGGGAATTTTCATAGCGCAACGCAGGTGTGATGGTGAACCGTCCCACCGTCATCTCGTCCACCACGAAAAGCGCATGGCGGTCATCGCGGCCACCGGGTGCCCCGGCAGCGGTGTTGTCGGCCCGCTCCCGGCGCTGCACCTCAAGCCCGGCCAGCATGTCATGCGACAGCATTCCGGTCTGGAACAGGGCGCGGTTCGTCAGGGTCAGCTTTGTGGTCTCATAGCGCTGATCGGCGTTGACCGTATCCAGAAGGAAGGGAAAGGTCGGCGTCCCCTCCAGCGGCGAAGACCCCGGCACGTAATCATATTCAATGATCTGATCGGCATAGGAAAGATTGGCCCGCAGGTCGATCAGCGCGCTGGCGGGATTATACCGGTATTCCAGAACGCTCTGGGCGGTATCCGTCAGCCGGTCCACATTGCCGAAACTGCCGCCGGTGGTGTCGAACTGGTCATAGGGGACATCCTTGTCATCGGCCACGGTGCGCGACTGGCTGAAAGTCAGGGATTGCGCATCGTCCTGCCCGAAGGTGAATTTCGCCTTGGCCAGATAGGATGGCGTCTGAAACGCGCTGTTCCCGATCACGGCGCCATCCCCGGATTGCAGATCGTTCTGATCCCGGAAGGAATAGTTCAGCAGGAATTCGGCGCGTGTCGTCGGCATCCAGGCCAGATTGGTCGAACTGACCTTTCCGTCGCCGTTGGAACTGTATTCAAAGGTCTGGGAGCCGCCAAAGCCCGGCACGCCGCCGGTGAAATCGGAGGCGTCCTTTGTCTCCAGCTTGACCACCCCGCCGACAATGCCAGACCCATAGGCAAAGCTGCCGATGGTGCCACGCAGCACTTCGACCTGACGATAGAGCAGCGGATCGGTGAACAATTGCGTGCCGATGCGGTAAAGCTCTTCCGACCCGACGGTGGCACCATCCACCAGCACGGCAATCTTCTGGTCCGACCCATAGGTCGTATTGGCCCCGAACCCCCGGATGTTGATGCCCGAACCCTGCGGCGTGGTGCCGTTCACAAGGGTCACACCGGGTATGGAATCGATCACCTGAGCCACGGTGCTGGCCTGCCGGTCGGCAATCTCCTCCTCCCCCACGACGGTCCGCGCCAGCGCCGTGCCAAAGCTCAGGTCGCGCTTGCCGCCGGTCAGGATCAGGGTGCCAAGGAAACCGGGGGTGCCCTCGTCCTGGGTCAGGTCCTGGGCCAGGGCCGGTGCTGCCAGCGACAGGCAGACAAGCGCGGTCGTGCCGCGAAGTAGGGGGGTAAGCATATGCGCCATCCTTCAGGGATAAATAGCCGAAGCTTGCGGAGGCTGGCGCGGCAGGTTTTTGTGAATTGACGATTATCGCAATCGTATGGGTTGCACCCTTAATCGTACCAGACTAAAACAGTCAAGTATTTTACGAAAGCCACGTACCGGACCTGTCGGGCGCAGCCATCGGACCATCCCACATCCGAGGACGCCCATGACCCACCCAACCCCTGCCGACATCCGTGCCTTTCAGGCCGAAAACCCCAGGCTGCGCGCGCGCGATGCCGCTGACCAGCTGAACATTTCCGAGGCAGAGCTGGTCGCCGCCAGCATCGGACGCGGCGTGACCCGGATAGAGGCGCATCCCGACAGGGTGATTCCCGCCGCCGAAAAGCTGGGCGAGGTCATGGCCCTGACGCGGGTTGCGGCCTGCGTTCACGAAAAGATCGGCGCATATGGCAATTACCATCCCGGCCCCCATGCTGCGATGACACTGACAGAGAACATCGACCTGCGCATCTTCCCGTCCCATTGGGTCCATGCCTTTGCGGTCGAACAAGAGGCCGAGCAGGGCCCGCGTCGCGCGTTGCAGATATTTGATGCGGCGGGCGACGCGGTACACAAGATCCACCTCAGAGAGACCTCGAACCAGGACGCATGGGCCGGGATCGTGGCCGATCTGGCCATGGCGGATCAGGCAGAGGGCCAGACGGTCGCGCCACGCAAACCCGTCGAGGCGGCAAAATCAGCGCCGGAAAAGCTGGACATCCTGCGCGCCGAATGGGCGCGGCTGACCGACACCCATCAGTTCCTGCGCCTGTGCTCCAAGCTCAAGATGAACCGGCTGGGCGCCTACCGCATTGCCGGGGCCCCTTTCGTGCGCCAGCTTGCCCCGAAAGCCGTTGACGACATGCTGCACGCCGTGCGCGATGCCGGGATCGAGGTGATGATCTTTGTCGGGAACCGGGGCTGCATCCAGATCCACAGCGGCCCGATCCACAAGCTGCACCCGATGGGCCCCTGGCAGAACGTCATGGATCCGGGTTTCAACCTGCATCTGCGGCTCGACAAGGTGGCCGAGGTCTGGGCGGTGGAAAAACCCACGCAGCGCGGCCCGGCAGTGTCGGTAGAGGCTTTTGACGCCGAGGGCGGGCTGATCTTTCAGGTCTTTGGTGTCGGCAAGGAAGGGCGCGATTCCCGCGCCCATTGGGGCCGCATCGTCACCGGCCTGCCGGCATTGGAAGAGGTCCCGGCATGAGGATCACCTTTCATCGCGGCCTGCTTGCCGCTGCCCTTGCCCTGCCCCTGACGCTGGGCCTTCACCCCGCCGCCCGCGCGGATCAATCCGGCGCCGATGTCCTGGCCATCGGCGGTTCGGTGACGGAGATTGTCGTGGCCCTGGGCCAGCAGCACCGGCTGAAGGCGCGCGATACCACCTCCACCTATCCGCCCGATGTGACCGGCCTGCCGGATGTGGGCTATATGCGCGCCCTCTCGTCCGAGGGTGTGCTCTCGGTCGGACCTGCGCTGATCCTGTCGGAAGAGGGTGCAGGCCCGCCAGAGGCGCTGGAGGTCATCCGTGCCGCCGATGTCGATTTCGTCGAAGTGCCAGACGCACTTACGGCGGAGGGAATTCTGAACAAGATCAGGGTGATCGGCGACGCTCTTGAAGTGCCTGACCGGGCTGCCGATCTCTCTGCACAGGTAGAGGCCGCGCTTGCCGATGCCCTGGCGGATGCCGCCCGACCCCAAGGCGATAAGAAGCGGGTGCTCTTTGTGCTGTCCACCCAGGGCGGCAAGATCAACGCCTCCGGCACCGGCACGGAGGCCGATGCGCTGATCCGCATGGCAGGCGGGGTGAACGCGGTTTCGGACTATGCAGGCTACAAGCAGATCACCGAGGAGGCGGTAGGTCTGGCCGCGCCGGATGTGATCCTGATGATGGATCGTGGCGGCGACCATGGCGCGGCGGATGATGAATTGTTCGCCCTGCCCGCCATCAGCCTGACGCCTGCGGCCCAAACCCGGTCTGTGGTGCGCATGGACGGGCTGCTGATGCTGGGGTTCGGGCCGCGCACGGCCAGCGCGATCCGGGACCTGAACGCGGCGCTTTACGGACAGGAAAGCTGACCGATGGCCTCGATGACAGAGATCATCCCGGCCCCGAGGGATCGTCTGGCCCGCGCCCGTGCGCTGCACTGGATGCTCGCAGGCGCGCTTGCGCTGGCCTGCATCGCCAGTCTTGAGGTCGGCGCAACCGATGTGACCCTCTCCGCAATGCTGGGCAAGATCCTGCAGGGGCAGGCCCTGTCGCATATGGAACAGGTGGTCCTGTTTGACATCCGCCTGCCGCGTCTGGCCATGGGGGTGCTGGTGGGCGCGGCGCTGGCGGTTTCGGGGGCGGCCATGCAGGGGCTGTTCCGCAACCCGCTGGCCGATCCCGGCATCGTCGGCGTTGGCGCGGGGGCCGGTCTGGGCGCGATCCTGGCCATCGTGCTGGGCGCCTTGCTGCCCGTCTGGCTGATTGATCTGACCGGCAATCAACTGACCCCCTTTGCGGCCTTTCTGGGCGGCTGGGGCGCAACCATCCTGCTTTACAAGGTGTCGACCCGGCACGGGCGCACCTCTGTCGCGACGATGCTGCTGGCGGGCATTGCGCTCGGCGCGCTGGCGGGGGCGCTGTCCGGCATCCTTGTCTATGTGGCCGATGACCGGCAATTGCGCGACCTGACCTTCTGGGGTCTGGGCTCTCTGGCCGGGGCCAGCTGGGCCAAGGTTCTGGGCGCGGGGCCGATGATCCTGCTGGCGCTCGGCGCGGCCATGATGCTGGGCCGGGGGCTGAACGGGCTGGCCCTGGGCGAGGCCACGGCGGCCCATATCGGCATCGACGTGCAGCGCATGAAATCCATCGCCATCCTCGCGGTGGCCGGGGCCACCGGGGCGGCCGTCGCGGTCTCCGGCGGAATCGGGTTCATCGGCATCGTGGTGCCGCATCTGCTGCGCCTGGGCTTTGGCCCCGATCACCGGACATTGCTGCCCAATGCCGCGCTGATGGGGGCAACCCTGCTGATCCTCGCCGATGTGATCGCCCGCGTCGTCATCGCCCCTGCGGAACTGCCGATCGGGATCGTCACCGCCGTACTCGGCGCGCCGGTGTTCCTGTGGATCCTGCTGAAACGCAAGGGGCTGGTGGAGCTGTGAGCCTGATCGCCGAAAACATCCGCGTCTTCTATGGCTCCCGGGCCGCCCTGCGGGGCGTCAGCCTGACCGCCCGGGCCGGAGAGGTCACAGCCATCGTCGGCCCGAACGGATCGGGCAAATCCACCCTGCTGGGGGCAATCACCGCCACCCTGCCCTTTGACGGAAAGGTCAGCATCAACGGGCGCGACATCGCCGGGATGAAACCCTGGGAACTGGCGGCGCAACGCGCGGTCCTGCCACAGGCATCGCGGCTTGCCTTCCCTTTCAGCGTGATCGAGGTCGTGCGCCTGGGCCTGCAAAGCGGCACCGCCGGGGACCGGCCCGAAGTGCCGATGCAGGCGCTTGCCCGTGTCGGGCTGGCCGATTACGCCGACCGCACCTTTCAGGCGCTTTCAGGGGGCGAGGCGCAGCGCGTCATGCTGGCCCGTGTGCTGGCGCAGGTCTGGGCGGCGGTCGAGGACGGTCAGCCGCGCTGGCTCTTGCTGGATGAACCGGTTTCAAGCCTGGATATCGCCCATCAACTGCAGGTGATGGAGATCGCCCGGCGTTTTGCCCGTGACGGCGGCGGCGTGATCGCGGTGATGCATGACCTGAACCTCACCGCGCTTTATGCCGACCGGGTGGCGATCCTGGCCGAGGGGCAGCGCATCGCCTTTGGCACCCCTGCCGAGGTGCTGACGGATGACACCCTGTCACGGGCCTATGGCTGCAGGCTGCGTGTCTCCGCCCCGCCCGCCGCCGGTATTCCCTATATCCTGCCCCATGCCGCCTCTGCCTGAGGGGATCGGCGATGCGGCGACCACCCTGACCTCGCATGATGGACCGGGCAGACCCCAAAACCGAAAGGACACGATGATGATCGTCACCCCGACCCACCCCGCCGCCACAAAGGTGCCTTCATGATCCCCCAGGTGACACGCAGCGCGCCGGTGTTTCGCAGTTTCGACGAAGCCAAGGCGCGCGCATTCTATCTCGACTGGCTCGGTTTCACCTGGGTGGGGGAGCATCGGTTTGACGCGGATGCGCCGCTTTACGCCTTTCTGCGGCTGGGTGAGTTCCACCTGCATCTGAGCGAACACCACGGCGATGCTACCCCGGGCTCCAGCGTGATGGTCCATGTGGACAACCTGCGCGCCTGGCATGCATCCCTGCCCCCCTATGCCAACATGCGTCCGGGGCTGGATCCGCTGCCCTGGGGCCTGCAGATGCGGGTCTGGGACCCCTTCGGAAACCGGCTGAATTTTCTTGACCAGAAAGACGGCAAGTCATTGCCCGATAAAGCTGCCGGTATCGCCAAGTCAATTCTTGACTGAATTTGTCAGATTACGATAACAAGGCATTAATACCCGACTCGAACAGTTGGTTTTTACACGAGCCCGCCCAAACCCGTCCCAGCCACCGCCCAGGCAGGCCGGATGTTCACGAAAAAGGAGACAGACGTGACCAAACCCGAGCATGATGCCACCCCCTCCCCGGTGGCGGCCCCGGCCAGCCCCGGCTGGCGCGATATCGTGATGTCAGGCGCTGACAAAACACAGATCGGCAACCTTGTGCAGGAGCAGCTGGCCGGCCTTCCGCATGCTGTCGGAGAAAGTCGATGATCCTGATGCCCGATCTTTCCGCCCCCCGCGCACAGGACAATCCCGAGGATACCGCCGTCTATGACGCGCGCGATCTGATCGTGAACGGCCAGAAAGCCAATATCGTACTGGACGGCCAGACCTATACCCTGCGCATCACCCGCGCGGGCAAGCTGATTTTGACAAAATGACCGAAGCGGTGGATAGCCCGGGCAGCGCTGTCGTCGGCCGGCTGACCAATGTCCCGCCCTGGGAGGCGGAGCTGATTCTGTCGATGCGCCTGTGGATGGACAGCCTTGAGGGGCAGGAAAAGGTCGGCACCGGCTTTGCCCGCTGTTTCGGCACCGCAGGCGGCCGTGCAGAGATCCGACAGTTCGAAAGACTGCTGACCGCGCTCTGCGCCTATGCGCGCCGTCCGCTGGTGCGGCACGGCCTTGGCTGCGACTGCATCGGCTCGGACGAGGCGGTGCTGCAAACCCTCGTGCGCGAGGCGGCACGCGGCGACCTGGCCGAAGCGGCGATGGTGGCCAGCCTGCTTGTGCCTGCCTCCCAGGCGGAACATGTGGCGCTGATGGCGGCTCAGGTCGGCCTGGCCATGCAATGCATCGCCCGCCAGTCACCACCGCCCCGCGGCACTGCCGAAACCGTCCGGAGCCGCACGCTTCACTGACCCGGACACCCAAGCCAGATCGGGCCAAAGCCCCCCTCAAGCGAGTAGACCATGACCAAAGTTCCCAGCCCCTGCATCGACGTCTGCAAATTCAAACGCGAAGGCCATTGCATCGGCTGTTCCATGACAAAGGCACAGAAGTCCGTCTTCAAGGGCCTGAAAAAGAACGCCGCCCGCGAGGCCTTCATCGAACTTCTGGTTGCGCAGCAATCGGTGATGGGGCGCTACAGCCACTGGGAAAAGGCCTATGAGACCCGCTGCCGCAAGAAAAAGATCAGCCTCTCCGTCTTGTCCGGCGGCAAGGCGGCGTGAAGGCGGCAGCAGGCATCAGGCAGGCCGCAGAGACCAGAGCAGACCGGAAAAGGACAAGGCAGAGATGACAGTAGCACAGCGCAAGGTATCGTTTGACGACAGCGAGGGCCCGGCCAGCGACCAGCCCGGCCTTTCGCTGCTGGAACACCTGCGCCATGCCGCCCGCAGGGGGCGCTGCAAGACCTATGTCGATCTCTTCGGTGCCTGTGCCGCCCTGTCCGGCAACCGGCAGGTGGCCGCGCAGGCCGCGTCAGAGGTGCTGATGCGCTGTCTTCATCAGGCACTGGGGCAACGCCCCGTGATCTACCGGAGCGGCGAGCGGGCAACTTCCTTTGACGAGGACTGGCTGATGGCCCTCGCCCGCAGCCTGAAATCGAACGACACAGCCAGCGCGACCTTCCTGCTGCATTCCCGCGTGCCCAGACACGCGCGGCGGAACCTTGCCTTCCTTTTGCAGACTGTCGTCGATGCGCAGGAACAAGTTTAGAATAATTCTAATTCGACTTGCCAAACCTCTGCCCCACCTGTAATTTGACGGTGCAAGCCAGCCGGATGCCAGCCAGCACCCCATTCATGATGCAGGAGGCCGCAATGACCCAGACAGCACAGACCCTTTCCACCGATGCAGCGACCCAGATCGTCGAGGCGCTGAACCAATGCGTGGCCGAGACCGCCGTGACCACGATGCTCGCACAGAATTTCCACTGGAACGTGACAGGCATGGCATTCGGCCCCCTGCACGCCCTGTTCCAGACCATCTATGAGGATCATTTCACCGCGCAGGACGATCTGGCCGAACGGGTCAAGGCGCTTGAGGGCCATGCCGAAGGCACCCTTGCCGGTATGCTGAAGCGGTCCAAAGTGGCCGAAGTCACCGGTGTGCCCGCAGCCGCGGACATGGTCCGCCTGATGAAAGAGGCCCAGGAAACGCTTGCTGAAACCCTTGCCGGGGCCGGTGAACTGGCCGCCGAACAGGGCGACACGCTGACCGAAGATCTGTGCATCGCACGGGGCCAGGCGCATGAGAAATTCGCCTGGATTCTGCGCGCCCATCTGGCCTGAACCCCAGCCTGTACTCTGATCTGAACTCTGGCCTGAAAACGGCGGCAGACCGCCGACAGGTACAGAGGCCTCAAAAGCAGACTAATTCAATCAGGTATTGAATCCTCCCTTGCCGGATGGTAGCACCGCGCCATCCAGCAAGGGCAAATGCCCCAGCCAGACTATCCATGAGGTAATCGGAGGCTGGAGCCATGCAGGCAATCCAACATATCCTTGCAGCCACGGTGCTGACACTTGTCCAACCGGTCGCAGCCTGTCTCGCCCAGGAGGCCCAGGGCAAGCACGTCATGATCGAGCTGAACGCGCTTGAGCCGGTCGAAGATGCCTGCCGGGTCACATTCCTGGTCCAGAACGGCCATGACACCGACATCGACAGCGCCGTTTATGAGGCCGTGCTTTTCGACACCTCCGGCCAGGTAGACCGGCTGACCCTTTTCGACTTTGGCACCCTGCCCGCCAGCCGTCCGAGGGCCCGGCAATTTGTCGTGCCGGGGCTGGCCTGCGCCGCGCTTGGCCGTTTGCTGATCAACGGGGCCGAAACCTGCACCGGTACGGACCTGCCCGATGATGCCTGCAACAAGGATCTGGAGCTGCGCAGCCGGGTTGAGACGGAGGTGCTGGGATGATCGCGGCGGTGCGGGAAGCCATCCAGCGCGTCACCGACCTGGGGGGGCCGGTCGTGCTTCTGCTGGGGGTGATTTCGGTCCTTGTTCTGAGTGTTGTCCTGTACAAGCTCTGGCAATTCACGGTCGAAGGTGTCGGCCGCCACAAGGCGCTGCAGGCCGCCATCGCCGCCTGGGATGCGGGCGACCGCAGCGCGGCGCGGGGCCATGTCGCGCAATCGCGCAGCTACCTTGTGCCCGTGATGACCATGGCCTTCGACGGTCAGGTCGATCGCGCCCGGCTCGAAGCGGAGGCAGAGGCGCGCTTTGCCCGGCTCGAAGGCGGTTTCCGCCTGATGGATTCGGTGGCCCAGCTGGCCCCGCTGCTGGGGCTGTTCGGCACGGTTCTGGGCATGATCTCTGCCTTTCAGGCCCTGCAGGAAGCGGGCGCGCAGGTCGATCCTTCGATCCTGGCAGGTGGCATCTGGGTCGCGCTGCTGACAACGGCGGTGGGGCTTGCCGTGGCGATGCCCACATCGGTGGTGCTGAGCTGGTTCGAGGCACGGATGGATGCCGACCGGGTGCTGGCGCAAAAGGCGCTGCAAACGATCCTGGCCCCGCAGGGTCACGGCAATGCGGGCGAGGCTGTCGGGGTTCCGGCCCATGCGTAGAACCCGCCAGCGGCGCGCCTTGTCGATGACCTCCCTGATCGACGTGATCTTTCTGCTGCTGCTGTTCTTCATGCTGACCTCCACCTTTACCCGCTTTGCGGAGGTCGAATTCGCCTCTGCCGGGTCGGGCGCTGCCACGCCCGCGCAGAAACCGGTTTTTGTCTCGCTCTCGGCAGATGATCTGCGCCTGAACGGCACTGCCCTGGCGCTTCCGGAGCTTTCCGGGGCGCTGGCCCCGCACCGCGCAGATGGCGCGCCCCTTGGCGTTCTGGTTGCGGCCCGCGCGGATGTGACGGCGCAACGGCTGACCGATCTTCTGGGCGCCCTGCGCGGCATCCCCGGGCTGAGCGTGACCGTGCTGGAGCCGTCATGAGACGGCGCAGTGGCAAATCCCGGCGCGAACCGACCATCGCGCTGATCAACATCGTTTTTCTGATGCTGATCTTCTTTCTGGTGGCCGGCACCATTGCGGCACCACTTGATGCAAATCTGGCGCTTGTGCGCACGGAAGGGATCGAGGGGACCGCGCCCGCCGATGTGCTGATCGTGCACAGTGACGGGCGCATGACGCACCGGGGCGCACCGGTGGCAAGTGCTGCGGCATTCTACGCCGAGCTGCCGCAGGGCGCGCGCGACAGGGTGCGGGTCATGCCGGACCGCGACCTGTCGGCGGCAACCCTGATCACCCTGGGCCGTGACCTGCGCAACGCCGGGGCAAAACAGGTCGCCATCGTCACCGAAAGGGGGCTGCAATGACCCGTGTTTCCGCCATCGCCAAAGGGGCCGCCCTGTCGTGCGCGGTGCTGGCCCATGGTGCGCTTGCGCTTGTCCTGGTCACGCCGGAACCTGTGCAGATCGAAGGGGCGCAGGGCGCCGCCGAGGTGCGCCTGGGCAGTGGCTTTCAGGACATGGCGGCAGGCACGCTTGCGCCGGAACAGGCAGATGCAGCACTGACGCCTGAACCGGCCGAGAGCACCCCGGCCAAAACCCCCGCAAAGGCCGAAGCGCAGCGCAGCCCCGAAGCCATGGCACCGGAGGCTGCCACCCCCTCCGCCATGGCAAGCAGCGATTTGCTTGCCCCCCGGCAACCCGATGTCGCGGCCCCGGCGGTCAGGAGCCTCAGCAGCACCTCGGTGCCCGACAGGCTTGCCAGCACGCCGCCCGAAACCGCCAGCGTCACGCAATCTGCGCGCCCCAGGCTCCGCAGCGCCGCCTTTGTGGCCAAACACAAGGCCCCGCCCCCGCCAAAGACCGAAGCCCGCAGCGCTGTGAAAAAGTCTCAACCCAAGGGCAACGCCCGGCAGAACACCCGTGCCGGTGAGGCCTCCGGCAAAGCCACCGCCAAGGCACGCGCCAGCGGCAACGGCGGGCAGAAACAGGCGGCAGGCAATGCGGCAGCCAGCAATTACCCCGGCGTGGTGATGCGCAGGCTGTCCCGCGCGGGCAAGCCGCGGGTCAATGCAAGGGGAACCGCCGTGATCGCCTTTTCCATCGCGGCCAGCGGCGGCATCGCATCGGTCTCGCTCGCCCGCAGTTCGGGCTCCGCGACACTTGATCAGGCCGCTGTCCGGCTGGTGCGTGGCGCAGGCCCCTTCCCCAAACCGCCACAGGGGGCCATGCGACGCTTCTCGATCGAGATCAAGGGGCGGTAGCGGTTGAAAGTTCGGTCCTTGGGTTTTGCTGTACTGGTGATCACGCAAACCGACAGCCATGATCCGGGGCTTTCAACATAGCCAGACAGCCAGGATCGACACGCCCAGTCGGCATAGTCATGCTGAGAGCGGACCTTCATCGACAAGTTGACGAATGGCGTCTGAGTGGACTTTGCTGCCATCAAACATGAGCACCCAGGCCCGGAACAAGCCGAAGGCGCCGGGCCATCGCCTGCCCGCCCGTCGCACCGAAGGTGCGCCGTTGATCGTCGGCATGCCTTTGGCATGACGGGTAGGCGATTTGGTGAGGCTAGTTGTTCCCTCGTTAGGATTCATCACGGTTGAGAAATAAAGTGGCATGAACCAAGGTCAGCATCGCCCACCCCGGGCAGGCGCTGGCCCGGCTGACGCCTCATGTAACTCCGGGCTCTTTCCGGACCTTCGCTGCGACACGTGTGACGGTCAGATCTGCGGACTTTGCTGCCATGTCCGACATTCGAAACAGGTCGCGCCCGAACCGAGGGGTGGGCGAGTAGCGCCCGCCCCGTGGGGGCGGTTCGGGCGCTGCCAAAGCTTTGCTTTGGCAATGGGTCTTTACTTTGAGAGCACAGGTTGGTCTCTCTCCCGCCCTTCGCTGCAATCTGCACGAAGATCCGGTTTCGGAAGCGAGGACAGCAATCCTGTCGATTGGCTTGCGCAGCAATGTCGGTTCATGCTGAACACCGGTGATGGTTTTGCTGTTGATCAGCATGCTGCCGTCAATCACTGACGCCAATGCCCGGAACAAGCCGCGCGTCACGTTGCTTCGGCCACAAACCGCCGCCCACCGCAAACCACCGATACGAAACAGCCCTATTCCGGCGCGATACATGATGGCTGGAACTGCAGGTCCGCACGCTCCCGCTCGGTCATGCGGGCAATGTCGGGATGCGACAGAGGGTCCCTGCCCCAGAGGGCGCGCGCATGGGCCTCGGCGCGGGTCTTGCGCCTGTCCCGGCTGAACCAGCCAAACAGATTTCCAAGTGCATGTGTCATGGCCAGATGATCCGCCAGGCCCCGGCAAAATGGAATCGACTTCGCCAGCGCTTATGTTTAGAAAAACTAAATGCGAAACCTGAACAACATCCCGCTTGCATCGCTCAGGGTGGTGGAGGCCGTCGCCCGCCACGGCACCCTTGCCCGCGCGGCGCTGGAACTGGGGGTCACCTCCGGCGCCTTGAGCCAGCGCCTGACCAAGGCAGAGACCGCCCTGGGCCAGATCCTGTTCATCCGCACCTCCACAGGCCTCAAGCCGAACAGAACATGCGCCGAGATCGCGCCGCGCCTGACCCGCGTCATGGCGGAACTCTCCTCGATCCTGTCCGATATTGACGCCACCCAGGGCACGACGCTGACGGTCTCGGTCGCGCCGATCTTTGCAAGCCGTTGGCTTATATGGAGAATTAACAAATTCAATCAGGCAAACCCCGGCATCGGCCTGCGGGTTTTCCCCACGGTGCAGGTGATTGACCTGGACCGGTCGGACGTGGACATCGGGATACGCGTGGGCAGCGACCCGGCCCTGGGCACCGGGGCCGCCAAACTGCTGGATCAGCGCGTCTTTCCGGTCTGCTCCGCCGGGATCGCCGATCAGATCAACACGCCCCGAGACCTGCTGAAATTCCCGGTGATCCGCGAGAACGATGACCTTTACGGATGGCGGAACTGGCTGTCCGATCATCACCTTGAAATGCCGCGATTTCCGCCCGGCCCGACCTATGCGGACGCCTCACTGTGTTTAGATGCGGCGATGACGGGACAGGGCGTGTTCATGGCCTGGGAAACCCTGGCAAGCGACGCGCTGGAGCGGGGGCAGATCATCTCTCCGTTCCGCCACAGGTCCCTGACCGGCGCGACCTACTGGCTGGCGACCAGCCAGTATTCCGCCCGCAAACCCGGTGTCCGGAAGTTCGCGAAATGGCTGGAAGCGGAGCTGAAATGTTCCCAGACCTTCTGGAACAGCCCCGCTGGCTGACGCGCCGTGAACCGCGCGGCCCGGGCGCAGGTGCCGCATTGCCTCTGCCCGCGATGCCGCTATTTTCCCGCCATGCCCTATGAATGGACCACGAAACCAGACGAGACCCCGCAGCGCATGCGCCTCTGGCCGCATCAGTCGCTGCCTGCAAGGGGGTTTGTCGCTTTCGTTCTGGTCACCTTCGCCCTGATCCTGATCCCGACGCTGCCGCTGCTCGGCACCGTGCTTTTGTGGGGGCTGCTGCCCTTCGTGCTGGCGGCGGTGGCGGGCCTCTATTTCGCCCTGCAAAGCAACCATCACGCGCGCCGGATCGAAGAGATCCTGACGCTGGACGCCGATACCGCCCGGCTGACCCACCGCACCGCCAAGGGCGAGCTGAAGGAATGGGATTGCAATCGCTATTGGACCCGGGTGACGAAATACGAAATGGATGGCCCGGTGCCCCATTACGTCACCCTCTCCGGCCAGGGCCGCGAGGTCGAGATCGGCCGTTTCCTGAGCGAGGAGGAGCGCATCGCGCTTTATGACGACCTCAGCCGGTCGCTGCGCGGCTGAGCGCGACTTGTGCAATCAACGCCCCTTATAATAGGCTGATCCCAATTCTGTCGGAGATTGCCATGCGCCCGTTCCCGTCCGCCGCCCTTCTGGCCTTGTTGCTGTCCGCGCCGGCCGTCGCAGAGGAACAGGTCGCCTGTACCATACTCGGCTGTGAAAAGGTCGAAATCGAAGTGCCGGACCTCACCGCAGCCGACAGCTTCACGGTTCAGGAAGTCTGGAGCGTGGTCAACGACATTCTAAGTGTCTCCGGGCTTGCTCCCAATTTTCAGGTGGTCGAAACTCAGGAAGTGGGCAACGCGGCGGCGGTCATCATCGACGAACAACGCTATCTCGCCTTCAACCCGATCTGGATGCGCACCTATCGCGACAAACCCGAAAGCCAATGGCAGCTCTATGCGGTGATGGCGCATGAGGTCGGTCACCACCTTCAGGGCCATACCATCGCCGCTGGCGGATCGCGCCCGCCCACCGAACTGGAGGCTGATGAGTACGCAGGCTTCGTGCTGGCGGCCCTGGGGGCGTCACTGGATCAGGCGCAGGTCTTGTGGAAATCCTTGGACGCCGAGGGCTCGGCCACACATCCGCCCCGCCACCAGCGCTTGGAGGCCGTTCAGCGCGGCTGGGAGCGGCGCAACGGCACGTCCACGCCTGCCCGCCCGATGGTGCAGGCCCCGGCCGTTGAGGGCGAAACCTGCCAGAGGTTCGCGCTTGCAATCGGCCCCGCGCGGGTCTGCGCATCGACCACCCTTGTGAACCAACATCATTGCGCACGATATCAGACGTACAAACCGCGTGCCGACCGGTTCGAAATGGGCCACCTCTTCGACGGTGATATCGCAACCGCTTGGTCCGCAGAGCACAGGGATTCGGGCCGCAAGACAAGCATCAGTTTCAGTTTCGAACGCCCGACCACCCTGCGTGTGATCGACATCGTGACCGGAGATCCGAGTGTGGAGGGCCTGTACGGCCGAGACAACGGCACCGCACGCGTGCGCACACTTGGCATCCGCACGTCAGCCAGCAACCCCCGCAAGCTGGACCTCAAGGACAACGGAGCGGTGCAGAGCTTTGAGCTTGGCGAAATCAAGAATGTCGAGTGGGTCGAGCTGGTAATGGGCGATACCTACCGGAGCGATCACTGCAAGAATGCCGCATTAAGCGAGATCACCCTGCGCTGATCGTTCCGGTCCAGTCGTCTTGCCGCAACGCGTGCCCCTGCGCAGTCGTTTTCGCGACAGAGACTTCAGCCCTCCCCGCTCAACTTTTCCTTCACCATCGGGCCAACTTTGCCAAAATCCATCTGGCCGGTGTATTTGCCCTTGAGCACGCCGATCACCTTGCCCATGTCACGAATTGAACTGGCGTTCTGATCGGCAATGGCCGCTTCCACCGCTGCGGCGACCTCGGCCTCGGTCAGCTGGCGGGGCAGGAATTCCTCGATCACCTCGATTTCGGCGTTCTCACGCTCTGCAAGGTCGAGCCGGCCGCCCTCCTCATAGGCGCGGGCCGATTCCTGTCGTTGCTTGGCCATCTTGCCAAGGATCGCCAGCACCTCATCGTCGGCCACGCCGTCATCGTTGCCGGTGGCGCGCACCGCGATGTCCTTGTCCTTGATCGCGGCATTGATCAGCCGCAGGGTGGACAGCCGGTCGGCGGCCTTGTCTCTCATCGCCTGTTTCAGCGATTCCGAAATGCGCGTGCGCAGTGTCATGCGGTCCCCTATTTGGTCCAGACAATATCAAAGAGCCTACCATACCCATAGTGGGCGGGGCAGGCAATGGGGCGCGCGCAATGCCAACCTGTTGATCTTTAAGGAAATCTGTTTTCGCCCGCAGCCTTGACCCCGCCCCCGGCGGGCAGTAGGTTGCCAGCCGTTTACCCTGCCACACCCCGTTCTGGAGGCTGCCCCGATGCCCGCGCCCACCCACCCTCGCCCGACCGCCTGCCTTGCTCTTGCGGATGGGTCGCTTTTTTACGGCATGGGCTTTGGTGCCACCGGCCAGACCACGGCGGAACTGTGCTTCAATACCGCGATGACCGGCTATCAGGAAATCATGACCGACCCCTCCTATGCGGGCCAGATCGTGACCTTTACCTTCCCGCATGTGGGCAATGTCGGCACCAACCCCGAAGACGACGAAACCGGCGATCCGGTGGCAGAGGGCATGGTGGTCAAATGGATGCCCACCGACCCCAGCAACTGGCGCAATGTGCAGCCGCTGTCGGACTGGCTGGCGGCGCGGGGCCGCATTGCCATCGGCGGCGTGGACACCCGGCGCCTGACCCGTGCGATCCGGCATCTGGGCGCGCCGCATGTGGCGCTGGCCCATGACCCCGAGGGCAATTTCGACATCGAGGCGCTGGTGGCCGCCGCCCGGTCCTTTGCTGGGCTGGAAGGTATGGACCTGGCCAAGGACGTGACCTGTGCGCAATCCTATCGCTGGGATGAAATGCGCTGGGCCTGGCCCGATGGCTATCCGAAACAGGAAAGCCCGAGGCACAGGGTCGTCGCGGTGGATTACGGTGCCAAGCGCAACATCCTGCGCTGCCTGGCCTCTGCCGGCTGCGAAGTGACGGTCCTGCCCGCCACGGCCACCTTTGACGACATCATGGCGCATCAGCCGGACGGGGTGTTCCTGTCCAACGGACCGGGCGACCCGGCGGCAACCGGCGTCTATGCCGTGCCGATGATCCGCGACGTGCTGGACAAGACCGACCTGCCCGTCTTTGGCATCTGCCTTGGCCACCAGATGCTGGCGCTCGCCCTGGGTGGCAAGACCGTCAAGATGAGCCACGGCCACCATGGGGCCAACCACCCCGTCAAGGACTACGATACCGGCAAGGTGGAAATCACCTCGATGAACCACGGTTTCGCGGTCGATGGGCAATCCCTGCCAGATGGGGTGGTGGAAACCCATGTCTCCCTGTTTGACGGATCCAACTGCGGCATCCGGCTGGAGAACCGCCCGGTCTGGTCCGTGCAGCACCACCCCGAAGCCTCGCCCGGCCCGCAGGACAGCTACTACCTGTTCGAGCGTTTTGCCGCCGCCATGGCGGAACGCGCCCCGGAACCGGCGCAGGCCTGAGCTGCCCCGCGCCGTTAACCCCTTGTTAATCTTCTGTTAGTGCAGCCTTAACCGGTTCATTCATACCCTGTCCGAAGTAGAAACATTCGGGCCGGTAACGCATGAGTAACCTTCGCCTGCATTGGCCCGAAGCAACGGTTGCGCAACCCGCGTTGCCCCACAAGCCGCTTGGTCGGCATCTGATCGACGCAGGCGTGATCGGAACCCGCGATCTGCTGCATGCGCTGGATTTGCAACGGCGCCTTGATGCGCCACTGGGCGAAATCCTGATTTGCCAGGGACTTGCCACACAAGATGAGGTTCTGGACGCCCTCTGCGCCCAATGCCGCGCGCATCGGGTCGATCTGGCGATCGACCCCCCTGACCCGACACTGACCGAGGCCCTGCCGGCCGCGCTCTGCCTGCGTTTTCGCGTGGTGCCCTGGATGCGCGTGGGGGGCATTCTGCTGGTCGCGACCAGCAATCCGGCCGATTTTGACAGGCTTCGGGCCTGCATGATGCCCGAAGGCTTCGCGCTTTTGCCGGTAATCTCGGACGCGCGCCAGATCCGGCACAACATCGGCCTGCTTTATGGCCCTGAACTGGCGCTGCGCGCGGCGCAGCGCGTGCCCGAGGTCGAAAGCTGCCGCAGCTGGCACGGGGAAGGCAATGCACGTCGTTACCTGGCCCTGGCCATCTGCGCGGCCACCGGTGCCGCGCTGGTTCTGGCACCGCTCTGGACCCTGACGGTGGCGCTGCTTTGGGCCTTTGTGACGCTGATGCTCAGCACCGGGCTGAAGATTGCTGCCTTTGCCGCGCAGCTGTCTCATTTTTTGGCCGACCGGCCGCCAGACCGCCCTGCCGCCTGCACCCCCTTCAGGCTGCCGCGGGTGTCAATCCTGGTGCCCCTGCTGAAGGAGACCGAAATCGCGGGTGCCCTGATCGCCCGCCTGTCCCGGCTGACCTATCCCAAGTCGCTGCTGAACGTGATTCTGGTCCTGGAAGAGGAAGACCAGCTGACCCGACAGACCATCGCCCGCACAAAGCTGCCCGGTTGGATCACGGTGATCGAAGTGCCGACGGGAAACGGGCTGACCACCAAGCCCCGCGCGCTGAACTACGCGCTGGATTTCTGCGAGGGGAGTATCATCGGCGTCTGGGATGCCGAGGATGCGCCGGAGCCCGACCAGATCGAAAAGGTGGTGACCCGGTTTCAGTCCGCGCCGGAAAACGTGGCCTGCCTGCAGGGTATCCTGGATTATTACAACAGCAAGACGAACTGGATTTCCCGTTGCTTTACAATCGAATACGCGACGTGGTGGCGGATGATCCTGCCCGGGGTCGCGCGGCTTGGCATGGTGATCCCGCTGGGCGGCACAACCCTGTTCTTTCGCCGCGACATCCTGGAAAAGCTGAACGGCTGGGACGCCCATAACGTGACCGAAGACGCCGATCTCGGCGTGCGGCTGGCGCGCCATGGCTATGTTACCGAACTGCTGCCGACCGTCACCTATGAGGAGGCGAATTGCCGTGCCTGGCCCTGGGTGCGGCAACGCTCGCGCTGGCTCAAGGGGTTCCTGATCACCTGGATCGTCCATATGCGGCACCCCCGGCAATTGCTGCGCGAGCTGGGCTGGAAACGCTTCTGGGGCGTGCAGACCCTGCTGCTGGCCACCTTTTCGCAGTTTGCCTGCGCGCCGCTGCTCTGGTCCTTCTGGATCACGCTCTTCGGCGTGACACATCCCGTGTCACAGACCCTGGGTGCCCCGGCCATGTGGCTGCTGGCGGGTTTCTTTGCACTGGCCGAAATCGTGAATCTCTGCATCGCGATGGTGGCGGTGTCAGGCCCCCGCCACCGGCACCTGACGGGCTGGGTGCTCAGCACGCCGCTCTATTTTCCGATGGGGGCGCTGGCCGCCTACAAGGCATTGCATGAATTCGTGGTCAGCCCGTTTTTCTGGGACAAGACGGCGCATGGCGCCACGCCTGTCACCCATCCGTCTCCAGCCGCGCGGCCTCCTGCTTGAGCCTGGTGACAAAGGCGAGGGAGATATGCGAGCGCAACGCCTCTTCCGCCCCCGCCTCATCGCGCGCCTCGATGCGGGCGACAATCCGGTCGTGTTCGGCCTGGGCAATCTCTCCGCGCCCCTCGGCAGCAAGCGAGGTCGTCGCCATCAGCGCCATGGAGCGGTAGACGAGGTCCAGCTGCTGCACCAGATAGCGGTTGTGCGAGGCCAGATGGATCTGCTTGTGAAACCGCCGGTTCGACCGGGCAAGCGCCGTGGGGTCGCCCACCAGCGCATCATCGGCGCTGACCATCTCGCGCAGCACCCGGATTTCCTCCGGCGTGGCATGGCGCGCGGCCAGACGGGCGGCCAGCCCCTCCAGCTCTCCGCGCACCACGTAAAGCTCGGCGGTCTGGTTGTGATCCAGCGAGGCGACAATCAGGCTGCGCCCGTCGCGCGACAGCAAGGACTGGGTTTCAAGCCGTTGCAATGCCTCCCTGACCGGCGTGCGTGACACGCCGAACCGCTCCGCCAGTTCACTTTCGACCAGCCGGTCGCCGGGGCGGTAAATGCCAGTGTCGATGGCATCCAGGATCATGGAATAGGCATCGGTCGATCCGGGTTTTGGCGGCGGCATGGCGAATTTCCTCTTTGACGCGCCACCTTAGCGCCCTGCCGCAGCAGCGCAAGGCTTGCAGGGCCGCGATCCAGCGCCTAACACAAGCACATGACGCGCGATGCCTTTTCCCATGTGGACACCTGGGTCTTTGACCTCGACCACACGCTGTACCCGCCCTCTGCCGGGCTTTTCGCATTGATCGAGGTGCGGATGACCGCCTGGGTGATGCGCAGCCTGAATGTGGCACAACCCGAGGCCGACCGGCTGCGCCTGCACTACTGGCAGACCCATGGCACCACCCTGGCCGGCCTGATGCGCGAACATGACGTGGACCCGGCCCCCTATCTGGAAGATGTCCATGACATTTCCATGGACAGCCTGACCCCCGACCCGGAACTGGCCGCACAGATCCGCGCCCTGCCGGGGCGGCGCATTGTCTATACCAACGGCTGCGCCCCCTATGCCGAACGGGTGCTGGCCGCGCGCGGGTTAAGCGGGCTGTTCGATGCGGTCTATGGCGTTGAACACGCGGGCTTTCTGCCCAAACCCGACCGCGCCGCATTCGACCGGGTGTTCGCGCTGGACGGTCTGGCGCCGGACCGCGCCGCCATGTTCGAGGATGATGACCGCAACCTGATCGCGCCCCATGCAATGGGGATGAAAACCGTCCACGTCGCCCCGGCGCGACGCGATGCCGCGCATATTCACTACCATACCGACGATCTGACCGCTTTCCTTGGCCTGCTGAAAGGCTAGGGCCTGTGGACGTTCATCTTCGACCACCCGCGCGAGACGGATTTTGCCGCTGGCGCCGTGATGTGAGCGCAGCAATGTGATCATTGGAAGCGAACATCCGGGAGGGCAGAGGCAAAATCCGCCGCGCCCCGAAGGGGTTTCGCCAAAATTGCCCATTTCTGCGCAAAGAGAGCTTGAAATAGCTGGTTATTCCTGCGCTCTCTTGCCTGGAACTGAGCAATTTTGGACTGAAACGGGTGGTCGACGATGAACGTCCACAGGCCCTGGATATCCTTTATGGAATTTGACTGCGACATTCTGATTTCCGGCGGCGGGATCGCGGGCCTTACCGCGGCTGCGGCCTTTGGCACCGCCGGGTTCGACGTGATCTGCGTTGACCCGGCCCCGCCGGTGACAGCCCGTGACGCCAAAGGCGCCGACATGCGCAGCACGGCGATGCTGCAACCGGCCCGAAAGGTGCTGGAGGATGCAGGCGTCTGGGACGCGCTCGCCCCGCATGCTGCGCCCTTGCAGATCATGCGCATTGTCGATGCCGGCGGAGCGCAGGCAGAGCCGCGCGTGACCCGCGAATTTGACGCCGCCGACATCTCCGACGCGCCCTTCGGGTGGAATTTCCCCAACTGGCTGCTGCGCCGTGAACTGGTGGCGCGACTGGCGGCACTGCCATCCGTCGATTTCAGGCCCGGTACTGGCACCACATCCCTGTTCACCCGCATGGCCGAGGCCCGCGTGGGTCTGACCGACGGCAGCCGCGTGACCGCGCGGCTTGTCATCGCCGCCGACGGCCGCACAAGCCCGATGCGCGAGGCCGCCGGAATCGCCGTCACCACCCGGCGCTACGGGCAAAAGGCGCTGGCCTTTGCCGCGACACATCCGATCCCGCATGAGAATGTCTCGACCGAGATTCACCGCACTGGCGGCCCCTTCACGCTGGTGCCGCTGCCCGATCATGAGGGCCTGCCCTGCTCTGCCATTGTCTGGATGGATGACGGACCGGCACAGCTTGCCCGATCAGAGATGCCGGTCGCGGCATTTGAACGGGAAATGTCGGAGCGCTCCTGCCATCTCTTCGGCCCGCTCACCCTGGTCACGCCGCGCAACCTCTGGCCGATCATCAGCCAGCATGCCGCAAGCCTGACCGGCGAACGGCTGGCCCTGATCGCGGAGGCCGCACATGTGCTGCCGCCCATCGGGGCGCAGGGACTGAACATGTCGCTGAAAGACATCGCAACCCTGCTGGAACTGGCGCAGGCCCGCCCCGATGCCCTGGGCGACGCCGCGATGCTGGAGGCCTATCATCAGGCCCGTTTCAGCGACATTCAATTGCGGGTACGGGGCATCGACCTGCTGAACCGCGCCAGCCAGGCCAGCACACCGCTGGCCCGGGATGCCCGCGCCGCCGGGCTCAATGCGCTTTACGGGCTGGCCCCGGTGCGCAGGATGCTGATGCAGATGGGTTTGGGTGTCCGGTAGGAACCGCCTGAACCCGTCGTCGGCGGCCCTGTCAGGATCGAATACTGGAGCATAAAGAAGCACTTGTCCGCGCTTCCTTATGTCAGAATCCCTCCATTCCAACCGCCAGTATCACGGCCCCGGCGGCGGTCAGAGAACCTTGTCCACCACCGCCCGGAGCCGCGCAAGCGTGGTATCCACGTCATAGAGCTTGTCCAATCCGAACAGCCCCAGCCGGAAAGTGCTGAACCCTTCGGGCTCGCCCACCTGCAAGGGCACACCCGCTGCGATCTGCATGCCCTGGGCGGCAAAGGCGCGGCCGGACTGGATTTCGGGATCGTCGGTATAGCTCACAACCACACCCGGTGCGCCAAACCCTTCGGCGGCAACCGACACAACACCCTTGTCGCGCAGCATCCCGCGCACGCCCTCGCCCAGACGCCACTGCGCCTCCTTCAAACGCGCAAAGCCGTAGTCCCGCGTTTCCAGAATCGTATCCCGGAAGGCGCGCAGCGCATCGGTCGGCATGGTCGCGTGATAGGCATGACCGCCATCCTCATAGGCCTTCATGATCGCGCGCCATTTTGCCAGGTCGATGGCGAAACTGTCAGACCGGGTCTCTGCCAGCCGCGCCTCGGCATCCCGGGACATCATCACCAGCCCGGCAGAGGGCGAGGCCGACCAGCCTTTTTGCGGGGCGGAGATCAGCACATCCACCCCCAGCGCCCGCATGTCGATCCAGGCACAGCCCGATGCGATGCAGTCCAGCACCATCAGCGCACCGACCTCATGCGCGGCCCTGGCCATGGCGGCAATGTAATCATCCGGCAGGATCACACCCGCTGCAGTTTCCACATGCGGCGCAAAGACCACCTGCGGCCTGTTCTCCGCAATCGCGGCAACCACATCCTCGATCGGGGCGGGTGCAAAGGGGCTGGCCGGGGCATTGCCCTGCGCGCGCGCCTTCATCACCGTGACATTCCCGGTCAGATCGCCGCTTTCGATGATCTGGCTCCAGCGGTAGGAAAACCAGCCGTTGCGCACCACCAGCACCTCTGCCCCGCGGGCGAACTGGCGTGCCACCGCCTCCATCGCATAGGTGCCGCCACCGGGCACCAGAGCCACCGCATCGGCCTGATAGACCTCGCGCAGCATCGCCGAAATGTCGCGCATCACCTGCTGGAAGGCCGCCGACATGTGGTTCAGCGAACGGTCGGTAAAGACCACCGAAAATTCATCAAGCCCCGCAGGGTCCACGGAATCGAGCAATGCCATCGTCAGGTTCCTTCTGTAAGATCATGCACCGGTCTTAGGCGGCGATGACGCGCTTGGCAATTCCCGCCAGGCAAGGCGTCGTCAAAGCGGCCCCGGCAGGCGCTCCTCGCTCAGCAGCACATTCGCCTCGACCTCGCCCGCACCGGGCAATGTCATGATGCGCCGCCGCAGGACCCGCTCGAAATCCGGCAGGTCGCGCGCAACCACCCGCAGGCGATAGTCATACATGCCCAGCACATGTTCCACCGTCTGCACCTCGGGAATCGCCACGACAGCACGTTCGAAATCCTCCAGCGAGACCCGCCCCTTGGTCGCCAGCTTGATGCCCAGAAAGACGGTTACGCCAAACCCCAGCGCCTCGGCGTTCAGCCGCAGCTGCCGCGCGCGGATGATCCCCGCCTCCTCCAGCCGCCGGATGCGCCGCCAGGTGGCGGGCTGGGACAGGCCGAAACGCTTGCCCAGGGCGCTGGCCGATTGCCGCGCGTCCCGCGCCAGCGCCCGGATCAGCTTGCGGTCGATGGCGTCCAATTCGGTCATAGCGGCAACGCGGCCTCCATCTTGATCCGCGCCACATGCATCAGCGCTTCGATATCCGCGATATGCGGCAGGGTCAGGATGCGGCTGCGGTAGATATCCTGATAATGCGCCATGTCGCGCGCGATGATCGACAGCCGCACATCGACCCGGCCAAGAAAGGTCTGCACCTCGATCACCTCCGGCACCTGCCGCGCCCTGGCCAGAAAACTGTCAAAGGCATTGCCCTGGGTCTTGTCCAGCGTCACCCGCAGCGACACCTCCACCGCATAGCCCAATGCGGCCCAGTTGATCACCGCCCCCACCCCGCGCAGCACGCCCGCCTCCTCCAGCCGCGCGATGCGCCGCGCGGTCTTGCCCGCGGTCATGCCGCAGCGCTCGCCCAGGTCCGCCGGGCTCAGCGTCGGCTCTGCCTGCCAGTAGCGCAACAATCGGCGGTCGACATCATCAAGCATGATTTTTCCGTTCTTTGCCAATTTGACGAATAACATTTTTCATTGTTCCCCAAATACACATAAAACATCAATGGCCACCAGCGCCAACATCCCTATGGTGCACCTCAGAATTCACCAACCAAAGGACAAGCGATATGCGCGTTTATTATGACCGTGACTGCGACGTGAACCTGATCAAGGACAAGAAGGTCGCCATCCTCGGCTATGGCTCGCAGGGCCATGCCCACGCCCTGAACCTGCGCGATTCAGGTGCCAAGAACCTCGTCGTCGCCCTGCGCGAAGGCTCCGCTTCCGCCGCCAAGGCAACCGGCGAAGGCCTCAAGGTCATGGGCATCGCCGAAGCCGCCGCATGGGCCGACCTGATCATGTTCACCATGCCCGACGAACTTCAGGCCGAAACCTACAAGAAATATGTCCATGACAACATCCGCGAAGGTGCCGCGATTGCCTTTGCCCATGGTCTGAACGTGCATTTCGGCCTGATCGAGCCGAAAGAAGGCATCGACGTGATCATGATGGCGCCCAAGGGCCCCGGTCACACTGTACGCGGCGAATACACCAAGGGCGGCGGCGTGCCCTGTCTGGTGGCCGTGGACAAGGACGCTTCCGGCAAGGCGCTGGAAATCGGCCTGTCCTATTGCTCCGCCATCGGCGGTGGCCGGTCGGGCATCATCGAAACCAACTTCCGCGAAGAATGCGAAACCGACCTCTTCGGCGAACAGGCGGTGCTCTGTGGCGGTCTGGTCGAACTGATCCGCATGGGTTTCGAGACCCTGGTCGAAGCCGGCTACGCGCCGGAAATGGCCTATTTCGAATGCCTGCACGAAGTGAAGCTGATCGTGGACCTGATCTATGAAGGCGGCATCGCCAACATGAACTACTCGATCTCCAACACGGCCGAATACGGCGAATATGTCTCCGGCCCGCGCATCCTGCCCTATGACGAGACCAAGGCGCGGATGAAAGCAGTGCTGAACGACATCCAGTCCGGTGCCTTCGTGCGCGACTTCATGCAGGAAAACGCCGTGGGTCAGCCCTTCTTCAAAGGCAGACGCCGCATGAACGACGAACACCAGATCGAACAGGTCGGCGCAAAACTGCGCGAGATGATGCCCTGGATCTCTGCCGGCAAGATGGTCGACAAATCCAAGAACTGATCGGTATGACCACCTGCGAAGCCCGGTTCTGACCGGGCTTCGCACCTCTCCCCCGGCGGGTCATGACAGCTGCGCGAAATGCCCCGGCTTTATCCCGCCGCCCCTGACCGGCATCATTCGACCGGGATCGAAGCATTCACCTTTGACATCGCCCTGATCCGGGCCCATCAGTGCATGAGCAAAAGGACAGCCCATGCATGATGCCCCAAGGATCACCACAACCAGCTGGTTGATGATCGCCCTGCTGGCCCTCATCTGGGGCGGCACCTTTCTTGTCACCGAAATTGCGCTGCGCGGCATCACGCCCTTCTGGCTGGCTGCGGCGCGCATCGTCTTTGCGACACTTGTGATGGTCGTGGTCTGGGGGGTGCGGGGGTTCAGGCTTTTCGCCAGCCCGCCCGCCGGTGGCGATCTTGTGGCCCTTGTCCTCATCGGGGCGCTCAGCGGGGCCGTGCCGTTTTCCCTGCTGGCCTGGGGCCAACAGCATGTCACCTCCGGCTTTGCAGGTGTCTCGATGGCCGCCATCGCGCTGATCGTCTTGCCGCTGGCGCATTTCTTTGTGCCCGGCGAACGGCTCAACACCCGCAAGGTGATCGGTTTTCTTCTTGGCTTTGCCGGGGTCTGCCTGCTGATCGGCAGCCGGGCTTTCGAGAGCAGCGGCACGGCGCTGGAACTGCCCGGCCGCCTTGCCTGCATCGCGGCGGCGGCCTGCTATGCCGTCAGCTCGATCCTGATGCGCCGCCTGCCTGCCGTGGATACCATCGGGCTGGCCGCGATTCTGCTGGTGATCGGTGCCACCCTGATCCTGCCCGCCGCCTGGGCCGTCGAAGGGCCGCCGCCACTGCCCGACCGCAATACATTGTTCGTGCTGGCCTTTCTCGGCCTTGTGCCGACGGCGGCCGCCAACCTGCTGCGGGTGACGGTGGTGCGCAGCGCCGGTCCCGTCTTCATGAGCCTGGTGAATTATCAGGTGCCGGTCTGGTCCGTGGTTCTGGGCGCGCTGCTGCTGTCAGAGCCCTTGCCCCCCGCCCTGATCGGTGCCATGGCGCTGATCCTGGCCGGCGTCGCCCTCAGCCAGTTTGGCGCGCTGCGGCGGCTGTTTGGCCGGTAAAGCGTCTAACGCTGCCTGAAATCAGGAATTTCAACAGGTTACGTGATACCTCAAGCTTCGGGTATTTCGTCAGACGCGATAGGCGAAACCCCGGATTTGGTGATTTTCCGTTTTCGCGCTATCCTGACCCTATTGATCGCACTTCGCATTACACCTGAACCACCTGACGCTGCCCGAGATCCTGGACTTCTACGCCTTGGGACATTTCGCCCGGATTTGAGCCGGTTCTGAACGCCTCGGACATGCGAAACCAACAGGTTAGACCGCATCGCGTGACCTCTCATGAACGCGACGCGACCTGAGCGACGACAGCGCCGCGAGGTATAAGCGAAAGGCATTCAGGAAGGGGGAAACCATGACTAGATTTGACAGAAGAGACGTCGTTTCAACGCTGACGGCCCTTGCCGTCGCGGGCTTTTTCACCACGCCGGACGCGGCAGAAGCCGGTGGCGAGGGGCGCTCGCCCTCCACTGCGACGCTGATCCTGCTGATTGTGACGCAGGTGCATTTGCTCGTGCTGTTCCTGGCCGTGCTGGTGATGACGCAGAACATCAGGAATGCCAAACTTGTGGCAGACAGCCGCGCAGCGGGCGGTGTGCCTGCCCGGCAACGTACCAAACGCGCGGCCAAGGTCGGCTCGGTGCGCCAGCATGGCGATGCGCTCTTTGCCGAGATGAGCAAGAACGGCGCGGCGGCCCTGGCCAAGGCACGTTCGGTAAGGCTCAGCATCCCGATCGCAGGCCAGAATGCCGCGGTGGAAACCACCCTGCGCAAAGCCAACAAAAGCAATACCGCCGCTTTGCAGGCCCAGAGGAAAGCGGCCCGCAACGCCAAGGTCGTGGGCACGCTTTATATGGATTCAATCGGCCTGATCATGGACATGAAGCGCGCAAGACTGGGGTGATTCGCCGCGATCAACCGTCAGCAGGCAGTGAAACCGCATCGCCCACGGCATCGACCACGCTGTCAACGGCCCGTTCCATCAGCGCCGCATCCTCATGTTCGGCCATGACGCGCACCAGCGGCTCGGTCCCCGATTTGCGGATCAGCAACCGCCCGCCGGTGGCAAGATCTGCCTCCGCCTGCGCGATGGCCGCCTGCACCGCAGCATCCTCCAGCGGGGTCTGACCCGCGCCGAAGCGCACATTCTTCAGCAATTGCGGCACCGGGTCGAACTGATGCAGCAATTGCGACGCCGCCTTGCCCGACTGGCACATCTCGGCCAGGAATTGCAGCCCCGCCATCAGGCCGTCGCCGGTGGTGGCATGGTCTGTCATCACGATATGGCCCGATTGTTCCCCGCCGAGGTTGAAGCCGCCCTTGCGCATCCGTTCCACCACATAGCGGTCACCGACATTGGTACGTTCCAGCCGCAGGCCGCGCCCTTCCAGGAATTGCTCCAGGCCAAGGTTGCTCATCACCGTGGCGACCAGCGCGCCGCCTGCCAGCTTGCCCTCGTCGGCCCAGCGTGCTGCCATCAGCGCCATGAACTGGTCACCATCGCCGACCATGCCGTTCTCGTCGATCAGGACAACCCGGTCCGCATCCCCGTCAAGGCAGATCCCGACATCGGCACCATGCGCCACGACCGCCTCTGCCGCCGCCTCCGGATGGGTCGATCCGCAGCCCTCGTTGATGTTGTGCCCATTGGGGGAAACCCCCATCGGCACCACCGTCGCCCCCAGTTCCCACAGGGCCATCGGCGCCACATGGTGCGCGGCACCATTGGCGCAATCGATCACCACCTTCAGACCATCAAGCCGCATCTGCCGGGGAAAGGAGGATTTGACCCGCTCGATATAGCGAAAGCGGCTGTCGTCGATCCGCTTGGCGCGGCCGATCTCGGGCGCCTGCACCATCTCGACCCCGTCGGCCACCAGCGCCTCGATCTCGGCCTCCGCCTGATCTGACAGCTTGTAGCCGTCGGGACCAAAGAACTTGATCCCGTTGTCATGCGCGTGATTGTGGCTGGCCGAAATCATCACCCCCAGATCGGCGCGCATCGACCGGGTCAGCAAGCCCACTGCCGGCGTCGGCACCGGGCCCAGCAGCAGCACATTCATCCCCGAACTGGTCAGGCCGGCGGTCAGCGCGTTTTCGAACATATAGCCGGACAGCCGGGTGTCCTTGCCGATGACCACCCGGTGCACCCCCTTGCTCTCGCGGCGAAAGTACCGACCCACCGCCGCACCGATGCGCAGCGCCATTTCGGCGGTCATCGGATAGATGTTTGCCGTGCCGCGCACGCCGTCGGTGCCAAATAGCTTAGTCATCTCGTCGTCCTGATATTGCCGCACGCCACAGCGTGATTGCCTGCAAGGTATCTGCCACGTCATGAACCCGCAATATCTGCGCCCCCTGCGTCACCCCCGCCAGAGCCACGCCAATCGACCCGCCTGCGCGGGAACCCGCCAAAGGCGCGTTCCCAAGTGTCCCGATGAAACCTTTGCGTGAGGCGCCCAGCAGAATCGGCACGCCCAGACCGTGAAACAGGCTGAGCCCCGACAGCAGCGTCAGGTTGTGCTCCAGCGTCTTGCCAAAGCCGATGCCGGGGTCCGCGATGATCCTGTCACAGGCGATGCCCGCGCCCTCCAGCACCGCGATCTGCGCTGCGAGGAAATCATAGACATCCAGCAGCACATTTTCATACTGCGGGTTCTTTTGCATCGTGGCCGGGTCCCCCAGCGCATGCATCACGCAGACAGGCACGCCCGCCCCTGCCGCCACGCCGGCCAGTGCCGGATCATAGGTAAAGCCCGAAACATCATTGATCAGCCCCGCACCGGCCTCCAGCGCGGCCTCTGCGACACTGGCCTTGCGCGTATCGACAGAGATCAGCACGCCGGTCTCGCGCAGCCCGGCGATGATCGGGACAACGCGGCGCGCCTCCTCTTCGGGGTCCACCGTCACCGCGCCGGGCCGGGTCGATTCCCCGCCCACATCGAACAGGTCCACCCCCGCATCCCGCATCCGCAGACCCGCCGCGATGGCATCATCCGCCGCCGCATGCAGCCCACCGTCGGAAAAACTGTCCGGCGTCGCGTTCAGGATGCCCATGACACGGGGCTGGCCCATGTGGAGCCCGCCAACCGGGGCACGCGGCGCAGACAGCGCCGCCAGCGGCTCTGCCGGGATCTCCTGCGCCGGGATGACGCGGGATGGTTCTGTCCGCGACAGGGCTTCGGCATGGGTGAACCATGCCCAGCCCCCGGCAAGCGCCACAGCCCCTTCCGGCCGGGCCGGGCCGACCTGCGCCAGCGGTCGGTAATAGACCCTCACAGCTTTGCCTGGTCCAGCGAGACACCGCGCAGGGGGACGGATGCGCCCTCGGGCAGATCGGCCCCCACCACCAGCATTTCCTCCGCATCGAAGGTCGCGGCGAACCATGCGGCCAGCGCCACGGCGTCATGCGGTTGCGCCGAGGGGGTATCGACGGAATCAAGTACGATCTTGGATGGCGCCCAGACGCAGGTCTGGCCGTTGCGCATCGCCCAGTCCAGTTCGGTCCGGGTGGCGACCACCACGCAGCGGTCGTCGCGGGCCGCAAGCACCCAGGCATTCTGCTCGATCGCCAGCAGGTCGATCCGCCGCTGCGCCATGCGGTGCGTGAGCTGCGGTGCCGCCACATCCGGGGCCCCCACACACAGGATCAGGGGCCGCCCCAGTTCTTCCAGCTGGTCCAGCCAGCCCGGCAGATGGGGCGAGGCGATGGCGGCATTGCTGAGATAGACCAGTTCGGGATGCGGCGCGTCACCGGGGGCGACTTCTGCCGCCGGGGCATCGCCGCGCGCGCGCACGATCTCGACGCCAAGGGCACCGGGGCCGCGGTCCAGCTTCTCGATCCGGATAAAGGCACGCACCGCCTGCGGCTCCAGCAGAATGCGGTCCGCCACCCGTTCGGCAAGGGTTTCCAGCAAGGCCAGCCGTTCCACCGCCAGTTCGGCGGCAATCGCCTCTGTCACGCGGTCATAGCTCAGGATGCGGTCCACATCATCATCGACCGGCCCGGTCAGCGGCTGCACCTCGACCACCACGTTGAAGCAGATGCGCTGCCTGACGCCGCGCTCGGCCTGAAAGGCGCCGATCTCGACCTCGACAATGTGATTGCGCAGGGAAATGCGGTCCAGCGGGTCCGCCCCGGCCAGGGCATCGGCCCGCTCGGAGGGATGGGCAAAGGCAAGGCGGGCTTCTTTGGACATGGCAGGGCTTTCGGATCATGCGGCTCGGACAGGGGTGACTGAGGTATTTCTACCGCGTCACCGCGTCCTTAGCAGCCTGCAATCCGTCAGGCCAGCACCCGAAAACGGCGTCAGTTGGACGCCGACCGCCAAGTATGACGATAAAACAAGTGCACGCCAATCTGCGCGGTTCTGGTATAGACCTTGCTCCAGCGCGGACGCACGGCAGTGGTGTGGTAATGCGTGGCACCGTTTGTCAGCGCAGGCACCTTGCCGTCGATGGTGTATTTGGCAACCTTGGCCACCCGGGCAAAGGCCTTGGGCTCCGCGATGACTTCCTTGTTGCCGTCACAGGTATAGGTGAACTGGCATTGGTACTTCTTGCCGGTGCCCTGGTGGATCACCCCGCAGAAAGACCCCGGGAAACGTCCGCTCTTGACGCGGTTCTTGATCACTTCGGCAACCGCGAACTGGCCCTTGACCGTCTCGCCGCGCGCTTCGAAATAGAGCGCCTCGGCCAGACAGCGCCATTCAGACGACCCGTTCGCCCTGGGCTGTGCATCCAGCCAGGCCTTGGAGAATTTCACATCCCCCTGCGCACCCTCCGGCGCGCTGACGAAAGACTTCAACCGTTTCGCCCCGGCAGATTTCAGACCATTGGTTTCGAGCCGTGCAAGTTCTTCTGCCTTCTCCGCATTGGCATGTGCCGCGACCGGCACCATCAGCATGAGCGAGAGCAGCAGAAAGCTGGCAGTGGAAAGAAACAGACGCATCCTGCGCCCCCATTATGTTATTTCGGTTGGGGCGGGCCTAGCCAAGAATGGGCCGCGCGTAAACCCATCGGCCCGTGCGACATATTGGACGTCAAGTACTAGATGGCGGAATACCGCCTGCTACCCGATCTTGTGGCCGATCGCCAATTGCGCGGCCGCCAGCCGTGCAACCGGTACGCGAAACGGCGAGCAGGAAACATAGTCAAATCCCACCGCACGGCAAAAAGCGATTGATTCGGGGTTGCCGCCATGTTCCCCGCAGATCGACAAGGTGATGCCCGGACGGGCCTTGCGGCCACGTTCCGCGCCCAGTTGCAGCAGCTCCCCTACCCCGTCCGTATCAAGCACGTGAAACGGGTCTTCCGGGAAAACGCCCTGCTGGACATAATTCGACATGAACCGCCCCGCATCGTCGCGCGACAGCCCATAGGTCATCTGCGTCAGGTCATTGGTGCCGAAGCTGAGAAAGGAACAATGGGGCGCGATTTCACCTGCCCGCAGGGCGGCGCGGGGCGTTTCGACCATCACGCCGAGGCGATAGGTGAACTGCACCCCGGTTTCATTGCGCACGGCGGCAGCAATGGCATCGACGGAGGTCTTGATCAGCTCCACCTCGCGGCGGGCACTGACCAGCGGGATCATCACCTCGGGCACCACCGGCTCGCCATCGCGGCTGGCGGCAATGGTCGCCTCAAAGATCGCGCGGGCCTGCATCTCGTAGATTTCCGGCACCGTCACGCCCAGGCGCACACCGCGCATCCCCAGCATCGGGTTGTATTCGCTCAGCCCCTCGACCCGCCGGATCACGTCGGACAGGGGCAGGTTCAGCGCCTCCGCCAGCTCGCGCTGGCCGGCCTTGTCACCGGGCAGGAATTCATGCAGCGGCGGGTCGAACAGCCGGATGCAGACCGGCTGGCCCTGCATGATGCGGAACAACTGGGTAAAGTCGTCGCGCTGCATCGGCAGCAGCCGCTCCAGCACCGCGCGCCGATCCTCCCCGGTTTCGGCAAAGATCATCTCGCGCATCACCGTCAGGCGGCCGGGATCAAAGAACATATGTTCCGTCCGGCACAGCCCGATGCCATGGGCGTTGAAATTGCGCGCGGTCTGGGCATCGGCGGGGGTGTCGGCATTGGCACGGATCTTGATGTCCGCCACCTCCTCGGCCCAGGTCATCAGCCGGTTGAAAGTATCGTCAAGCGCCGCTTCGCGCATCTGGGCGGCCCCGGCCAGCACCTGACCGTTGGAGCCGTCCACGGTGATCTCGTCCCCGGTGGAGAATGTCCGCCCGTCCGATGCGGTGATCTGGCCCTTGCGCAGGTTGAACCGCATGTTGGAGGCCCCCACCACGCAGGGCAGGCCGATGCCGCGCCCGATCACGGCGGCATGGCTGGTGATGCCGCCCCGCTCTGTCAGCACGGCGGCGGCGGCATGCATGCCGCGAATGTCCTCGGGCGAGGTTTCGCGCCGGATCAGGATACAGGCTTCGCCCCGCGCGGCACTTGCCTGCGCCTCTGTCGCGGTAAAGACGATCTTGCCGGTGGCGGCACCGGGGCTGGCGGCGATGCCGCGCCCGATCACGTCGCGCTTGGTGCGCGGGTCCACCTGCCGGTGCAGCAATTCGGTCAGCGTGCGGGGCTGCACCCGCATCAGGGCTTCCTCCCGCGTGATGATCTTGTCATCCGCCAGGGCCACGGAGATGCGCACCGCCGCCCGCGAGGACCGCGCCACGCGCACGCCGTCCAGAATATGCAGGCGCCCGTCCTCGATGACGAATTCCACCTGCATTTCCTCGCGCAGCTTCCTGCGCATCAGGGCGGCATGTTCGGTCAGCTCGGCAAAGGCCTCCGGCGCCAGTTCCTCCAGCGACTCGCCGCGCGGGTCCTTGGTCAGGTACAGCGCTGCCGCATCGCCTTCCAGCGCGTCGCGCCCCTGCGACTGGCTCAGGTAGCGCCCGGTGATCTGCGGCGCGCCGGTGTCGCTGTTGACCAGTTGCAGCACGCCAGAGCCGCATTGCCCCGAGCCGACGCCAAAGGCCATTTCCTGCACCACCAGCCCCAGCCCGGCATCGGCCGGCGCGCCCTTGGCCTGACGCAGCAGGCGGGCCGATGTGCCGTTCCAGGCCCGCGCCATCGACCGCAGCACCGCCGAGAGCTGGGTGGTGCGGTCCTGTGGAAAGGCCTCTTCCGTTTCCTGTTCATAGGCCTGCAGCGACTGCGCCAGCGCGGCGCGGCCATCGCCGTTCACATCGTCGAACATGTCCGGGTCCAGCCGCGCCACATTGACCGCGTAGGATTGCACGAAACGGGTATAAAGCCCGGCGGCGGCCTCTTCGCCCAGGGATTTGGACAATTCCTTGAGCCGCGCGTCATTGATCCCGATGTTCAGCACCGCCCCCGGCCCGCCCCAGTCCGGGTCTTCGCTGGAGGGGCGCACGCAGAGCATGGCATCTTCGGGGAATTCCGCCACCACCGCATCGACATTGGGCAATTGCGCGTCGCCCAGCCGGTGTACCGCGTCAAAGGACAGGGCAACGGTGCGCGGCACCGGCAGGTCCAGACGCACCAGCCGTTGCAGGCATTTGGCGCGGCCACCGTGGCTTTCGTTGGCGATGGGCGCGGTGGCCGTGACGAGGGTGGTATCGGGATTATTCTGCACTGCAGCACCTTTGGGTTTCATCGCAGCATAGGGCCTTGCGGCTTAGTGGCAAGAGTGACGATGGGCTGGCGCTGTCTCGCGGGGAACCGCTGGCGGGGGATCGCCCTCCCCGGGTCGCCCCGGGGAGGATGGGCGCTTAGCCCTCGATCTTCGTCAGATCCGCGACGGAGGTACAGATGCTGCGGATCCGGCTGAGCAGGTTCAGGCGGTTGCGGCGCACCATGCCATTGTCGGAATTGACCTGCACCGCTTTGAAAAACGCATCAATCGGGTCACGCAGGGCAGCCATGGCGGACATGGCGGCGGCAAAGTCCTGCGCCTCCATCGCCGGTTTGATCTGCGCCTCTGCCTGATCGAGGGCCGCAAACAATGCACGCTCCGCGTCGTCTTCGGCGTATTTGATGTCCGCGCCAAAGGAATATTCGACGCCATCGGCCTCTTCCGCCTGGGTCAGGATGTTGTTCGCGCGTTTGAAGCCCTGGATCAGGTTCTCGCCGTCATCGGTTTTCAGCGTCTCGGAGAGGGCTTTGGCACGATTGACGAGAAGGGTCAGGTCGTCATTGCCGTCCATCGCGATGCAGGCGTCGATCACGTCGTGACGGATGCCCTGATCCTTGAGGTAGACTTTGAGACGGTCGTGGAGGAAGGCGAGGAGGTCCGGAACTACCCAGCTACATGTTTGTAGCTTATTAGGCCCGATCCTTCCAATTTCCGTGCTTTCCAACTCCTCGAAAAGATCCATTCCTTCTTTAAAGGGCAAAGGTTGCTTCTCATAGTAGGTTGCGAAATCGTTTCGGCTATCGCGACTCTCCGCCCAAGCAATTGAAGTTTCAGAGGAGACAATTACACGGTGTGTTCCGTAGGGATCATTCCATTTCGCCCAGTAAACCCAACCTGCACCTGCTCCAATTTTCTGGTGCAGGCGCGCAACTGCCGCTCGGACTATGGATTCGACAGGAACGCTCAGCCCATTCTCCACGAGCACCCGAATAACCCCCAACGCCGCCCTGCGCAGCGCAAAGGGGTCCTTGCTCCCGGTGGGCTTCTCATCAATCGCCCAGAACCCGGTCAGCTTGTCGATCTTCTCGGCCAACGCCACGGCCACCGACACGGGCGCGGTCGGCACATCGTCGGACGGCCCCAGCGGCGCGTAATGCTCTTTGGCCGCTGCCGCCACCGCGTCGGATTTGCCCGCCGCGCGCGCATAATAGCTGCCCATCAACCCCTGCAATTCGGGGAATTCATAGACCATCTCGGAGGACAGGTCCGCCTTGGCCAGACGCGCGGCCTCATAGGCCTCGTCGGGGTCCGCGCCGACCATCGGGGCCAGTTCACGGGCCAGTGTCGCCATGCGATCGATCAGCTCGGCCTGGGTGCCCAGCTTGTTGTGGAAAGTGACGTTTTCCAACGCCTTGACCCAGGTCTCCATCCCCTTTTCGGATGTCGCCACGCGCAGGTCGTTTTCCCAAAAGAACTTGGCATCCGACAGCCGCGCCGACAGCACCTTTTCATTGCCCGCCAGAATGGTCGCGCCCTCGTCCGCCGTGGTGCGGTTGGCAACGGTGATGAACTTTTCGATCCGGCCGGTCTTGGGGTTCTTCACGGAAAAGAACTTCTGATGCTCGCGCATGGAGGTTTGCAGCACCTCCGGCGGCAGGTCGAGGAAATCATCCGCAATCGGCCCCATCAGGACCACCGGCCATTCCACCAGCCCCGCAACCTCGGCCAGCAGGCCCGCATCCTCGACCACCTCCATCCCGGCGGCAAAGGCGGCATTGGTGGCGTCGTGCCAGATCGCATCGGCGCGTTCCTGCGGATTCAGCACGACAAAGGCGCGCTTCAGCTTTGCCTCGTAATCCTCGAACCCTGCGACCGTGATCGCGTCAGGCGCCAGAAAGCGGTGGCCGCGCGTGCTGTTGCCCGCCGTGATGCCATCAACCTCAAGCGGAACGACGGTCGCGCCGCCCTCATCGCTCATCAGGCAGATGATGGAATGCAGCGGGCGCACCCATTTCAGCGTGCCATTGCCCCAGCGCATGGATTTCGGCCAGGGGAAATTGCGGATCGCCTGTTCCAGCACTTCCGCCACGATGTCAGCAGCCGGGCGGCCCGGTTTTTCGATCCGGGCGAAAAGGATGTTGCCCTTGGGCGTTTCCCGTTCTTCCAGCTGGTCGCGGGTGACACCGGCACCGCGCAGGAAACCTTCGATGGCCTTTTCAGGCGCGTCGGCCTTGGGGCCCTTGCGTTCCTCCACCGTGCGGGGGCTGGCATCCAGCATCCCCTCAAGCGCCAGCGTCAGGCGGCGCGGCGTGGAAAAGGCGGCGGCATGGGCATAGGTCAGACCGGCCTCGACCAGACCATCCGTGACCAGCTTTTGCAGGTCGGCGGCGGCACGTTTTTGCATCCGGGCGGGGATTTCTTCGGAGAAGAGTTCGATCAGCAGGTCTGGCACAGGTCACACTTCGGTTGGGAACGTGGCCGAGGGATAACGGGCGCATCCCCCGCCGTCCAGACCCCGCCGCGACCCCGGGGCGGCTTTTGCCGGTGTTTCCGCCTTGGGGCCGCTGATCCGGGGCGAATCTCGTGGTTCCCGTCGCCGCGCCTGTTGTTCTCAAGACAGTGGCGATCTGCCTCAAAGATCTCCCGAAACGCTGCTGACTCAAATGCTTCCGCCACCTCACCGCAGGTTGCGCGAAAACCTTCAGCCCATTCAAACCCTTCGTCGATCCGGCATGCGCAATCGCTTGGCTCGGATGGATACAGACACCACCCAAATGAAGACATGTCAAAAATGACATGTCTTCATTTGCGGCTGCGGTTGATCTGCCTCCGCGCCCCAGGCCAGCCTTCCAGATGTTCGCAGGACCGGGGCATGTTCAGCGTTCAGACGAGCCGAGCCGCACCTATTGCGTCACAGACGACGGCGCGGGCGGGCATTCCTCGCCCACCACGGTGCCATCATAGGCCTTTTCACCGCAATCGTTCAGCTCGTGCCAGACATAGCCCTGCCCGTCTTCGGTGATCGCGACGATGCGGTCCACGCCGTAATGGACGTTCTTCTGCCCCATGAAGGCCAGCGCGCGGCCCTCCTCCAGCGCTGCTCCGATGGTGGCGGCGTCAAAGCAGGAAAACCAGCCCGGCGCATTGCGCGGCGTGGCGCTGTCCAGCAGGACATAGCTTTCGGTCAGGAAAGGCAGGCTCAGCGGTGTGGTGAAACAGGCGCGGAACCGGATCGGCGAACTGTCGGCGTCGATGGCGGTGATCCCCTCGGCCGGGATGGCTTCGGGCTGCTGCGATGTCAAAGACACCAGCGAAACGCTGTCCTGCCGCACTTCGTCATAGAACCCGTAGACCTGCAGGTAATAAAGCACCCCGCCCGCGACCAATGCAGATACCAAGATGACAATCCCTATGATCTTGCCGCTCACGCCGCGTCCTCTGTCCAGCCGCCTGAGCGGGTCTGCACAAAGGCATCGGCGCACATCTTGGCCAGCGCACGCACCCGCCCGATATAGGCCTGCCGTTCCGTCACGCTGATCACGCCGCGCGCGTCCAGCAGGTTGAACATGTGGCTGGCCTTGATGCATTGGTCATAGGCCGGATGCGCCATGACAATGCGCTTGCCGGTCTTGGGGTCCTGGGCGGGCTGGTCGAG
This sequence comes from Sulfitobacter sp. G21635-S1, assembly GCF_027213915.1. Taxonomy (NCBI): domain Bacteria; kingdom Pseudomonadati; phylum Pseudomonadota; class Alphaproteobacteria; order Rhodobacterales; family Roseobacteraceae; genus Sulfitobacter; species Sulfitobacter sp. G21635-S1. Next base: position 105,659 of record NZ_JAPWGV010000009.1, read on the forward strand.
GATATGCCTGCAATGGGCTTCCGCCTCTTCGAACTGGCGCAGCAGCACCTCGGTATTGGCGGTGTCGAAGTTCCAGCGCGCATATTCCTCTTCCGTCTGCTTGAACACATCCGCATAGGTCAGCGGGATCGGCGCGTCGGGGTCGTTGAAGGGCATGTCCATCACGTGATCCACGCCCAGCACATACATCGCCAGCCGCTCAAGCCCATAGGTCAGCTCGCCCGAAACGGGGTGGCAGTCGTGCCCGCCGACCTGCTGGAAATAGGTGAACTGGCTGACCTCCATGCCGTCGCACCAGACCTCCCAGCCCAGACCCCAGGCGCCCAGCGTGGGGCTTTCCCAGTCATCCTCAACAAAGCGGATGTCATGCAGCTCCATGTTGATCCCGATCGCCTCAAGCGAGCCGAGATACAGCTCCTGCAGATTGGGCGGGCTGGGTTTGATCAGCACCTGATACTGATAGTAATGCTGCAACCGGTTCGGGTTCTCGCCATAGCGTCCGTCGGTGGGGCGGCGCGACGGCTGAACATAGGCCGCCGTCCAGGGCTGGGTGCCCAGGCTGCGCAGAGTTGTGGCAGGATGGAAAGTACCGGCCCCCACCTCCATGTCATAGGGCTGCAGGATGGCGCAGCCGTGGCGCGCCCAATAGCCCTGCAAGGCAAGAATGATTGCCTGGAAAGAACGCGGCGCATCGGGGTTTACGGACATTTGGAGGACCTCTTTCTATGCGCGCCATTCCTACGGCTGTCACCCTGGGGCGTCAATTGCGGCATTGTGATAAAATAGGAGACCATCAGCCATAGCATTCGTGGCGGTTTCCTGCTTATCTGCGCCGGATTTTGATTCAGTGAAAGTACACGCCCCGATGATCCGTCTTGTTCTGGCTGTTTGCGCCGCGACCCTGTCCTTTGCCCCCCCCGCGACCCGTCCCGTGCAGGCCCAGGCCGCAGACGAGGTTGTCTGGGTCCAGATCGAGGCGCAGCCCAGCCTGGCGGCGGCGACCGACCGGGCGCGCGCCTATACCACCCTGCTTGAGGATGTGAACGGGTTTTCACTTGGTGGCGGCTGGTACGGCATCGCAGTTGGCCCCTACCGCCGCTCGGACGCGGAACAGGTCCTGCGCACCTATGTCCGCGACGGGCTGGTGCCGCGCGACAGCTTCATCCAGCTGAGCAGCCGGTTCAACCAGCAGTTCTGGCCGGTGGGAGCCAATGTGCTGAACAGCGGGGTGATCGACACGCCGTCCACGGTGGTGACGACAACACCGGATGCGACACCGGAGGCAACACCGGAACCGCTGGCCGAGGCCCCCACCCCCGCGCCGGAGCCCGAACCCGCCGATGAGACACCGCAAGAGGCCCGCCTGTCCGAGCGTCTGCTTGACGCGCAGGAACGCCGCGATCTGCAGATCGCGCTGCAATGGGCGGGTTTCTACAATGCCAGCATCGACGGCGCCTTTGGCCGCGGCACGCGCAACTCAATGGCCCAATGGCAGGCCGCCAACGGCTATGAAGAGACCGGCGTGCTGACCACCCTGCAGCGCGCTGACCTGCTGAAGCAATATAACGCGGTGCTGGACGGGCTCGGCCTGCGGATGGTCCGGGACGACAAGGCCGGGATCGAGATCATGATGCCCACCGCAGAGGTGGCGCTGGACAAATACGAACCCCCTTTCGTGCAGTACAACAGCACCGGCGACATCGGCGCGCGGGTGCTGCTGATCAGCCAGGCCGGGGATCAGAACACATTGTTCGGCCTCTATGACATCATGCAGACCCTGGAAATCGTGCCGCTGAACGGCCCGCGCGACCGCAAGAACAGCTCTTTCGAGCTGATCGGCGAAAACGGCAGCATCATCAGCCAGACCCAGGTGTCGCTGGAAGATGGCCATATCAAGGGGTTCACGCTGATCTGGCCCGCAGGCGACGAGGAACGCCGCCGCCGGGTCATTGCGGAAATGTCGAAAAGCCTGATCCGTCTGCCCGGCGTGCTCGACCCCGCGGCGGGCAGCAACGAGGAACAGGCCATCGACCTGGTCGCGGGGCTGCAGGTGCGTCAGCCCAAGATCGCGCGCTCCGGCTTCTTTGTCGATGCCAATGGCAGTGTCGCGACCACCTCCGAGGCGGTGCAAGGCTGTGGCCGGCTGACCATCGACGGCGATACCGAAGCCGATGTGATCGCCAATGACAGTGCCAGCGGGGTCGCCATCCTGAAACCGCGCGAGGCGCTGGCCCCCATCGCGATTGCCGAATTCGGCATCGGTACCCCCCGCCTGCAATCGGAAATCTCTGTCGCGGGCTATTCCTATGAGGGCGTGCTGTCGGCGGCGACGCTGACCTTTGGCACGCTGTCGGACGTGCGCGGGCTGCAGGGCGAGGAGATGCTGCGGCGTCTGGCGCTTGGTGCACAGGCCGGTGACGTCGGCGGCCCGGTTTTCGATGCCAGCGGCAATGTCATGGGCATGTTGCTGCCGCGCGCCACCGGCGCGCAGGAATTGCCGGAGAACGTGAATTTTGCGGTGGATTCAGCGGTGATCGCGGAACTGGCCACAACGGCCGGCCTGACCCTGAAAGCGGGAGAGCGCACAGGCGCCATCGCACCACGTGACCTGCGCCTGAACGCGCAGGGGATGACGGTATTGGTCAGCTGCTGGGAATAACGCCTGGGGAGAGTCGGCTCGGAGTTTTCAAAAACTCCGGACCGATTTTTTCAAAAAAATCGTCTCAGTCTGCGATCCCGGACATAACGAAAACTGGCATCGGGCCATCCGCGCGGAATGCGCCCACGCCACCGCCCCGCACCGACAAACCCCGGCCATTTTCATGACACCCCAACCGGAGTTTTCAAAAACTCCGGACCGATTTTTTCAAAAAAATCGTCTCAAGCGGCGAAGCCGGACATAACGCAGACCGGCATCGGACCATCAGCGCGGAACGCCGCCCACGCCACCGCCCCGCACCGACAAGCCCCGGCCATTTTCATGACATCCCAACCGGAGTTTTCAAAAACTCCGGACCGATTTTTTCAAAAAAATCGTCTCAATTTGCGATGTCGGGAGTGACGAAAACCGGCATCGGGCCATCCGCCCGGAACGCCGCCCACGTCACCGCCCCGCACCGACAAGCCCAGGCCATTTTCATGGCACCCTAACCGGAGTTTTCAAAAACTCCGGACCGATTTTTTCAAAAAAATCGTCTCAATCTGCGATGTCCGGCGTGACGTAGATCAGCGTCGGGCCATCCGCCCGGAACGCCGCCGCCACGGCCGTCTGCAGTTCCGACAGGCCCGCCGGCCGCACCGTCCCCGCGCCAAAGGCCTCGGCCAGTTTCATGAAATCTGGGTTGCGCGCGACCACCGCGTTGGGCGCAATCTGCGCCCCCACCATGCTGGCCTCGATCGCGCCCAGTTTTCCGTTGTCCCACAGGATGATCGGCAGGCTGAGCCCCAGTTCCACCGCCACGCCCAGCTCGGCCATGGTATAATGGAACCCATAGTCCCCCATGATCGCCAGTGTCGGCAGGCCGGGCCGTCCGATGGCCCCGCCGATCGCCGCAGGCAGGGCATAGCCCAGCGTCCCGAAGCCATATGGATGGTGCCAGTGGCCCGGGCGGTCCATGTTCCAGACCTCCTTCGCGGCATAGGCAAACTGCGTCATGTCGGAATAGATCATGGCATCCTGCGGCAGACAGGCCTGCAAGGCCTCGGCCACCCGCAGGACACCGGGATATTCCGCATCCACCTCGGCACGCCATTTGTGCCGCGCCCGGGTGACCTCCTCCGGGGTCCAGCCGCTGCTCCGGGGGGCTTCCTCTTCCAGGGCCCGCTCCAGGGCAGCGAGGAAACCGGCAGCGTCAGACGGCACGTGCCAGGCCGCGCGCGCCGGGTCGGTGAGGCTTTCGGTATCCAGATCGACCCGCAACATCGGTGCGTCATGGCCAAGTTGCGCGCGCCACAGATCCACCTCGGCCAGTTCCGTGCCGACGGCGATCACGGCATCCGCCTGCGCGATCACCCCGGCGGACTCGGGCCGCGACAGGTAGCTGCCGAAATGCAGCGGTGCATCGGGGTCGATCACCCCCCGTCCGGCATAGGTGGTAAAGCTGGCCGCGCCCAGTTTGCGCACCAGCTTGCGGGCGGAATCGGCCCCTGCCCGCGCGCCCCCGCCGAAAATGAACATCGGCTTGCGCGCCCCGGCCAGCAGCTGCTGCGCTTTTTCGATGTCCATCGGCCGTCCCCCCGCAACAGGGGTGGGCGGCATCGGCGCGGGTGCTGCGGCTGCCGTCGCCTCCAGCTGTGCAATCGGCACCTGGATGTGCTTGGGACGCGGGCGTTTTGCGCTGAACTCGGCCCATGCCCGGTCAACCAGCGCATAGGCCGCCCCGGCGGTGCGCGCCTCCTCCGACCAGTCGCAGACGGTTTCCGCCGCGCCGCGCTGGTCCTTCATCTGGTGCAACTGCCCACGCCGCGCCGCCACCTCGTCCAGACAGGATGAGATCACCAGCATCGGCACCGAGTCGCTATAGGCCTGCCCCATCGGGGTCATGATGTTGCACAGGCCCGGCCCGGTGATCACATAGGCCACCCCCGGTTTCCCGGTGGCCCGGGCATAGCCGTCAGCCATGAAACCCGCCCCCTGTTCGTGGCGCGCCAGCACATGGGTGATGCCCGCCTCTTCGATGCCGCGGTACATTTCCTGATTGTGCACCCCGGGAATGCCAAAGATCACATCGACCCCGCGATCCTTGAGCATATGTGAAATCTGCGCACCCAATGGCCGCGTCGTCGTATCAGCCATCAGGCCCTCCAGAAACTTACCGTAAACAGAACGTAAACCACCATCAGCTCCAACCGGCCCAGCAGCATGGCAAAGATCAATATCCATTTGGCGGTATCGTTGAGACTGCTGAAATTGCCCGCAGGCCCGATGATATCACCCAGACCGGGGCCGATGTTGGCCAGTGCCGCCCCTGCCCCGGACACCGAAGTGACGAAATCCAGCCCCGTCATGCTCAGCGCCACGGAAACGAGGCCCAGTGTCACCACGAAAAACATGAAGAAGGACATCACCGACGAAAGCACATCCGGCCCCACCGGCCGCCCGTCATACCGCGGGGTGAAAATGGCATGTGGCGACCGGATCCGGCCCAGCTGCGCACGGATCGAGGCAAACAGAAGCTGATAGCGGAAAATCTTGATGGAACAGGCAGTGGAGCCGGCGCAGCCGCCGATCAGCCCGATGAAAAAGAACAGGGCGACCGCGAAGGGCCCCCAGGTCATGTAATCGACCGAGGCATAGCCGGTGCCCGAGATGATCGAGGTGATGTTGAACAGCGCCTCGCGAAAGCTCTGTTCCAGATGGTGCGGAAAGACATGTTGCAGCGTCAGGACCATCACCAGGACAAGCACCGCGATGGTCAGGACAAAGCCACGCACCTGCGGATCGCGGTGCAGCGCCAGCGGGTTGCCGTTGATCAGCTGGACGTAGCGCACAAAGGGCATCGCGGCGAGGACCATGAACAGGCTGGCCACATATTCCGGCGCCCCGGTGAACCGTCCGAAAGAGGCGTCGTAATTGGCAAAGCCCCCGGTGGAGATGGTGGTCAGCGCATGTACGGTCGCATCGAAGGTGTTCATGCCCAGGGCCAGATAGCTCAGCACGCAGGCCACGGTCAGCCACAGATAGATCACCGAGATCTGGGTGGCGATCTGCCCCGCGCGGGGCAGGATCTTGCCAAAGGTGTCAAAGGCTTCGGATTTGAAGATCTGCATGCCCCCGACCTTGAGTTCGGGCAGGAAGACCATGGCCACGACGATGATGCCGATCCCGCCCAGCCACTGCAGGATGCCGCGCCACAGCAAAAGCCCCTTGGGCAGCACGTCCAGCCCGGTCAGCACCGTGGCCCCTGTCGTGGTCAGACCCGACATCGCCTCAAAGACCGCATTGGTGAAACTGGACTGGGTTTCGCCCAGCATGAAGGGCAAGGCGCCGAAGATCGGCAGCATCACCCAGACGCCGGTGGTCAGAAGAAAGGTCTGCTGGATGGTCAGCCCCTGCCGGACCCCGTTTGCACAGGCCAGGGCCATCATGCCGCCTGCCGCCGTGGTGATCAGACCGGCTTCTACAAAGACGATGACATGGCCGCGCCCTTCGGCCAGATCCACCAGAAGCGGCACGATCATGGCAAGGCCCAGTACCCCCACAAGGAGGCCGACAACATAACCGACAGGGCGCAAATCCATCATGCGGCAGCGTTGGCGTCTGGCACTGGCGGTGTCAAGCAATCAACCCCCCGGACATGAAAACGGCCCGGCGTGCGGCTTTTTGGGCGGCACGGCTCCGGGCCGTTGATCTATAGCGTCCGTCGAAAGTCCTGAAGCATCATGCATCACGGAACGCGTTGAAATCTCCGATTTCAGGCAGCGTTACGTGTTTCAGGTTTTTCGCATGACGCTTTGGCAACTGAATGTCGTTCGTCTCAGAAGCCGTAGAGGTCCTTGAAGACGTGGTGCACGATGTCGTCGCGCTTGATGTTCATCTCGGCCAGTTCGGCGTCTGATTTGGCCTGCAGCGCAGTTACCTCATCAAGCCGGCGCTGGCCGGTCGAGCTTGCGATCATGGATTTCCCGATGATGCTGAAGAACGCACCGACATGTGCCAACACCGCCCGTGCGGAGGTGCCGAAGCCATTTGTTGTCATGGTGGTCTGGTAGGTCATTTTGTAGTGCCTTTAATCCTTGTTGTCTCTTCCCTGACCCCCAGATAGGCCTGCCGGCTGTCGGGGAGTACCGCCAAAAATGCATAGCGGGACGCCCCGCCTTGCAGGGCTTGGATGCTGTATGGGGCGCCTCTGGTGCGGGCTGCGCGCAAACCGGACACCGGATTTTCCGGCGCTGCTGATCTAATGCCCGCCTGTCACACAGGGCAGTGTCCGACTTTGCACAGGCATGATTACATTGATTGGTGAGCGGGGTCAGCAATGTGACCAAAGCCGGTTCTGCCCGGATCGCCCCCCCGGTCAAGATGCAGAAAATCCGCTTGTAGAAAGCTGTCATTGCCAGAAAAGCCTGATAGAGCGGCCCTGTATTTTATCCCGCATCCGGAGCAGACGCATGAAATTCCGCCTCACCCTGGCACTGATGTTGCTTGCCGCCCCTTGCCTTGCCGAAACAACTGCCGGTGTTGCCCTTCTCCATGAAACCTCCGCACAGGCGCGGCCCCTGTCGCTGACCATCTGGTATCCAACTGAGGCGCAGCCATCGGCCGATATCGGCGGCAATCCCGTGTTCCAAGGGGTTCCAGCCGCCCCGGACGCTGCCTTTCCAGCCGGGCCGCATCCTTTGGTCGTGATGTCCCACGGTGGTCTGCGATCCGCCAGAGACTCCGGCGCCTGGCTCAGCTCATCCATCGCGCGTGCAGGTTTTGTCGTGGTCGAGGTGAATGCGCCACGTCCGGAGACCGCGGCGATTGCCCTTAACGAAATATGGCAAAGACCGCAGGATATGCGCCGCGCCATTGATCTGCTGCTGGCGGACGGCACCTGGCGCGCGCGTGTTGACGAGAGCAGGATTACGGCGGCGGGATTTGCACTTGGCGCAACCGCCGCCCTGTCCATCGCAGGCGCGGAACTGGATGTTCCGGGCTACCTGCGGTCCTGCATGGCGGAGGACGCAACAGAAGGGCCGGATTGCAGGTGGTACGCTGGCGGGGGCGCGGCTCTGTCGGACACCAATGCGGAAGGCCTGGCAGCCATGGGCAGAGATCCCCGCGTCACCTCGGTGATCGCGCTCAATCCGGAATATCCGGCCCTCCTCTCTGCCCCCCCTGCCGATCTGCGCAGCCTGCGGATCTCTCTGGGCAGTTCCGATGACGCGTCGGGGGATCAGAAGTTCACCCAGGCTGTTGAAATCCCTGGATCATCTGCCTTCGATGCCTTCGCGGCCTGCACCAGAGCCGGACCGGATATCCTGATCGAGGAAGACGGAGATGCGGCGCTCTGCGGGTTTTCAGCAGAGGCCCGCCAGACCATCCATCAGGAAATCTCCGGGGTGATCCTGTCTTTCCTCACCGGTGACAGCGAATAGGCCGGTACGAACCGTCCGCCGACAACGCCCGGCAGACCCTGCCGCGCGCTGCTGCCTTCGATGGTCAGCCGACGTGGAAAAGCGTGTTGAACAGCTTGGGGTCGATGCTGGCCACCTCGAAGGTCGGACCCTCCGTCAGGACCGAAATCGCATCATGCGAATGCAGGCTTTCCTGATGGCTTGCGATCACCCGGAAATCACCGATCCGCCCGTCCCGCTGCAACTGCTCGCAGAACAGCCGTGCCGCATCCTCGACAAAGATCGGATTGGCCGCATTCAGCTCGGCAAAGGCCTGTTCGTCCTCGCGCTTGACCATCACCTGCGTTTCCGTCGGCACCGCGCGGCGGCAGGCGTCGATCAGATCCTCGAACCACAGGCATTCGCGGGCGCAGTCGATCACCGCCGATATCCGCGCGACCGAGCGCTGCGAATGCGGCGTGGCCAGCTGCCCCCGGGTGGCGCGCGCATGTTCGCTGAGCTCCAGTGAACAGGGGCAGGTGCTGGAATAGACATAATCGAGGTGGATCATCTTCTGGCGCAGCCCGCCCTTTTCCACCAGTTCCAGCGCGATATCGTAATATTGATAACCCGACAGGCCGGAACGCAGGCTTTCGATCTTCATCGGGAAGGAAAACCGCATCTGGATGCGCGCATCCATGCTGTCGAGATCGGCCTTGTAATCGTCCAGCGCCTTTTCGATCACTTCAAAGCTGAAGGTCGCCTCCGCATGTTTGTAAAAGCTGCGCATGATGCGGGACATGTTGATGCCCTTCTTATCGGCCTCAAGGCTGACGGAACCGGTCACCGATGTCTCAAGCGTCAGATCGCCATTGTCGCGGGTGCGAAAACGGATCGGCAGCCGGAAATTGGAGATGCCGACATGCTGGATCTGTTGCTGCGCCCCCCGGATCAGGCTGCTGGGGCCGTTCTGAAGGTCCGGGAGCGTGGATTTATAGACCTCTCCCACCGCGAAATCATCCGGGTAGTCGCGCCGGAACACCGGATATTCCGGTGCATCGGACAACAGCCGGGCGACCGATGGATCAAGGGCTGCCACCTCTTCCGGGCTGGCGGTGCTGGCCCATGCCTTCAAAACGCCGAGCGCTTTTTCCGCGTCAGACCGCTCCGGTGCTTTTTCAACTGATGTGATCGCATTCATGGCTCAGGCTCCCCTTGTCCTTGCAGGCTCAATTTAGGGTGCCTTGACCGGATTACCAATCAAGATACCGCATTTCCGGCAGGCTGCGTGGCGAAACCCGACACGCCGGATGCTCAGACCGTCAGCGCCTGCATGAGATCCGCAATCAGGTCGTCCACATGTTCCAGACCCGCAGAGAGGCGCACCAGACCCGGCGAGATGCCCAAAGTGTCCTTTTGCTCCTGCGGCAGGCGCTGGTGGGTCGTGGTCGCCGGATGGGTCGCAATCGACTTCGCATCGGCGAAATTGTTGGAGATCGTGATGATTTCCAGCGCATTGAGGAAACGGAAGCAGGCTTCCTTGCCGCCCTTCACCTCAAAGGCAAGGACAGTGCCCCCGGCAGGTGCCTGCGCAAGTGCCAGCTCCTGCTGCGGATGCCCCGCATGGGTCGGATAGCGCACCGCTTCGACCATCGGATGGCCCGTCAGCGCTTCGGCCAGTTCATGGGCGGTCTGCGCCTGTGCGCGCACGCGCAGGCTCATGGTTTCCAGCGCCTTGAGGTGGGTCCAGGCGGTAAAGGGGTTCATCGCCCCGCCCGTGTGTTTCATATAGGCCTCGATCGGGCCCCGGATCAGCTCGCGCGGACCGCAGATCGCCCCGCCCAGCATCCGCCCCTGCCCGTCCACATGTTTGGTGGTAGAGACAATGGCGATATCCGCGCCACAGGCCTGCGCATAGGAAAACACCGGGGTTGCCATGGCATCGTCGGCCAGCACCAGCGCGCCGACCGCATGGGCCGCCTTGACCACATGACGGATGTCCACGATTTCCAGCGTGGGGTTCGAAATGCTCTCGAAAAAGACCAGACGGGTGTCGGGGCGGATTGCGGCATCCCATGCGGCGTTGTCGGTGCCGTCGATCAGGGTGATCTCGACCCCGAAACGCGCCAGCACGTCCTCAAGCACGTAAAGGCAGGATCCGAACAGCGCCCGGGAGGCCACCACATGGTCACCGGCCTTGACCAGCGCGGTCAGCGCCCCGCTGACGGCTGCCATGCCCGATGTGCAGGCGAAACAATCCTCATACCCCAGCAGATCCGCGATGCGGTCCTCGAACATGCGCACGGTCGGGTTGCCATAGCGGGCATAGATGAATTCATCCTCGCCCAGCGCCTGGAACCGCGCCTCGGCCTGTTCGGCGCTGTCATAGACGAAGCCCTGGGTCAGGAATACCGCCTCGCTGACCTCGCCGTATTGGCTGCGGCGGGTGCCCGCGTGAACCGCGCGGGTGCTGGGGTGCCAGTCTTTGCTCATGTGTTATCCTTCCGGCCCGGCCTTGCGGGCAATAAAAAACTCCAGACGCGGTCAAGCGAAAGGAGTCTTTCCTCGACCTTTTAGCAGTTCTTGACGGGTCTGGCCCGTCGTGGCCCGCAATCCGGTAACAAATCACCACGCAGGCTTGCTACTGCGCGGCTCCGGTCAGGTCAAGTGCGCAAAAGCGGCCGGCCTGTTGCGCCGGCGCATCGTCACGGTGGCGTAACCTGCGGGTAATCCCTGTGACATATGTTTGCGTCACCAAGCACCCACCAGATATAGTGGCAAGAGGCCCCGCATGGCCGTGATGCACCTCAATCTCGCGTTGCCGGAGGCGCCGATCCCCCGGGATGGCAACACCGCGCCCCTTGCGGCCGTCATGCGCCGCGCGGCGGCGGGTCACGGGCCAATCGTGGTGATGCTGCACGGATACAAATATGCGCCCGGCCTGGGGCGGCATTGCCCGCACCGGACCCTGTTTGCCGGCGGCGACAACTGGGCCCGGGGCCTGGGACTGGACCGGGATCAGGGCCCGCTGGGCCTGGCGGTGGGATGGGCGGCACGGGGATGGCTGCACGAAGTCCATGACCGCGCACAGCGGGTCGGGGTGGAACTGGCAAGACTGCTGAGCGCATTGCACCGCAGAGCGCCGCACCGGCCGATCCAGATCATCGCCCATTCGCTGGGGGCCGAAGTGGCGCTCAGCGCGCTGGAACACAGCGACGCAGGCGCAATCCGGCGGATCGCCCTGCTGACCGGGGCCAGCTTCAGCCAGCGGGCAACAGCGGCGCTGGACACGCCGGCAGGACGCCAGGTGGAACTGCTGAACGTCACCAGCCGGGAAAACGACGTTTTCGATTTCCTCTTTGAACGCATGATTGCGCCCGGGCAGCAGGCCGGCAGCGCATTGGGTCAGGGGATCCTGGCCCCGAATGTCGTGAACCTGCAACTGGACTGCCCTGCAAGCCTGCGCGGGCTGGCGGGTCTTGGCCTGCCCATCGCCCCGACGCGCCGCCCCGTCTGCCATTACTCCAGCTACCGCAGGCCGGGCACCATGGCGCTTTATGCCCGTTTCCTTGTGGCCCCGGGGGCCTTGCCCTTCGACCTGCTGCGCACTGCCCTTCCGGCACAGACAGACCCGCGCTGGTCCCGCCTTGGCATTCGCGGCAAAACCGGCATGATGACCTGGCCCCTGTCAGGAGACGCCACCCCATGACCGCCCCGATCGACCTTTACTACTGGCCCACGCCGAACGGCTGGAAAATCTCCATCGCGCTGGAGGAGATGGCCCTGCCCTATGAAACCCATCTTGTGAACATCGGCGCGGGTGAACAATTCGACCCCGGCTTTCTGAAAATCGCACCCAACAACCGGATGCCCGCCATTGTCGATCCCGAAGGCCCCGACGGCGCACCGATCCCGATCTTCGAATCCGGTGCGATCCTGCAATATCTCGCGCGCAAGACCGGGCTGTTCTGCGGCCGGACGGAGCGTGAACGCATCGCGGTGGACCAATGGCTGATGTGGCAGATGGGCGGTCTGGGCCCGATGGCGGGTCAGGCGCATCATTTTCTGAAATTCGCGCCGAAAAAGGATCCGCCGCAGGACATCCCCTATGCCAAGGACCGCTACCGCGCAGAGACCGCGCGGCTATACGGCGTGCTGGACCGGCAGCTTGCGCATCATGAATATGTGGCGGGGGATTTCGTCTCGATTGCGGATTTCGCGATCTGGGGCTGGGCCTCGCTCTGGGAGGGCCAGCAGCAGAGCCTGGAGGACAAGCCGCATATGGCGCGCTGGCTCGGGGTGATGGGCGCGCGCCCCGCTGTGCAGGCCGGCCGGGCGCTGCACGCTGACAAACGCCCTTAGCCACGGGTTTCGTTTTCTTCAAAGAAAACGGTCCGGACTTTTCAAAAAGTCCGGCACCTCAGCCCTTTTCCCACGCCAGAGAACAATGCCCCTTGCATCGGTGCATCTCACCACGGCGCAGGCCTGATACGGAACCCCGGCAAACGCCCGCAGCCGCCGCCGTTTTCTTCAAAGAAAACGAACCGGACTTTTCAAAAAGTCCGGCACCTCAGCCCTCTTCCCGCGCCAGAGAACAATGCCCCCCGCATCGGTACATCTCACCACGGCGCAGACCCGATACGGCACCCCTGCAAACGCCCGCAGCCGCCGCCGTTTTCTTCAAAGAAAACGGTCCGGACTTTTCAAAAAGTCCGGCGCCTCAGCCCGCTCCCCGCGCCAGATACAATGCCGCCTGCATCGGTGCATCTCACCACGACGCAGACCCGATACGGCACCCCTGCAAACGCCCGCAGCCGCCGCCGTTTTCTTCAAAGAAAACGAACCGGACTTTTCAAAAAGTCCGGCACCTCAGCCCGCTCCCCGCGCCAGAGAACAATGCCACCTGCATCGGTGCATCTCACCACGGCGCAGGCCTGATACGGCACCCCGGCAAACGCCCGCAGCCGCCGCCGTTTTCTTCAAAGAAAACGGTCCGGACTTTTCAAAAAGTCCGGCACCTCAGCCCTCGTCCTTCTCCACCCCGTAGTCCTGAAACAGCTTCCCCTGCATCATGAAAAAGGCGAACATCGCCACAGGCAGGCCGAAGGTCTTGAAATAGACCCAGGTCTCGGTCGCGAAACTGCGCCAGATCAGCTCATTCGCCACCGCCAGGCCAAAGAAAAACAACATCAGCCGCCGGGTCAGCAGCATCCAGCCCCCGTCCTGCAAGGGCATCATCTCTTCCATCACGTATTTCAGATAGGATTGCCCGCGCAGCAGCCCCACGGCGAGGATGCCGCCAAACAGCAGGTAGATCATCGTCGGTTTCATCTTGAAGAACCGGTCATCGTTCAGCCAGACCGACAGCCCGCCAAACACCACCACCAGGATCACGGTGGCCACCTGCATCCGGTTCAGCTTGCCGGTAAGCGCCCAGATCGCCCCGGTCGCCGCAACCAGCAGCGGGATAAAGGCGGCGGTCACCACGATGAACCCCTCGTAATCGGTCCCGCCGATGCTGAATGTCCGGTCCTTGAGCCTGAGATAGGCGATAAAGAACAACAGGATCGGCCCGTATTCGAGGGCCGATTTCACAAACGGGTTCACTTCCCTGCGCGCCATGTCCTGCTGCTCCTTTATCCGCCCATTTCCACTATCATAGCACCCGCTGCGATCAATGCCATCAGTGCCACCCGGCGCGGGCCAACCGTCTCTTTCAGAAAGACAACGCCGATCACGGCGGCAAAGACTGTCGATGTCTCGCGCAGCACGGCCGCCTCGCCCACCTTGTCGAGCCTTGTGGCCATCATGATCGCGCCAAAGCTGGCAAAGGCCACCAGCCCGCCGATAAACCCGCGCAGCATCAGCGGCCCCGGTTCGGGCGGTTCGGCCATCCGCCGCCAGCGCAGCGCCGCGATGACAGGCATCACCAGCCCGTCGATCATGAAAAACCATGCCAGGAAGGTAAAGGGATTCGCCGTGGCCCGGATGCCATAGGCGTCAAAGGTGGTATAAAGCGCCACGAAAAGCCCGGTCAGCACCGCCAGCCCCAGCGCCGCGTTCAGCGTGTCGCGCTGTGCCTCAAGCTTGCGCAGGTTATAGACCGCAAGGCCAAAGATCCCCGACAGCAGCACCGCCACGCCCAGCCATTGCACCCCGGTAAAGCGTTCGCCAAAGATCAGATAGGCCCCGATCACCGCGAACAGCGGCCCGGTGCCGCGCACCACCGGGTAGACGACGGTATAGGCCCCCTTGGTATAGGCCCAGGCCTGCAGCAGCTTGTAGACGATATGTATCGCCCAGGCCCCGACAAAGATCACCCACATATGCGGCTCGGGCCAGGGCACCACAAAAAGCGCAAAGGGCGCGGCCATCGCGCAATAGCAGAAATCAATCGCGCCGCGGGTCATCCAGGGGTCGTGACGCCCTTTCTGCAAGGCGCCGAAAACCGCATGCAGCACAGCCGCGGACAAGGCCAGGAACAGCGCCATCTGATGCCCGGCAGCGGTCCCTTCGATGGAAAGCAGCCAGTCGGTCATGGGCGCATCCCCGGAACCGGGGCCGGTCCGGAACCGTTACAGTCATGCGTGTTCACGACAAAGGCACCCCGATGTACGAAACAATCTTCGCGGATCTGACCAATACCTTCTCGGAGGTTCCGATGCCGGTTGCGGCCCTGCGCATGGCAACCGCGCTGGTTTTTGGCGCGGTCATCGGGCTGGAACGCGAATGGCGGACCAAACCGGCGGGCCTGCGCACGCATATGCTGATCTCGCTGGCCGCCTGCATCTTCATCCTGGTCGCCTTCGAGATCACCGCGCTGGATTTCGGCAGCAACGAGACCAAGCGGGTGGATCCCCTGCGCCTGATCGAGGCGGTCACTGCCGGTGTCGCCTTTCTGGCGGCGGGAGCGATCTTTACCTCGGGCGGCACCGTCAAGAACCTGACCACCGGGGCCAGCATGTGGCTGGCCGGGGCAATTGGCCTGTGCTGCGGCGCAGGGCGGATTCCGCTGGCGGTACTGGCGACCGTCCTGGCGCTTCTGGTGCTCACCATTGTGACATGGGTCGAAAAACAGGCGCCGCTGGACTCAGAAGAGCAGGATGATTGACCGTCATCGTTCGTAGCCCACCAGCGCATCGGCAAATTCCTGCGGGTCGAAGGGCGACAGATCGTCGATCTGCTCGCCCACGCCGATGGCATGGATCGGCAGGCCGAACTTGTCCGCCAGGGCCACCAGCACGCCGCCCTTGGCGGTGCCGTCAAGCTTGGTCATGACCAGGCCGGAAACATCGGAGATCTCCTGGAACACCTTGACCTGGTTCAGCGCATTCTGGCCCGTGGTCGCATCCAGCACCAGCAGGGTGTTATGCGGCGCGCTGGGGTCCTTCTTGCGGATCACACGCACGATCTTGGCCAGTTCCTCCATCAGGTCGCCCCGGTTCTGCAACCGTCCCGCCGTGTCGATCAGCAGCAGATCGGCGCCGTCTTCCTGCGCCTTGCCCATGGCGTCAAAGGCCAGGCTTGCCGGGTCCGATCCCTGCGCCGCCGTCAGCACCGGCACGCCGGCACGTTCGCCCCAGACCTGCAATTGTTCCACCGCCGCTGCGCGAAAGGTATCGCCGGCCGCGATCACCACCTTCTTGCCCGCCGCGCGGAACTGGCTGGCGAGTTTGCCGATGGTGGTGGTCTTGCCCGATCCGTTCACCCCCACCACCAGCACCACCTGCGGCGTTTTGGGATAGATCGGCAAGGGCCGCGCCACCGGATCCATGATCCGGGTGATCTCATCGGCCATCAACTGCTTGATTTCAGAGACGGAAAGTTTCCGCCCGAAACGCCCCTCGGCCATATTGGCGGTGACCCGCAGCGCGGTATCGACCCCCATGTCCGCGGTGATCAGCAATTCCTCAAGCTGTTCGAGCATGTCATCGTCCAGCACCCGGCGCACGACGGTCTTCTGCGCAGGGCTGCGGCCCATCAGACGGCCCAGAAGCCCGCCTTTCCTGACCGGTTCGGTGACCGTCTCGGCCAGTTCCGGCGCAACCGAGGTCATGGTGCTGCGCAGCGGTGCAGGTGCCGCCGGGGGCAGCACCGGATCAGCTGTTGGCGTGACCTCGGGCAGCGGGTCATCCTGTGGGATTTCCTGCGGCATCTCATGCGGCAAAGGCTCTCGCGGCGGGGTCGGATCCTGCGGCTGCGGCACCTCCGGCGGCGGGGTCGGATCAGGCAGCGGCTGCGGCGCGGGTTCCGGTATCGGCTGTGGCGCTGGCTCAGGCTCAGGCTCAGGCTCAGGCTCAGGCTCAGGCTCAGGCTCAGGCTCAGGCTCAGGCTCAGGCTCAGAAACCGTCACTTCGGGCGCGGGGTCAACCGGGGCCGGTTCAGGGTCCACAGCCTCCGGCATCGCGGCAGCAGCCGCGGCGGGGGCCTCTTCCATGATCTCGTCCAGGGCAACGGCATCTTCTTCACCGCCATCGCTGACAATCGCCTCCAGCCCTTCGTCGATCTTCGACGAGGACTTGAACAAACGGTCTTTGAGCTTCTTGAAAAATGCCAAGGGGGGTCTCCGTTCCGGTTTCCCCTGATCTATAGGCTCACCTGCCGGGATGGAAGGGCGGCCCGCGCAATTGACATGCCCGCGCGCACGTTTCACCAAGGGTCCATGATACGCCGGCTGATCCTGCTCCTTGCCCTCACGGTCCAACCCGCACTGGCCGATGCGCCGGGGCGGATGTGTTCTTCGGGCAAATGGGGCCATGTGGAATGCATCCGGCCCGCGCATTTCGTCTATGACACCTGCAACGCCATCCGCAGCTTCGCCAACCGCCACGGGCTGAACCGCGACTTCTTTGCCCGGCTGATCTGGCAGGAAAGCCGGTTCGATCCGAATGCCCTGTCCCATGCGGACGCGCGTGGCATCGCGCAGTTCATCCCCTCCACCGCAGCGCTGCGGGGCCTGAAGGACCCCTACAACCCCGCCGAGGCGCTGGAGCATTCGGCGCAATACCTGGCCGAAATGGTCACGCGCTATGGCAATGAAGGGCTGGCCGCCATCGGCTACAACGGCGGCGAAAGGCGCGCCGAAGGGTTCCTTCAGGGCGGCGAACTGGCCCCGGAGACGGTGAATTACGTGCCCATCATCACCGGATTGACCGCCGAGGACTGGCGCGACACCCCGCCAAAGCGCCATGACATGCGCCTGTCAAAGACATCCGCCTTTCTGCCTGCCTGCTATGAGATGGCCCGCAACCGCCGAATCACCGCGCTGGCCCGGCCCGAACCGCGCGTGAAACCCTGGGGCGTGCAGGTCGCCTTTGCCACCTCGAAAAAGCTGGCCCGCGCCCGGGTGATCGAACGCACCAGCACCTGCCGCGCGGCTGTACAGGGCGAAAAGACCGATCTGATCTACAAGAAGAACCGCGTCTCCGGCAAAAAGGGCTATTACTTTGCCCAGTTCGGGCGCAACACCCAGGCGGGCGCGCGCAAACTGTGCGACACCCTGCGCCGCCAGCGCTGCATCTGTCTGGTGGTGCAGAACTGAGCCGGGCGGAATTTTCGAAAATTCCGGCCCGATCTTTTCGAAAAGATCGGCGCCCGCCTATTTCCGCCGCAGGTAGGCGTAGGAGGCATAGCCCCGGACATCGCGGGCTTCCGCCAGTGTCACCGCGCACCACCGGGTCGGGCCGGTGGATTCGCAGCGCCCCACATCCACCTCGGTCCCGTTCGGCATCCCCAGAAGCTCGACAAAACCGGTGCCGGGGCCTGCCCGCAGCTTGAGCATATCGCCCTCTTCAACGCCAAACACCTCATAGCGGCCCGGCGATATGCCCGCCGAGGGTTGCGCGCAGCCACTGACGATTGCGCTGCTCAACAGCACGGCTCCGATCCATCCTCGCATGACATTCTCCTTTGGCGGCTTCGCCCCCCTTTTGGCAGCGCTTTGCCGCGAAGAAAACCGGCATCGCACAGGCGGCGGCAGATTTTCACCGCCGCCCGCCGGATCAGTTCGGCAGCGCGGCGGGAACCGGAATTTTCGAAAATTCCGACCCGATCTTTTCGAAAAGATCGCTGTGCCGCCTCAGATCTCGTCGGGGAAATGCTTCATCACCATCCGGATCGGATTCGGCGCCGCCTGGCCCAGCCCGCAGATCGAGGCATCGACCATCGCGGTGCTCAGCTCTTCCAGCAGGCCGGTATCCCAGCGCTCCGCCTGCATCAGCTTGACCGCCTTTTCGCAGCCGACCCGGCAGGGCGTGCACTGGCCACAGCTTTCATCCTCGAAGAACCGCAGCATGTTCAGCGCCGCTGCCCTTGCGCTGTCGGCCTCCGAGAGCACCACCACCGCAGCCGACCCGATGAAGGAGCCATGCGGTTGCAGCGTGTCGAAATCCAGCGGGATGTCGTCCATCGAGGCGGGCAACAACCCCGAGGACGGCCCGCCCGGCTGATAGGCCTTGAACGCATGACCCTCTGCCATGCCGCCCGCGGCCCCGATGACATCGGTGATGGTGGAACCCGCGGGCAGCAGATACATCCCCGGCTTTGCCACACGGCCCGAGACCGAATAGCTGCGCAGCCCCTTGCGGCCGTTCTTTTCGGTGCCTGACAGCACCTCCGGCCCTTCGCGGCACACCTTTGCGACCCAGTGCAAGGTTTCGATGTTATGCACCAATGTGGGCCGGTCAAAGATGCCCACCTGCGCCACATAGGGCGGGCGGTGGCGCGGGATGCCGCGCTTGCCCTCGATGCTTTCGATCATCGCGGATTCCTCGCCGCAGATATAGGCTCCGGCCCCGCGCCGCAGGTCGATATAGCCCGCCTCGGCGATGCCCGCCGCCTCCAGCGCCGCAATCTCGCGCGCAAGGATTTCCAGCACCGCCGGATATTCGTCGCGCATGTAGAGGAACACTTTTTCCGCCTCGACCGCCCAGGCGGCAATCAGCATGCCTTCCAGAAACAGATGCGGCGTGCGTTCCAGATACCAGCGGTCCTTGAAGGTGCCCGGCTCGCCCTCGTCCCCGTTGACCGCCATGTAACGCGGCCCGGCATTGCCGCGCACGAAGCCCCATTTCCTGCCCGAGGGGAAACCGGCGCCGCCAAGGCCGCGCAGCCCGCTGTCCAGCACCTTTTGCTGGACCGCTTCCCAGTCGCCGTTCAGGCGCAGGGCCGCAAGCGTCTCGTAACCGCCAGCCGCCGCATAGGCCGCGTAATCCTCATAGGCCGGCACATGGGCATGGGTGTCACCCGCCGCGATGGCCGCCTGCACCTTTTCCGGGGTGGCGTGGTCGATGTGGTTATGGCCGATCTCCAGCACCGGCGCGGTATCGCAGCGGCCCATGCAGGGCGCGCGCAAGACACGGACCTGAGCCGGGTCCAGCCCCTCCTCCAGCGCGGATTTCAGGGCCTGGGCGCCCGCCAGCTCGCAGGACAGGCTGTCGCAGACGCGGATGGTCAGCGCGGGCGGCGGGGTTTCCCCCTCTTTCACAACGTCGAAATGCGCATAAAAGGTCGCAACTTCATAGACTTCGGCCATCGACAGGCGCATTTCCTCGGCCAGCGCCCGCAGATGCGCGGCCGACAGATGGCCAAAGCTGTCCTGGATCAGATGCAGGAATTCGATCAGCAGGTCCCGGCTGCGGGGTCGGTCGCCCAAAAGCGCGCGCACCTCGTCCCAGGGCCCGTCCTGCAACTGCCGCCCCTTGGTGTGGTGCCGGCCCTTGCCCTTGCCCGATTTCCAGACGCCTTTTTCCGGCCCCTTGCCCTTGGTGTCCTTGTGATCGTCCAGCGCCATGTCACGTCCCCTTGTGCCCTGCCCCCGAGGGGTTGCGCCGACCCTAGCAAAACACGCCACCGCCCCACGATCAAAAAGCGACGATTTCACCGCAGTTTGCGCGGGGCAATTCCGAAATCCCTGTCTTTGCGTGACCGCATTTCGCCTATAAGAAACTCCCGACCCTGAACGGAGCCGCGACACGATGCCTTGGTTTGTCTTTGCCAGCCTGCTGCCTGCGGGGCTTTTGGCCCTGGCCTGCCTGCTGGGCGGCATCTGGCCACTGCTGGCGGTGCTCTCGATCACGGTCTTTGTCTTTTTCATGGACAAGCTGCCGCGCCGGGCCCAGGTCAGCGATGCGACGGGGCGCGCGCTTTGCCTGACCCTGGCAGTGGTGCATTTCCCGCTGCTGGCGCTGGGGGTCCGGGCGCTGGCGGCAGGGCAACAGCTCGACCTGACCGACAAGCTGCTGATCTTTGCCGGGCTGGGGCTGTTCTTTGGCCAGGTTTCCAATTCCAACGCGCATGAGCTGATCCACGCGGGCCGCCGGTTGCCCCGGCGCATCGGTGTGGCGATCTATGTCTCGCTTCTGCATGGGCATCACGTTTCGGCGCATCTGCGGGTCCACCATGTGCATGCCGCCACCGATGCGGACCCCAATTCGGCCCCCATGGGCATGGGGTTCTGGCGCTATTGCGGCCATGTGCTGCGCGGTGAATTCACCGCAGGGCTGCGCGCCGAGACGGCACATCGCGCCCGCGCGGCAACATCCCCCCCGGCATGGAGCCACCCCTACCTCGGCTATCTGGCCGGTGCGGCGGCCGCACTGCTCTGTGCCTTCCTGCTGGCCGGGTTCCGCGGTCTTGTCGTCTATGTCGGGATTGCCGCCTATGCCCAGTGGCAGTTGCTGCTGTCGGATTACGTGCAGCACTACGGGCTGCGCCGCCGGGTGCTGGAGACGGGCAAACCCGAGCCGGTCGGCCCGCAGCACAGCTGGAACGCGCCGAAATGGTATTCCAGCGCGATGATGCTGAACGCGCCGCGCCATTCGGATCACCACATGCGCCCCGCCCGCGCCTTTCCGGCGCTTGAGGTCACCCCCGAAACCATGCCGGTCCTGCCCCACAGCCTGCCGGTGATGGCGGTGGTGGCACTGGTGCCGCCACTCTGGCACCGCCTCATGGACCGGCGCGCGGCGCGCTGGCAGGATGTCGCGTGACCCGCGATGACCACTGGCAGCGGCGGCGGCTTTCTGGCACTCTGACCCCATGAAACACATCGCCCTGACCCTGTCGCTCCTGCTTGCCCTGCCCGCCCTGCCTGCCGCCGCGCAGGACCTGATGACAGCAGAGGAATTCGACGCCTACACCCGGGGCAAGACGCTCTTTTACGGGCGCAACGGCAGCGCCTATGGCGCGGAAGCCTACCACGGGAACCGCCGTGTCGAATGGTCCTTTCTCGACGGGGAATGCCGCGCGGGGGAATGGTATCAGGACGGCGAGCTGATCTGTTTCGTCTATGAAGACAACCCCGATCCGCAATGCTGGAGCTTCTCGCGCGGCACCGGCGGGCTGATCGCACGGTTCCAGAACGATCCACAGACCACCGAACTTTATGAAGCCCGGGATGTGGGCGAGGAAATGCTCTGCCTCGGCCCCAAGGTCGGCGTGTGAAACCGCTGCTGGCAGCGCTGCTGCTCTGCGCGGGCATGGCGCAGGCGGAACCGCTGGACACCGCCGAGGCCTTTCAGGCCTATGTCGGCGGCAAGACCCTCTATTTCGATCGGGGCGACGGGCGCGGTGTGACCGCTGCCGAAAGCTATCTGGAGGACCGGCAGGTGCGCTGGTCCGAACGGGGCGGCACCTGTATCGAAGGGCAATGGTATGCCGAGGGCGGGCTGATCTGCTTTACCTACGAAAACAACCCCGACCCGCAATGCTGGGCGGTGGAGCGGACCGCAACCGGGCTGGTGGCGGTGCTGCGCAACGGCGGCTTCCCGACCCGGATTTTCGAGGGTGATCCGGGCAATGATCCCTTTGAATGCCTGGGGCCAAAGGTCGGCGTCTGAGCCAGCGCTTCAGAACAGCGAGCCTTGTTCGGGCGGTTTGCCCGCCTTGCGCGGCGCGGGTTTGGCGCTGCCGGCCCCCACCGTGATCCGGCCATCGGCGAATTCGATCTCAAGACTTGTGGCCTTTCCTGCCGCCGCCTTGCCGGTCACCACCGCACCATCGCCGCGCACCACCGCATAGCCGCGCGCCAGTGTCGCCTTGTAGCTCAGGGTCTCGCGCAGCCGGTCCAGCGCGTCGATCCGCTGCCGCCAGCCGCGGGTCTGGCGCTGGCCCGCATCCGACAGGCGCGCAACCAGCGCGGCAAAGGCATCGGCCTTGCGCGCGCGGTCCTGCGCCAATGCGGCAGGGCGGAATCCCCGTGCCCGGCTTTCAAACCGGTCGCGCCGCGCCGCAACCCCGCGCGCCAGCGCCGGGGCAAGCCGCGCCGCGATTTCCCCCAGCCGCCGCCGGTCCTGCGCCAGGCGCTGGCGCAGGGTCGCGGGCCGCAGGGAGCCGGAGACATCCGCCAGCCGAACCCGCCGCCGCTGCACCCCGGCGATCAGCGCCGGTTCCAGCTTCTCGCCCGCGCGGTCCAGCCGCTGGCGCGGCCCGTCCAGCAGCGTTTCGGCACGGGGCAAGGCACGCGCCATGTCGCGCAGCCGCTGGTCACGGCGGCTCAGCCCCTGGCTGAGCAGCACCCGCATCCGCGCCTCCTGACTGTCGAGCCAGGCCGCCAGTTCGTGCCGCACCGGCACCGCCAGTTCCGCCGCCGCCGTCGGCGTGGGCGCGCGGCGGTCCGAGACATAGTCGATCAGCGTCGTATCCGTCTCATGCCCCACCGCCGAAATCAGCGGAATCTGCGAGGCCGCCGCCGCCCGCGCCACGATTTCCTCGTTGAACCCCCAGAGATCCTCGACCGAGCCGCCGCCCCGCGCGACAATCAGCAGGTCGGGGCGCGGCAGGGCGCCGCCGGGGGTCAGCGCGTTGAAGCCTTCGATGGCGCGGGTCACTTCGGGTGCGCATTTCGCGCCCTGCACCGCCACCGGCCAGATCAGCACCTTGCGCGGAAACCGGTCACGCAGACGGTGCAGGATGTCGCGGATCACCGCGCCGGAGGGCGAGGTGACCACGCCGATCACATCCGGCAGATAGGGCAAGGGCCGCTTGCGCGATGCCTCGAACAGCCCCTCCGCCGCCAGTGCCTTCTTGCGCTTTTCCAGCAGGGCCATCAGCGCGCCCATGCCTGCAGGTTTGATATCCTCGATCACGATCTGATATTTCGACTGGCCGCCGAAAGTGGTGATGCGCCCCGTGGCGACCACCTCCATCCCCTCTTCGGGCTGGGTGTCCAGCCGCGCCGACACGCCTTTCCAGATCACCCCGGAGATGACGGATTTGTCGTCCTTGAGGTCCAGATAGATATGCCCCGACCGGGGCCTGCTGACCCGGCCCACCTCGCCGCGAATCCGCACATGGCCGAATTCGCCCTCGATCACCCGCTTGATCGCACCGGACAGTTCGGTGACAGAGAATTCCGGGCTGTTCTGCCCCTCGCGGGGATCGTCGATCAGGTCCATGTCCTGTCCTTGTGTCTTGGGCAGCTGCAGAATAGAACGCGGGCAGACAAAGGCCAAGGGAGTGCAGCCCCATGAATATCCTCATTTTGGGCAGTGGCGGACGCGAACACAGCCTCGCCTGGGCGACGTTACAGAACCCCAAGTGTGACAAGCTGATCGTGGCGCCGGGCAATGCGGGCATCGCGATGATCGCGGATTGCGCGGATCTGGACATCATGGATGGCGGCGCGGTCACCGTGTTCTGCGACGAGAACAACATCGACTTCGTGATCGTCGGGCCGGAGGCGCCTCTGGCCGCCGGTGTCGCGGATGATCTGCGCGGCGCGGGCTATCCGGTCTTTGGCCCTTCGGCAGCGGCGGCAGCCCTTGAGGCCTCCAAGGCCTTTACCAAGGAAATCTGCGATGCCGCAGGCGCGCCCACGGCGGCCTATGGCCATTTCACCGATGCCGATGCCGCCCGCGCCCATGTGCGTGAACACGGCGCGCCCATCGTGATCAAGGCCGATGGCCTGGCGGCTGGCAAAGGCGTGATCATCGCCATGACCGACGAAGAGGCGCTGGCAGCGGTCGACACGATGTTCGACGGCACCTTTGGCGATGCCGGCACCGAAGTGGTGATCGAAGAGTTCATGGAGGGCGAGGAAGCCTCCTTCTTCGTGCTCTGCGACGGCGACACCGTGCTGCCCATCGGCACCGCACAGGACCACAAGCGCGTGGGCGACGGCGACACCGGGCCGAACACCGGCGGCATGGGGGCCTATTCCCCCGCCCCGGTGCTGACCGATGAAATCGCGGAACGTGCCATGGCCGAGATCATCCGCCCCTGCATGGCCGAGATGGTCCGCCGGGGCACGCCCTATCAGGGGGTGCTCTATGCCGGGTTGATGATCAAGGACGGCGCCCCGCGTCTGGTGGAATACAACGTGCGCTTCGGCGACCCGGAATGCCAGGTGCTGATGATGCGGCTGGGCGCGCAGGCCTTTGACCTGATGCATGCCACCGCCCAGGGCCGCCTGTCGGAGGCCCGCGTGAACTGGGCCGAGGATCACGCGGTCACTGTTGTGATGGCCGCAAACGGCTATCCCGGGGACTACGAAAAGGGCAGCGTGATCAAGGGGTTGGAAAGCCTGCCCGAGGACAGCGCCAATATGGCCTTCCATGCCGGCACCGCCCGCAAGGACGGGCAGTTCCTGGCCGCCGGTGGCCGCGTGCTGAACATCACCGCGCGCGGTGCCTCGCTGGCCGAGGCACAGGCCCGGGCCTATGCGATGGTGGACCAGATCGACTGGCCCGAAGGGTTCTGCCGCCGGGACATCGGCTGGCGCGCCCTGTGAGCCAGCTGCCCGCCCTGGACGTGACCGGCGACGCCGGTCAGGACAGCGGCGCGTCCTGGCAGGCCACCGGCAGGTCGGTGATCCGGGTGACCTCCTGAACCGACCCGCGCAGGGATTGCATGACCAGGGTGCCGTTGCGGTCGTGCGGATACCAGCAATGGCTGATATGTTCCTGATCTTCATAGCGGAAACAGACCTGGTCCTGGGTCAGGGTGACATGACCGTAGGTGCAGCTGCCGTCGCGCCGGGCCCAGACGGTCTGATGGCGCGACAGGAATTCCTCGACCCCGACAAGCCGGCCATCCAGCATGTTTTCAAAGGTCAGGGTGCGGCCAACGGCGCGGTCCATGAATTGCTCTGGTGTGATCCGGGTCTGGGCCAGCCCCGCCGTTGTGCCAAGTATCAGCATTATGACAGCGCAGCGCAGCATTTCAGCAGGCCAATGCCCTGGTGAAATCCGCAGGACCCCGGTGCGGCCCCGCATCGCGCGCCGTCAGCGCGCCGCCCGCAAGGCCAAGTGCGACGATTCGCTGCCAGTCCGCATCCGCGACAATGATCTCGGGCGCGCCGCCGCAGCGCCTGATCCCGCCTGCAATCCCGGTGTCGCCGATCCGGTGATTGGTAAAGCCTGCGCGGCGCGCGACCTGCCGCAGCCTGCCATCCTCGAACCGCCAGATCCGCAGGACTTTGGCCAGATGCGGCCGGTCGATATAGGCGATCTCCGTCAGCCCGTCGCCATCCAGATCCGCCACCCCGACCGGTGCCAGCCATCGGAACCGCTGACCGATATAGGGTGTCGCGGCGACCAGCCCGGCGCCATTGTAGACCGCAAGCCGCGCGCCCAGGTCGCGGTGGCTTTCCACCACGACCACCTCCTGCTGCCCGTCCCCGTCCAGATCGGCAAGCCTTGGGGCCACATCCTCGAACACGCGCTCGGGCGGCAGGGTCAGAATATGGGGGGTGGGCTGTCCGGCGTATTGGATCACCAGCGCGCCATGCTCCACCGCGTCCCCCAGGACGCCATGCGGATAGCGGGTGGTCGGCGCATCATAGCGCGCCCGGTCGATCGGCCCCTGCGGCAGATCCTGCGCGGCAAGGGCGGCACCGGCCCCCCCCGCCGTCATGACGCAAAGCGCCAGCCGCCCGCTGCGCAACTGCGCGCGCCACTCCCGGAACGACAGACGCAGCGCGCGTCTGGCAGCTGTATCTTCAAGTATCTTGAAGACACAGCCCCCGATCATCAGATCTGCTTTTCCGGCATCTGCACCCGCAGGCCGTCCAGCGCATCGGTCACCTTCAGCTGGCAGGTCAGCCGGGACCGCTCCGCATCGGGCTCATAGGCAAAGTCCAGCATGTCCTCTTCCATGTCGTCCTTTGGCGGCAGTTTCTCGATCCAGGCCGGATCCACGTAGACGTGGCAGGTCGAACAGGCGCAGGCACCGCCGCAATCGGCCTCGATCCCCGGAATATTGTTGTCGCGGGCGCCTTCCATCACGGTCATCCCGTTGGCGACCTCTACGACATGTTCTTTGCCACCATGTTCCACGTAGGTAATCTTGGCCATTCCTGGTCCCTTCCTGAGAAATCCTTTCATGGGTTTTAGCGGTGTGGCAATTTCTCTGCCACCCCCATTTCGCTGCTGATCAACAGCAAAACCATCACCGGTGTTCAGCATGAACCGACATAGCTGCGCAAGCCAATCGACAGGATTGCTGTCCTCGCTTCCGAATCCGAACCATCGCGCAGATCGTAGCGAAGGGCGGGAGAGAGACCTTTCCGCTTTCCCAAGCGCGGAATCAAGGCCGCAGGCCGCCGCGCATCGCCGGGCCGTCCCCTGGCACGGCGATTTGGCTGCTGTTATGCCACATCGTCATGTAGGATGTGCTTGGCTGCCATTAAGTGCCAGTCACTGAGGTCGGATCGCCGAACCACGGCCCGTCGATGCGTGGCTTGACGTTTCGTTGCGAACGGCAACAAAGTCCACTCAGCCGCCATTCGTCAACTTGTCGATGAAGGTCCGCTCTCAGCATGACTATGCCGACTGGGCGTGTCGATCCTGGCTGACTGGCTGTGTTGAAAGCCCCGGATCATGGCTGTCGGTTTGCGTGATCACCCCCATTTCGCCGCTGTGTCGCGGTGGCCGGGGAAACTGGCCCCGATGGGCCGGCTGCGCTAGGCAAGGGAGGCGAGACCCTCTAGAGTGATCAGCAAATTCCAGACCCAAAGGTATTGGGCCATGTCACAGGCGATTTTCCCACCGGCGCGCGTATTGCGCCTTTGCTTTCCTCTCTTGCTCAGTCTCGGGGTCGCTGCCTGCGATCTTGCGGCACCGGCAGCGGATGCGCCTCCGGAACCCGGCGTGGTGGAGGCCACGCGAAACGGGCCCGAGGGCGCGCCGCCGGGCAGTTGCTGGGGCCGCACGGTCAGCCCGGCGGTCTTTGAAACCGTGACAGAGCAGGTCCAGGTCGAACCGGCCAGGATGAACCCCGACGGCAGCGTGGCCAAACCGCCGGTTTACCGGTCGGAAACCCATCAGGAGATGGTGGTGGCCCGGCGCGACAATTGGTTTGAAACCCCCTGCCCCGAGGTCCTGACGCCCGAATTCGTGGCCTCGCTGCAACGCGCGCTGTCGGCCCGCGGGCTTTACACCCAGCAGATCACCGGCACCCTGGACGATGCCACCCGCGCGGCGGTGCAGCGCTATCAGAAGCCCACGGGGCCGGACAGCGGTGTGCTCTCGCTCGAAACCGCGCGTGGCCTGGGGTTGATCGCGGTGGCGCGCGACCCCGCCTAAAGCAGACAAGCCGAATCGCCGGCAAAAACCCCACGGGTTTCCCGCAGGGCCCCTTTTGGCCTGGGTCATATGAACATGCCCCCCCGGGGCCGGCCCTTGCAACAGATGATGCCATTGAGCACCCGCATCGGGCGCGACGCTTGCACCCGGATTCATGCAGGTATTTGCCTGCATGTATTGACAGGCAGGTAAATGCCTGCATATATAACCTCCATCGCTCAAGGAGAGTCGCATGGATGACGACAAGGTGTTCAAGGCGCTGGCCGATCCGAACCGCAGGCAATTGCTTGACCGGCTTTGCGACCAGAACGGCCAGACACTCGGGCAGCTCTGCACCTCCATGGACATGAAACGCCAATCCGTGACCCAGCATCTCGGCCTTCTTGAGCAGGCCAATCTGATCAGCACCGCCCGTCGCGGGCGCGAGAAACTGCATTTCATCAACCCGGTCCCGCTCTACGAGGTTTACGCGCGCTGGATCCGGAAATTCGAGGAAGGCCGTCTGGGCCTTCTCCACGACCTCAAACAGGAACTTGAAAGGAACGGGAAATGACCGACAAATCCGCCAGCTTCATCTATGTGACCTTTATCCGCACAACGCCTGAAAAGCTGTTCGAGGCGATCACAAGGCCCGAGGTCTGCCGCCGCTACTGGGGCCATGAGAATGTCTCGGAGGACTGGCAGCCCGGGTCCGACTGGCAGCACGTCAAGGTCGGGGAAACCCGCAGCGTCGAGCTGGTCGGCAAGGTCATCGAATGCGACCCGCCAAAGCGCCTTGTCGTCAGTTGGGCCAACGAAAGCCAGAAGGACGATCCTGACCAGTACAGCCGGGTCACCTATGACATCGAAGGCAAGGGCGACATGGTCAAGCTGACTGTCTCGCATGACGAATTGCAGCCCGGCAGCGGCATGTTGAAAGGCATCAGCGCGGGCTGGCCGATTGTCCTGTCCAGCATGAAATCCTTCCTCGAAACCGGTCAGGGCCTGGACATCTGACCGCATCCGGACACATCAGAACAAAGGAAAAGAAGATGAGCGCACAGACCTATCACGGAAGCTGCCACTGCGGTGCGGTGGCATTTGAGGTGACATTGGCACTGGATCACCTGGTGACCTGCAATTGTTCCATCTGCCGCCGCCAGGGCACGATACTCGGCTTTGCCCCGGCGGAAAACTTCACCTTGCTGAAGGGGGCGGAGAACCTGAGCGACTACCAGTTCGCCTCCGGCAACATCCATCATGAATTCTGCAAGACCTGCGGGGTGAAGTCATTCAGCAGGGGTGTGGGCGCGGATGGTGTCGAAATGCGCGCCATCAACGTGCGTTGCCTCGACGGGGTGGATATCGACAGCCTGTCGCCGCAGAAATACGATGGCGCAAGCCTGTAGGGGTGACAGGGCCCGGCGCCTGCTGGTGATCACGAAACCCGGCACTCAGACGGAGCAGGTCAGATGGCGGCATTGCGGACAGAGCTGCCGTGCCATTGGCGCGGTGCATACCCCCAAGCGCCTCTGCCCGGCGTCAGCCGGGCATCGCCCGACCTCCCCCCGGAGGGCGATTTTGCACCGTCAGCCAAGCCAT
Organism: Sulfitobacter sp. G21635-S1; assembly: GCF_027213915.1. NCBI lineage: Bacteria > Pseudomonadati > Pseudomonadota > Alphaproteobacteria > Rhodobacterales > Roseobacteraceae > Sulfitobacter > Sulfitobacter sp. G21635-S1. The sequence goes on from NZ_JAPWGV010000009.1 coordinate 134,803, forward strand.
GATCCGGTCTGCGGGCTGAAACGTTTCCCATCACATACAGGTCTGGAACGCCCTCCAGGTCGGGCGATGCCCGGCTGACGCCTCATGTCAATAAGGACTCTTTCCGGACCTTCGCTGCGACGGGTGTGAAGGTCAGATAAACGGGAAATTGCTGCCGTCGAACAGTGGAACCCAAGCCCGGAACAAGCCGCAGGCGCCGGGCCATCGCCTGCCCGTGCGTCGCACCAGAGGTGCGCCGTTGATCGTCGGCATGCCTTTGGCATGACGGGTAGGCGATTTGGTGAGGCTGGGTGTTCCCTCGATGGGGTTCATCACGGTTGAGAAATAAAGTGGCATGAACCAAAGTCAGCATCGCCCACCCCGGGCAGGCGACGGCCCGGCTTGCGCTTCGCGTCACTCTGGGCTCGAACCTGCCTTTTGCCGCGGTTTCGATGAATGACAGCTCTGCCCCCGCCCCATCCTTCCGACATCGCATCGCCCTCCGGATCGACGATGGTACGCCAAAGCCGGTTTTGCCCGGCATCTGACGAAGGCGCGACCTTTCGCACCTTCGCATCACGACGGGCAAGGAAGGCTCAGCCGTTGTCCAGCGTCAGCGCCACGAAGCGGGGATCACCGGCGCGGCGCACCAGCAGCAGGAGCGATTTGCGGCCCGCGTCCTGTGCCGCTTCGATCCGCGCTTCCAGATCCGCGATGGAGGTCACCTTCTGCTGACCGGCCTCGGTGATGATATCGCCGATACGCAGCCCTTTCTCGAAGGCTTCCGATGCTTCATCCACCTCGGTCACCGCCAGGCCATCGGTGCCCGCATCGGCCCCCAGTTCCTCGCGGATCTCATCGGTGAGCGGCGTCAGGGTCAGACCCAGCATGGAGGTCTGGGCCGGTGCATCCTGCGGCGCATCCTCGGGGGTCGCGGCCGGTTCCTCGCTGTCCGCATCCTCGCGGCGGCCCAGCACCACCTTGACGGTCTGGCTCTTGCCCTCGCGCATCACGGTGACGCGCACGCTGGCCCCGACCGGCGAATTGCCGACCTGGCGCACCAATGCGCGCGTATCGGCCACTTCGACACCATCAAAGGACATGATCACATCCCCGGTCAGCAGGCCCGCTTCCTTGGCGGGGCCCTCCGGCACATCGGTGATCAGCGCGCCGGTTGCCTTGGCAAGGCCCATCGCATCCGCCACGTCCTGCGTCACATCCTGAATGCGCACGCCCAGCCAGCCGCGCCGGGTCTCGCCATATTCCTTGAGCTGGTCGACCACGCGGGTGACCACGTTGGAGGCCATCGAGAAGCCGATCCCGATGGAGCCGCCATTGGGTGACAGGATCGCGGTGTTCACCCCGATCACCTGGCCGTCCATGTTGAACAGCGGCCCGCCGGAGTTGCCCCGGTTGATCGCCGCATCGGTCTGGATGTAATCGTCATAGGTGCCCGACAAGGCGCGGTTGCGCGCCGACACGATGCCCGCGCTGACGGAAAACCCCTGCCCCAGCGGGTTGCCCATGGCGATGACCCAATCGCCCACACGCGCCTTGTTGCTGTCGCCGAAGGTCACATAGGGCAGCGGGCTGTCCGCCTCTACCTTGAGCAGGGCAATGTCGGTGTTGGGGTCGGTGCCGATCACCTTGGCGATCAGCTCCTTGCCGGAAAAGAATTCGATGGTGATCTCATCCGCGCCGTCGATCACGTGGTTGTTGGTGACCACATAGCCGTCTTCCGAGATCACAAAGCCGGAACCCAGCGCAGAGGAGCGGCGCGGTCTTTCGCCGTTGCCGCCATTGTTGCGGTCGCGGAATTCGCGAAAGAAATCCTCAAAGGGAGAGCCTTCCGGCACGATGCCCTGCGGGCCGGTGCGCCCTTCGACAACCGTCGAGGTGGTGATGTTCACCACCGAGGGGCTGATCTGTTCCGCCAGCGGGGCCAGGCTTTCTGGCTTGGCCAATACCGCGATGGCCTGCGCCACAATCAGCACAAAGGCCAGCAGGCTCAACATCAGCCCCCGGAACATCCGGCTTTCATGGAATGGGACGGCGCGCACTTGTGCCCGTGACTGCATTGGGTCTTCTCCTGCTTTATCCGATGGGGCAAGCCTGCCCGAAACATCTTGCCGACAGAGTGCATGGTGAACCTATGCACCGCAATATCAAAGATGTGCCTGATCACGGGGTTTTCAACAGCGCCGGGCCCAATCTGTGCAGGGCGGCCGCCCGCTGGCGCCTGAAACGGGCCGGGGCGTCATCGTGACAGGGATTTACCGGGGTGTTCAGCCCCTGCGCCGGCTTACAGGCCGATCTGGAAGGCGGTCCAGATCAGGATCAGCCCACAGACCACGACCAGCGCACCGATCTGCCGCACCGCCCCCTGCGGCATCTCGCGCAGCAGTTCCAGCATACGCTCCAAAAGCGAAGGGGCCAGCGCATAGACCAGCCCCTCCAGAACCATCACCAGCCCGAAAGCCAGCAGCAGCAATGTCACCGGGTTTCACCCTCGACAGAGCGGCTGCCCTGGTCGGACCGCAGATAGTTGAAGAACTCCGAATCCGGGGACATGACCATGGTCGAATTCGACCCTTTCAGCGCTTCTTCATAGGCGGTCAGGGACCGGTAGAATTCAAAGAATTCCTGATCCTTGCCATAGGCCTGCGCAAAGATCTTGTTGCGCTCGGCGTCTGCCTCACCCTCGATGATGCGCGCATCGCGGCGCGCTTCGGAGAGGATTTCCTCATAGGTCCGGTCGGCCAGCGCCCGGATCCGTTGCGCCGCTTCCTGGCCACGGGCGCGTTCGTCTGTCGCCTCGCGGTCCCGCTCGGCGATCATCCGTTGCAGGGTCGCGTCAAAGTTCTGCTCAGGCAGGTTCGTCTGCCGCAGCCGCACATCCACAACGCTCAGCCCCAGCACGCTTGCACGCTGGTCCGCATTCTCGCGGATCTGGTCCATCAGCCCCGACCGTTCCGGCGACAGGATGGTGTTCGACGTCACCCCCTGCGAGCCGAGCACGGCGCGGATCTGCGATTCCATGATGCCGCTCAGGTCGTTTTCGGCCTGACGCTGGCCGCCGACACCAATGGCCTGACGGAACTGCACGACATCATCAATGCGGTAGAGCACCAGCGCATCGACCAGCAGGCGCCGGTCATCGGCCGGTGTGATCTCGATCAGCTCGGTCTCAAGCGTGAGGATCCGGTCCTCGAAGCGCACGACCTCGTCCAGCAGCGGCACCTTGAAGCCGATGCCCGGCTCGGTCCTGACCTGCTTGATCTGGCCAAAGCGCAGAACCAGGGCTTTCTCGCGTTCGTCCACGACAAAGATCGACGACAGCAGCGCGACAAGCGCAATCACCGCGATGGGTATCAAAAATCCGATCCTGCGCATCAGTTCGACCCTCCATTGCGACGCAACTCGTTCAGCGGCAGATAGGGCACGACGCCCTGCCCCCCGCCGGTGCCGCCGACACCACCCTCAAGGATGATCTTGTCGACATCGCCCAGCACCTTCTGCATGGTTTCGATGTAAAGACGCTTGCGCGTCACCTCCGGGGCCTGCTGATATTCCGTCAGCACCGCCTCGAAACGGCTCGCCTCACCTACCGCGTCATTGACGACACGCGCCCGGTAACCTTCGGCGGCTTCCAGCAATTGCGCGCTTTCGCCGCGCGCTTCGGCGGTGCGCCGGTTGGCATAGGCATCCGCCTGACGTTCAAGCCGGTCGCGTTCCTGTTCGGCCGCCTGCACGTCGCGGAAGGCATCCACAGCCGATTCCTGCGTGGTGACACCATCGGTGTTGGTGATCGTGACAGTCTGGCTGGGCGGGTCCACCTTGTTCAGGTTGACACGCAGGATGTTGATCCCGGTTTCACGGTTGTCCAGCGTCGTCTGGATCAGTTCCTTGACGCGGTCTGCCACCGCCCCCCGGTCCCGGTTCAGGATCGGTGCCAGTTCGGACTGCGCGATGACCTCCCGCATGGCGGATTCCGAAATCGCCCGCACGCTGGCTTCCGGGTCGCGCAGCGAGAACTTGAAATCGCGCGCGTTCTTGATGTTCCAGACCACCTGAAAGTCGATGTCCACGATATTCTCGTCCGTGGTCAGCATCAGGCCGTCATTGTCCGATGCACCGCGGCCCACGCCGATCTCTTCGGTGCGGTTGGTGGTCACGTCAAAGACTTCTGCGGTGACAAAGGGCCATGGGGCAAAGTTCAGACCTTCGGTGCCGACCTGGTAAAATTCACCCAGGAAAAGCTCGATGGACTGCTGTTCGGGGCGTACCGTGTAAAAGCTGGTAAAGGCCCAAAGCCCCGCCGCCGCCAGAAGGCCAAGCCCGACCGTGCCGCGCGTCAGCGCAGGGCCACCATTGCCGCCACCGCCGCCGGTGCCATTGCCCCGGTTCCGGTTGCCGCCGCCCATCAGGACGCGAAGCTGTTCCTGGCCCTTCTTGACCAGATCGTCGATTTCGGGGATCTGCGGCTTGTCGCTGCCCTGCCCGCGGCCACCCTGGCCACGATCGCCGCCCTGTCCGCCTTGCCCCTTGTCACGACCTCCGCCGTTGTTGCCGCCCCCTCCCCAGGGGCCGCCCGAATTGCCAGCCATAAGTCTTTTCCCCTCTGTGCCGCGAAACACGGCCTTCTCAAGTTACTCTATGTACGCTTTTGAATGTGGGCGCAAACAGCCCGGATTCAAGCAGTGCGGACCGGCTTGCGCATGGTGACCAGTTCTTCCGACATGGTCGGATGCACCGCACAGGTTGCATCGAACTGTTCCTTGGTCAGCTTCGCCTTGACCGCAATGCCCGCCATCTGGATCAATTCGCCCGCATTGGGTGCGACGATATGGCAGCCCAGCACAACGCGGGTTTCGCGCGACACCACCAGTTTCATCAGCACCCGGTCGGATTTGCCCGCAAAGGCGCTCTGCATCGGTTTGAACGAAGTGCAATAGATCTCGACCGGCTCGCGGTCGCGCGCCTCTTCCTCGCTCAGCCCCACCGTGCCCATCTCGGGCTGGGTGAAGATGGCCGAGGGGATCAGATCATGATCCACCGGGGTCGGATTGCCGCCAAAGACGGTCTCGACAAAGGCCATCCCCTCGCGGATCGCAACCGGTGTCAGGTTCACCCGGTCGGTCACATCGCCGATGGCATAGACCGAGGGCACGCCGGTCTGGCTGTATTCATCCACCTTGATCTCGCCGCGACGGCCCAGGGTCACGCCGATCTCTTCCAGCCCCATGTCCTTGCTCGACGGGTCGCGCCCGGTGGCGAAAAGCACCATGTCAAAGACCTTTTCGCCGCCATTGGTCGATTTGACCCAGACCGGCCCGGACCGGCCCGCGGCCTGTTTCACGCCTGCCCCCATGGAGGCAGCGGATGCGGTGGGCTGCGGGCCATCCTTGCGGTCCTCGGCCAGGGCCATCTCGACGATATTGGTGCCGGTGTGCAGGTCGATGCCGCTGTCGCGCATGCTTTCGGCGACAAGCCCACGCGCTTCGTCGTCAAAGCCACGCAGGATCTGCGCGCCACGGTAATATTGCGTCACCTCGACACCCAGACCGCGCAGGATGCAGGCGAATTCACAGGCGATATAGCCGCCGCCGATGATCAGGATGGATTTCGGCAGCTGGTCCAGATGAAAGATGTCATCCGACACGATGCCCAGCTCCGCATTCGGTAGATCAGGGCGCACCGGATGGCCGCCGGTCGCCACCAGAATATGTTTCGCCGTCTTCGTGGTGCCATCGGCCAGTTCCACCGTATGCGCATCCTTCAGGCGCGCGCGCAGATCAAAGGTCTCCACCCCGGAATTGGCCAGCAACTTGCGATAGACCCCTTCCAGCCGGTCGAGTTCCTGCGTCAGCCGGCCCCGGAAATCCTGCCAGTCAAACGGCCCCTGCCTGTGGTCCCAGCCATAGCTTCTCGCCTCTTCCACCACATCGGAATAGGTGGAGGCAAAGACCATCAGCTTTTTCGGCACGCAGCCCCGGATCACGCAGGTGCCGCCATAGCGGTCATCCTCTGCCAGCGCGACCTTTGCCCCGTATTCGCCTGCGGCGACACGCGCGGCGCGCACCCCGCCAGAGCCGCCGCCGATCACAAAAAGATCATAGTCGAAATCGGTGTCAGCCATTGGTTCTTCCTTATTCTCGGTCACTCGCTGAGGTCGGAAAACAGATTGTCCGTTTCCACAAAGTCCAGCCGCTCCGTCGCGACTGTCCCCTCATTTATGTCGCGCACCTCGACCCTGCCATCCCCGTAGCCGATCACGACTGCGTCACAGATGTCGATGAACAACCCGTTCTCGACCACGCCGGGCATCTGGTTCAGAACCAGCGCCAGCTGCCGCGCATTGCCGATCCGGTTCAGGTGCAGATCGAGGATATGGTTGCCCTCGTCGGTGATGAAGGGGGTATCACCGTTCATCCGCAGGGTCGAAGACCGGCCCAGCACATCCATCGAGATCAGCGTTTCCTCCACCAGCGCCTGGGTGGTCTGCCAGCCAAAGGGGATCACCTCGATCGGCAGGGGAAAGGCGCCCAGATGTTCGACTTCCTTGCCGATATCCGCGATGACCACCATCTGGTCGCTTGCCGTCGCCACGATCTTTTCCTGCAGCAGCGCGCCGCCGCCGCCCTTGATCAGGTTCAGCTCGCCGTCGAATTCATCCGCCCCGTCAATGGTCAGGTCCAGCCATTTCGCCTCATCCAGCGAAATCACCTCGATGCCCACGTTGCGGGCCAGTTCCGCCGTGCGCGCCGATGTCGGCACGCCCCGGATGCGCAGCCCGTCATCGCGCACCATTTCGCCCAGGCAGCGCACCAGCCAGGCGGCGGTGGACCCGGTGCCCAGCCCCACGCGCATGCCGTCTTCGACAAACTGGGCCGCGCGTTTCGCGGCAACAAACTTTGCCTTGTCGATGGGAGACAGTTCTCCGGCCATGAGGCAGCTTCCTTTTGCGTAACCTGACCGGGTTATAGGGACATTAGCGGCCCGGTGCGAGGGGCTAGCGCCGGGTTTTTGTGTGAAATCGAAAGCACCGGGCCAAAACCGCCCCGGGGCCGGTGCGCCAACCCGGCGGTCACCCATGCGGCATCACGCAGCACCCGCCATCAGCGCCGCAATCGCGGTGCCAGGGCGGGACAGGCACCGGCACCGGCGGCATCGATTCCCCCCGGCAGCGCCAGCCGGGCCAGTCCCGTGCCGGGGGGAGGATTCTATCCGTTTTCATCATGGCTGTCCGGCACCGACACCCCCGGACACGCCGAAAGCCTGCGCGGAAGAGTACCGCAGTGACAAAAACGGTCGTTTCTGCCGGTGACAAAAACCTATGAGTAATGACCGAAATCGTCCGACAATCACGCTATGAAAGCTGGGGAAAGGTCCGTTCCAAATTGGTCCCGGAGAAGGTGAGCCCTGCAACCTGCGCACCTATACATGTTGCTCTGAACCAGCTCCCTCCAACAACTGTTGCGTTTGTGAGATTAGCATTGTCGAGGTTTGCTTTTGTGAAGTCCACATTCTTGAGTATTGCCCCAGAGAAATTTGCACCACCCAAGTTCGCACCGTAGAAATCGACGTTCTCTAAAGTCATACCGGAGAAGTTCGAGGCGGGTATAACGGCTCCATTCAAGTTCAAGCCGTTGGGCCGAGTACCTCTAAAATCGAGGCCTAGTTCTTCCAAGTAAGTGCCTAACTCTTGGTTTTTGCCCTGCCCTGAGCTGAAAGCTTCCAGCCGTTTTTGTAGGTCAAGATTTTTCATGGCCAATATACCACTCTGTCTGAGATACCTCTACGATCAACCTCTTCTTGCAGAGAGTGGAGGTCCGTTTCCGTCAGGAACCCGGTATCAATGATTACATTATGCCCTGACCGAAGTTCTCGCTCAATCTTTGCAACGTCGGTGGTCACGTCGAATCCGCCTGCACTTGCGGGGAATCCGCTTCTGAAGCCCTTGACGTCCCACGCTTGGTTATTCGCATCAATGAATTCGGCTGCGCCGGTGGGGTCGCGAACAATAGGCCCCGGAACTAGCCCGGCCTCCTCGGCACCGAGACCAATTTCTCGCTCTCGCATACCTTGTTCACGTATGGCACCCCCCGTGTGACGGGTCGGCAGCAAGAGCATCAAGCTCTTCTTGTGTACGTTCAATGGCAACGATGTTTGGCCCCGTCTCCTCTGGGATTGGGGTTGAAATGATGGTGTCGGTTGGATCACCGGGAATAGGAGAACCGGTGTTGTTTGGCAGGCCCAGCTCATCAATGGGATAGGTTTCAAGCCACTGCTCGATCCGTTCTGGGGTGAAACCGGGTAGTTCTCCCAGTCGGCGCTCACCTTCTGTCAATTCAGGGAAGACCTCGACCCAGCCTTGTGCCAGCTCGCCTTCCTGAAGCCGTAAATCCCCGCGTGCGAACGCTTCTCCGGCGGCTTCAATGAAGTCTTGCAAAGCGCGCTGTTTCGCGGGATCGCCACCATCGCCTGTTTCCAAAATGGTACCAGGGTTGAGCAACTCGAAAAGCGCAGCTGCCTCAGCGCCGATGCGTGCAAATTCGGGGTTCTTGGGCAGAACCGGATACCCCCCGCTGCTGATCCCCTCCTGTATGAGCGCATAGGCTGTTGCGGCCAGACGACCTTCGACGGTGGCAACATCGACACCAAGCCGCGCACCTGCCTCATCCACGCGTCGATCACGCATGGCTTCCGTCCAGTCCTGCAATGCATCAGACGCAAGAAGCGCCGCGCCAACGCCAGTCAGAGCGCGTAGGCCACGTATCGCATCAGTTGGATCGACAGCGGGAAAGCCACCTGCCGTGGGTGCGAAATCCGCCAGTACCACATTGCTCTGGACGCCGGGCAAAACAGGCTCGGCGTAGCACCGGCAATTGTGTGCTTCTCCTGGATGCCCGCCTTCCGGGGGGATCATCCCAACGGAAAACGCGGTCATCATATGCAGCGTGGCTGTCGCGCACTTTAGCATCATCGCGCGAGCGCCAGATGTACTGCACAATCCCAAGGTCTTCCTGCCGGAGCTGGTTGATCAATCCTGCGAAGGCACGCAAAAGGCGTTCTTCCATTGCGGTTCGAAGCGGACGCAATCGCTGTTGGTGGTTCTCATATTCGCTGAAAATACTCTCAAGGCGCAGGTCCCATGCATCAAGCGCCTCTTCCTTTGCATCCGACACATCCCGCAGATCAGCTTTGGTGACAGTTGGAACCGTGTCCGGCGGAGTCAGTGCATTCAGCAGCAGCTGGGTGTTCTCGGAAATCACCTCATCGAGGCGTTCGCTGAAATCGGCCCTCAAAGCAGAATAGTTTGGGAACGTCGATTTAAGTGACAATCCCAGACGACGACCAACAATGCGACCATCGCGCCGTGCAATAACATAGTGACCGTTACCACCATGTCTGAGGAAGTCGCTGAAACTGTGTTGCATGGAACCTCCGCGCACGTGCGGAACAGGTTCTATCCATCATTGGTAAAGGAAGCCCAAGACCATCGTTCGCTACGCCTTCACAAAACGCAACGGGGATGTATGCGTCCATGAACGAGATTGCCAAAAACTCTATGCCAAAACCTGTGCGTCAAAAACGGTGGTTATCGGCTGTGACAGAAACGGTTGAGTTTTGGCACATTCTGCGGTGCGAAGAAGGTCCGGAACGAGCCCTTTCCGCTTCGCCCCGGCGCGGAATCAAGGCCGCAGGCCGCCGCGCATCGCCGGGCCGTCCCCAGGCACGGCGATTTGGCTGCTGTAATTCCACATCGTTATGTAGGATGTGCTTGGCTGCCATTAAGTGCCAGTCACTGAGGTCGGATCGCCGCACCACGGCCCGTCAATGCGCGGCTTGACGTTTCGTTGCGAACGGCAGCTCTGTCCGCACACCGGACATAACCCCCCTGCCAACACTAATGCGCCAAAAATCCCTCATTTTCGCCACTCCGCGAGGCTCAACCGCCATCGTTGAAAAATCCTGTGCCACAAACCTCTGGCAAAAGTGCACCGCGTTTTGTCACGGTTTTGGCCAGCCGATCAAAAGCTGCCGTTTATGCCTCTCGCAGCATCGGGTATTTTCGGAACTGAGCCGACCCCCGCTGACCCTGTCTCCGCAGTACCGGTTTGCCTGCGCGGCACTGGCAGCCCGCCCCGAACATCCCGTCGATCCTGGCGGCACCTGGACGATCGTTTTGGTGTCGACCAGCACATCAAGCGTCGTTTTCGAACGTGCGCGCGGCCCTGCCTGCGCTAGGTCAGGTTTCATGAACCGATATGTCCTTCACTACGCCCCCGACAATGCCTCGCTGATCGTCCGGCTGGCGCTGGACCATATGGGCCGGCCCTTCGAGACCAGGCTGGTGAACCGCGCAACGGGTGAGCAAGGCTCGCCCGCCTATCGCGGGCTGAACCCCCACGGGCTGATCCCGGTGCTGGAGACGCCGCAGGGGCCGATCTTCGAGACCGGCGCGATCCTGCTGTGGCTGGCCGATACCCATGGCGGCATGGCCCCGGCACCGGATCACCCCGACCGGGCGGCCTTCCTCAAATGGCTGTTCTTCGTGTCGAACACGCTGCACCCGGCCCTGCGCATGACCTTCTATCCGGAAAAATATGCAGGCCCCGATCCGGCGCATCAGTCTGCCCTGCGCCAGACCATGCAGATGGCACTGGCATCGCATCTTGCACAGCTCGACAGGCTGGCGGCCTCCGGCCCGGCCTGGCTTGACCCGCAGACCCCCGGCATCCTGCATTTCTACCTCGCCTGCTGCCTGCGCTGGTGCGCGCTTTACCCCCTGGCCGCCGACCGTTCATGGTTCCGGCTTGCGCAGACCGCCCATCTGCACAATCTTTGCCTGATGCTTGAAACCCTGCCCTGCACCCGCGCCGCGCAAGCTGCCGAAGGGCTGGGACCAACCCCATTCACCGCGCCACAACTGGCCACCCCGCCCGAAGGAAGTGCCACCTGATGTTCCTCTCCGTTTTCGACATGTTCAAGGTGGGCATCGGCCCGTCCTCCTCCCACACCATGGGCCCGATGGTCGCCGCCGCGCGGTTCCTCGACATGATGCGCGCCTCGCCCTTCCATTTCGCGGGGTTGCGCGCCTCGCTGCACGGGTCGCTGGCCTTTACCGGTGTCGGCCATGCCACGGACCGCGCGACGATCCTGGGCCTCGCCGGGTTCACCCCGCGCGATTATGACCACGAACGCGCCGAGGCGGTGCTGAAACAGATCGCCGAGACCCATGTGATCGAGGTCGAGGGGCTGCCGCCCCTGCGTTTCGACCCCAGGGCCGACATGGTTTTCGACTACGACACCAAGCTTGCGGGCCATGCCAATGGCATGTTGCTGATGGCCCGCGACGCCCAGGGCGATGTCGTCCTGCGCGAGACCTTCTATTCCGTTGGCGGCGGTTTTGTCATGACCGAGGCCGAACTGGCCGCGGGCAAGGATACCGACGAGGGCGCACCGGTGCCCTACCCGTTCAAATCCGCCGCCGAAATGCTGGAGATGGCAAAGTCATCGGGCAAGAGCATCGCGGCAATGAAACGCGCCAATGAAATCTCGCGCGGCGGCGAGGTCAACCTGCGCGAAGGGTCCAGGAAGCTCTGGCAGGTGATGAACGACTGCATCGACCGGGGGCTGACCACCGACGGCATCCTGCCCGGCGGCCTGAGCGTCAAGCGCCGCGCCAAGGGCATTTACGATGCGCTGATGGCCGAGCGTGGCCAGAACCAGCGCGCGCCCCATACGATCAACGACTGGATGAGCGTCTATGCCATGGCGGTGAACGAGGAAAACGCGGCCGGCGGTCAGGTGGTCACCGCGCCCACCAATGGCGCGGCCGGCGTTATGCCCGCCACCCTGCGCTATTACCTCGACCATGTGCCCGGCGCATCGGAAAGCCATATCGAGGATTTCCTGCTGACCGCAGCCGCCATCGGCGGGCTGGTCAAGTTCAACGCCTCCATCTCGGGGGCCGAGGCGGGCTGTCAGGCCGAAGTGGGCTCTGCCGCCGCGATGTCTGCGGCGGGTCTTTGTGCCGTCATGGGCGGCACGCCGGAACAGATTGAAAATGCCGCTGAAATCGCGCTGGAGCATCACCTTGGCATGACCTGCGACCCGGTGCGCGGGCTGGTGCAGGTGCCCTGCATCGAACGCAACGGCCTGGGCGCGATCAAGGCGGTTTCGGCGGCTTCACTTGCCCTGCGCGGCGACGGCACCCATCTGGTGCCGCTGGATGCCTGTATCGAGACGATGCGCCAGACCGGGGCGGATATGTCGGAGAAATACAAGGAAACCTCGCTGGGCGGTCTGGCGGTGAATGTGCCGAACTGCTGAACTGCGGCACGTCGCGCGTTGACGGACCAAGGCGCGGTGCCTGCCCCCCAAGCGCCCCGCCTGGCGCACGACGAAACGCTGCGGCAGGACGGCTCGTCGCCGGTCAGGGCGCATGATGCCGTCAAAGCCGCCGATTGTGGGCAAAAACCTGCCCGCCCGCACAGGGCACGCAGGGTCACCACATCACCCACTTGATTTGCCATGGGATTTCCGATATGCGGGCGGGGCAAACGTTATTCTTTTTCGACCCACTGTCTCCTTCATACGGCGTTCAGTCCCGATCCAGATCGACCACGCCAAGCTGTCGCATACCGCGGACAGACCCAAAAACGGAGACTACGGATATGGCCACTGGCACCGTAAAATGGTTCAACACAACAAAAGGCTTCGGCTTTATCGCACCCGATGGCGGCAGCAAGGACGTTTTCGTCCACATTTCTGCTGTTGAGCGCGCAGGCCTGACCGGCCTGGCAGACGACCAGAAAGTGACATTCGACATCGAAGCGGGCCGTGACGGTCGCGAATCGGCGACGAACATCGCACTGGCATAAGCCATCCTGCGACGAGATTTGAAACGCGGTCCCTGGAAAGGGGCCGCGTTTTGCGTTTCAGGGCAGGCTACCGGCGCAGCGGCACCTCATACCCGCGCGCTTCGGGTTCATCGTCGGTCAGCTCGGTCGGAAAGCCCGCTGCGGTGATGCTGAGGCCCGTCGCCTCCTCCAGCCGTTCGATCATCCGGTCCGACTGGGCGCTGACACCATAGCGGCGCTGCCCGTCGCTCAGCATCTTGATCATCAGCGGCGACAGTTCCAGCGGCACCCCGTTGTCATCGGCCAGCTTCTGGAACAGGCCCACGTCCTTCTGCACAAGGTCGAGGGTAAAGTTCACATCCCGCGACCCCGACAGGATCAGCTGGCTTTCGGTCTCATGCACGAATGAATTGCCCGAGGATGCCGCAATCGCCTCATAGGTGACGCCAAGGTCCATGCCCGCCGCCTTCATCACCGTCAGCGCCTCGCAGAGTGACAAAAGGTTGATGGTGGCCAGATAGTTGGTCATGACCTTGAGCGTGCTGGACACCCCCACATCGCCCACATGCAAAATGCGGCGGCCCATATGGGTCAGGATCGGCAGGACCTTTTCAAAGGTCGCACGCGTGCAGCCCGCATAGATGCTGATATTGCCGGTATCCGCCCGGTGGCACCCGCCCGAGACCGGGCAATCCACCGCCTCACCGCCCTTTGCGATCACCGCGTCGGCATGGGCCTTGATCTGATCGGCATCGGTGGTCGACATCTCCATCCAGATCTTGCCGGGGCCGACATGGGGCAACATCTGCGCCAGCACGGCGGCGCAGGCGGCGGGACTGGGCAGGCAGGTTATCACCACATCGCAAGCTTGCATCAACGCGCCGGGACCGGCGGCGGCTTTCGCGCCTTTCGCCACCTTCGCGGCGACAAGTTCCGCGTTCAGGTCATGCACATGCAGCTCGATCCCGTTGCGCAGCAGAGATCCCGCCAGCTTGCCACCGACGTTCCCCAATCCGACAAATCCGACTTTCATCCATCTCTCCTGTCCGGGCCCCCCCCCATCAACGCGGCTGACCTGCGACCTGTCGCGCCTGATTGCGACGGGTCAGGCGTCGGGTCAGCAACGCGGGTCCTGCCCGGAGGCTAATTGCGTAGCCGCCCAGAAAGCTGAAGTCGGAGCGGTTGCCGCAAGGATTCCCCGCAATCTCGCATTTTTGCACAGAGCCCGTGCCTGCAATTCTCTTTTCAGCTGCGCGCGGCGCACCTATCTGTCTTGCAGCTTCAGACAAGGAGAATTGTCATGTCCCTCAGACCCACACTTGAGACACGTCGCGCAATCCCCACGCTTGAAGGTGCGGGCGTCAAACTGCACCGCGCCTTTGGCTTTCAGGACCCGTCGGAACTGGACCCCTTCCTGCTGTTCGACGATTTCCGCAACGAACGGCCCGAGGATTTTGAAAAGGGCTTTCCCTGGCACCCCCACCGGGGGATCGAAACGATCACCTATGTGCTGGAAGGCACGGTCGAACATGGCGATTCCCTGGGCAATACCGGCACGCTGGGCGCAGGCGACGTGCAATGGATGACCGCCGGTTCCGGCATCCTGCATCAGGAAATGCCCGCCGGAAACGCGCGCGGTCAGATGCATGGTTTCCAGCTTTGGGGCAACCTGCCCGCCGCGCAGAAGATGACCGCGCCGCGATACCAGGACGTGACCTCGGCCGATATTCCGGTGGTGACGGATGACGACGGCACGCAGGTCAAGGTGATCACCGGCAACTTCTGGGGCAAGACCGGCCCGGTGGACGGGATCGCGGCAGACCCGCAATACCTCGACATCACCGTGCCTGCGGGCGTGAAAAAGACCTTCCGCATCGACACCTACCGCCGGGCATTCGCCTATGTGTTCCAGGGGGCCGGCGCCTTTGCTGATGCCTCTGCCCCCTCCGGCGTGCTGCTGGAAAAGGAAGTGGCCGGCGAAGAGGTCAACATCCGCGATCTCAGCGGCGACCGCACCCTGATCCGCTTTGGCACCGGGGACGAGGTGACCGTTCAGGCGGGCGAGGAAGGGCTGCGTTTCCTGCTGATCTCGGGCGCGCCGATCGAGGAACCCGTGGCCTGGCACGGCCCCATCGTGATGAACACCCGGGCCGAGCTGGAACAGGCCTTTGCCGACCTGCGCAATGGCAAGTTCATCAAACCGGCGCATTGAAACAGGGGTGGGCCATGCGCCCACCTCACTTTCTCAGGACTGTGCGATGTGATCCGGTTGCAGGGTGCCGGTCAGAAATGGCCGTTTCGCTGCAGGCGCCACAGAATCACAGCACCTGCCCCGATCACCACGACAAAGCCCTTGACCCCAAGCACGACCCGCGCGCCGTACATCAGAAGCACAAAGCCGAACATGATGCCCGCGACCAGCAGCGCCGTGCCATTGCCATGACCCGCCAGCCGGATCACGAGGAATGTGCCCAGGGTCATCAGCGTGGCCACCATGGGCATGATCTTTTTCAACCATGCAAGATGTTCGTCCTCGGTCATGCCGCCATCCTAGCACATTCCGGCATGTCCCGGAACAGCCAGGCGGCAGGCCTGTTGCGCCCCCCGGCGCACGCCCGGGTCAGCATGTCTTAACCCCCCTGGCCTAAAACCCTGCCCTGTCATGACACAGCCGCAGGGCTTTCACCCCTGCGGTATCGACCCGGAGAAGAGGCCCGGCACATCCGGGCCATATCTGAACGGTTCAGGAATGCGGGGTAAAATCCCGTCTCATACCTCCGATCTGGCGGCGCCGCCTTTTTACCGACGCTTCGTGATCATCAGATATCAACAGCCAAACATCACCGCCGGGGATGCCCCGCGCGGGTGTTTCAGGCTGCGCTGACCGCCTTGCGCACCATGTCCCAGTATTGCCCGACAACCTCGTCCAGGGACAGCCGTCCGCTCTCGCGGAACCATGTGTTCACCCCGGTCAGCATCGCGATGATCGCCAGGGTCACGATCTTGGTGTCCTTGACCGCGAAATCGCCGCTGTCCACACCCGCACGCAGGACGTTTTCCAGCCGGTTCTCGTACATCCGGCGCAGCCGCTCGACCTCGGCGAAATTCTCCTCATCAAGGTTGCGCAATTCCATATAGGCGATGAAGACCTCATCGGGCCGGTCGGCGTGAAACCTGATGTGGAAGGCGACAAAATCCTCAAGCTGCGCCAGGGCATCGCCCCTTGGCACCGGCAGGGCACAAAGCAGCGCCTCAAGGTGGTCGCGCATCAGTTCGAACAGCAGGGTCTGCTTGTCGGGGGTGTAATTGTAAAGCGCCCCGGCCTGCACGCCCACCTCTGCCGCGATGGCGCGCATCGACACCGCCGCATAGCCGCCGCGCGCGAACAGCTTCAGCGCCGCCGCACGGACCCGTGGCCCCGTGATATCGGAATGTGAACCTGTTGTACGCGCCATGACCCCTGATTACTGAAACTGCATCCGAAAGCAAAGCCCGCTTGCGCTGTCAGACAGGCTGGTGCAAGAAAGTTGTCATGAGCATACGCCCCCCGATTGCCCTGCTGGCCGCCTGCTGCCTTGCCGCCTGCACCCAGTTTCCCGAGCTGGACCGGACGATTTCGCCCGAAATGGCCGCCGCCGATTACCCCGCCCTGGTGCCGCTTGAACCTTTGCTGGCGCAGGCCACCGCGGGCAGGGTCGATGCGCAGGCCACCCAGGCCCAGCTTGAGGCACGGGTGGCGCGGCTGAGGTCACGCGCGGCACGGATGCGCGGTGCCATCCTGTCGGGCCGGGAACGGCAGCGTCTGGCAGAAGGTCTGCAATAGCGCCGCTTCCGCGGTCCTGCGTTGCACGCCGCCTGTGAAACCGCTACATCGCGGCAGAACCAGAACCCTGACCACACCCAAAGGATATCGCCCATGTCTGATCCCCTTCGCCTTGGTATTGCCGGACTGGGCACAGTGGGGGTCGGCGTGGTGCGCATCATCCGCCAGCAGGCCGCCCTGCTGGAGGCGCGCACGGGCCGCAAGATCACAATTTCCGCCGTCTCTGCCCGCACCAGGGGGCGGGACCGGGGTGTCAGCCTGGACAGCTACGCCTGGGAGGACGACCCCGTCGCACTGGCCGGCCGCGATGACGTCGATGTCTTTGTCGAACTTATGGGCGGTGAGGACGGCCCCGCCAAGAACGCCACTGAAGCCGCGCTGAAAGCAGGCAAGCAGGTGGTCACGGCAAACAAGGCGATGCTGGCGCTCCACGGTCAGGCGCTGGCCGAACTGGCAGAGGCGCAAGGCGTCAACCTGCGTTTCGAGGCGGCTGTCGCGGGCGGCATTCCCGTGGTCAAGACGCTGATGGAGGGCCTTGCCGGCAATGCCATCACCCGGGTGATGGGCGTGATGAACGGCTCGTGCAACTACATCCTGACCCGGATGGAGAATTCGGGCAAAACCTATCAGGAGATCTTTGCCGAGGCCGATGGCCTGGGCTATCTGGAGGCCGATCCGCAGCTGGATGTGGGCGGCATTGATGCCGCGCACAAGCTGGCGATCCTGTCCTCCATCGCCTTTGGCGCGCAGGTGGATTTTGCGGGCATTCATCTGGAAGGGATCGAGCGGGTCAGCATCGAGGACATCCACGCCGCCGCCGACATGGGCTACAAGATCAAGCTGCTGGGCGTGGCGCAAAAGACCGGGCGCGGCTTGGAACAGCGGATGCAGCCCTGTCTGGTGCCCGACACTTCGCCGCTGGGACAGCTGGATGGCGGGACCAACATGGTGGTGCTGGATGGTGATGCGGTGGGCCAGATCGTGCTGCGCGGCGCGGGTGCCGGCGAAGGCCCCACCGCCAGCGCGGTGATGGCCGACATCTGCGACATCGCGCGCGGCACGCTGATGCCCGTCTTCGGCCAGCCCGCCGCCAGTCTGCAACAGGCGAAATCCGCCATGTCCAAGACCCCTGCCCCCTATTACCTGCGCATGACGCTGGTCGACAAACCCGGCGCCCTGGCCAAGATCGCCACGGTCCTGGGCGAAGCGGGTGTCAGCATCAACAGGATGCGGCAATACGAACATGACACCGGCACGGCCCCGGTGCTGATCGTGACCCACAAGACCATCCCCGCCGATCTGGACCGCGCGATTGCCGCCATGGATGGCACCGGCGTGATGGCCGGCGCGCCCATCGCCCTGCGCATCGAAGAGGTCTGAGGCACCGGACCTGGGGCAATCGGCTCCGCTCTTTCCCTGACCGCATGGGTCCCGGCCCGGTTCGGGCATCTGGCGCGGTGTGGGTGAAGGGGAGGTGAGCGGCCAGAGCTGCCGACGGTCACAAGCACCCAGGCCCGGAACAAGCCGAAGGCGCCGGGCCATCGCCTGCCCGCCCCTCGGGTAGGCGATTTGGTGAGGCTAGGTGTTCCCTCGATGGGATTCATCACGGTTGAGAAATTAAGTGGCATGAACATAGGGCAGTATCGCCCACCCCGGGCAGGCCTGGCCCGGCTTGCGCTTCGCGTCACTTTGGTCTCCTTCCGGACCTTCGCGAGAGGCGTGTGACGGTCAGGTAAGCGGACGAAGTTGCCGTTTGCTGCGAAACGTCAAGCCGCGCATCGACGGGCCGTGGTGCGGCGATCCGACCTCAGTGACTGGCACTTTATGGCAGCAAAGCACTTCCAAGCTGTCGACAAAACCCAACAGCAGCCAAATCGCCGTGCCGTGGGGCGGCCCGGCGATGCGCGGCGGCCTGCGGCCTTGATTCCGCGCTTGGTAAAGCGGAAAGGGCTCTTTCCTGCCGTTCGCTGCGACACGTGTGACGGTCAGATCTGCGGACTTTGCTGACATGTCCGACATTCGAAACAGGTCGCGCCCGAACCGAGGGGTGGGCGAGTAGCGCCCGCGTCACGCCGCAGGCGTGCCGCCTGCGAATGAACTGGCGCGCCTCCGGCGCGACGGGGGCGGTTCGGGCGCTGCCAAAGCTTTGCTTTGGCAATGCGTCCTCACATTGAGAGCACAGGTTGGGCTCTTTCCGGACCTTGCCTGCGACACGTGTGAAGGTCAGTTAAGCGGACGCCGATCACAAGCACCCAGGCCCGGAACAAGCCGCAGACGCCGGGCCATCGCCTCACATCTCCCCGGCCTTGAAGCCGTCATTCGCCGCGATCTGTGGCAGGCTCCGGTCTATCATTTCAGATCAGTTCATAACGTGACGGCCAAAGCCCTCTGGCCCTCAACACCCCCCGCCTGCCGGGACGGTAAGGATTCCCGTACTTGGCGAACTTCTACCTATGGTTGATATTGAGACGGGGCGCAGGCATCGCGGATGCCAACAGATTTCCAGACGCCCTGACCTTTAGTCCTGTCCATTTCACGGAGAGATCCAATGCAAATACATATTGAAGAAGTCCCCACGGAGATCAGGCGCCGTGCGGCACAATTGCTCGAAACCGTCAGGGGGACCGATATGGACCCCACCGGCGGCAAGGCCAGCCTGACCCGCGAGGTGACGGCCTTGTTCCGGCCCGACATCGACGATGTGGCCTATTACGAATTCGCCGTCGATCTTGGCCGGGGCGATGACCGGCGCACCGCTTTCACCGGGCGCGGTGACGAAGGCGCGAAACGGGCGATGCCCGCCGCGACCGGCTTCATCATCGCGGCCAGCAAGGGGCATGACCATCCTATCGCCCATTGGTCGCTGGACCGCGAACCGCCCAGCCGCCAGATCGCGGCCGCAGCGGAAGCGAAAGGCAGCAAGGTCGACCGCATCTTCAAGGTCGATTCGCTGTCCTACATCGGCGAGACCGCCGGGGGCGAGATTGCCGGTCAGACCGGGCAATTGCCCCTGCCCATCGAAGGGTTGCCCGATGACATCGAAAAGGCGCGAGGTCGGATTTCCTCCACCCTGGTGCGTCCGGCGCGAAAAGCAAAGGACGACAGCGACCCCGGCGGCGACACACCCGAGACGGTGACCCGGGGGGCGCGGCCCCAGCGGGTCAAGCTGCGCGCGATCGACAGCTGGGCGGACCTGCGCAAGAGCTATGCAAAGGCCTTTGGCCCGCTGCTGAAGGGCCTTGCCAGAAACGCCGCCCCCGCCTGGGAGATCGAGGACCTGGTCGCCAGGATGGGCGAAGGCATCATGACCGGCACCACCCGCAGGGTTGCCCTGCTGGAAGCGGATGCCGCCGTGGAGGTCTCCGGCGAGGGCGCGCGCCTGGTGAAGATCGAAGCGCTGGAAACGCCCGGCGGCAGCGGCGCCGTCGCGCTGCATGTGGCGGATGAAAAGCTGGCGCAGGAGGTCTCCTTCGAGATGCACATCGCCTACCGCTCCGGCCTGCGCGAAACCCTGCCGTTTTTCGCGGTTTCATCCAGCACCCCGTCGGACCGCAAGCCCGACAGCGGCATGAACTTTTTCGAGGAGTGATTTCAATGGCCTATACATATTACTGGGCGGACGGACACGTCAGCGAACAACCCTACAACCAATATACCGTCAACGGCTGCGCCATCGGCTGCGGCTCGCTGGCCTGGACCATCCTGTTTCTCTGGGGGGACCGCCAGGCCGGCTCCGGCAACAGCTACTGGGCACCGCGCTGGGGGCTTTACCGGCAGGACGGCGGCACCGGGGCGAATGTGATCTCCCCCACCTCGCAGACCGCGGGCGTCAACAATGTGATCGAGGAAATTGCGGATGATGTGGGCACTTTCTGCATCTTCGGCCAGGGCGCGACCTACCCCTGGGAGATGAGCGATGCCAGCGCCTATTTCGTGGGCCGCACCGGGACCAGCCTGACCACCCATTACAATGCGCTGGGCATCTCGGAAGGCCGGCTGCGCGAATATGCGCGCAATTCGATCCGCGACCGGGACACGCCGGCGGTGATCGGCACCGGCTGGCTCAGCCATTATCCGGTGGCCTATGGCTATGCCTGGCAGAAACGGGTGGTGCGCAAGTGTTTCATCTTCTGCTGGAACGAAACCGTCTATGACCGCTGGTTCTATGTGAACCAGGGCTGGGGTGGCAGCGGCAACGACTGGGTGCCCGCAGACACCTGGTTTGCGGGCGAAATCTATCCCTGACATCCGGGGCAGACCCCGGCAAACCCGGTCCGCGCACGCGGGCCGGGACAGGGCCGCCCAGCCCCGCGCGCTTGTGCGAAACCCACTGGCGCGCTAGAGGACGGGGCAGAATTCAAACCAGCTAGGAATTATCATGCCCACATCCGCCGATTTTCAAGACCGTATGCTGTCCCTGGGCCTGGCCCGCGTCTCCGAGGCCGCGGCCCTCGCCTCGGCCAGGCTGATCGGCAAGGGCGACGAGAAAGCCGCCGACCAGGCCGCCGTCAACGCCATGCGCACGCAGCTGAACATGCTGGACATCGCGGGCGTGGTTGTCATCGGCGAAGGCGAGCGGGACGAGGCACCGATGCTTTATATCGGCGAGGAAGTGGGCACCGGCAACGGCCCCGGCGTGGACATCGCGCTGGACCCGCTGGAGGGCACCACGCTGACCGCCAAGGACATGCCCAATGCGCTGACCGTGATCGCCATGGGCCCGCGCGGTTCGATGCTGCATGCGCCCGACACCTATATGGACAAGCTGGCCATCGGGCCGGGCTATGCGACAGGTGTGGTCACGCTGGACATGACGCCGGGCGAGCGGGTCAAGGCGCTGGCGGCGGCCAAGGGCTGTGCGGTTGCGGACATCACCGTCTGTATCCTGGAGCGTCCGCGCCATGAGGACATGATCGCCGAGGTCCGCGCCACCGGTGCCGCGATCCGGCTGATCACCGATGGCGATGTGGCCGGTGTCATGCATTGCGCCGATCCGCAGACCGGCATCGACATGTACATGGGCGCAGGGGGTGCGCCCGAGGGCGTGCTGGCCGCCGCCGCGCTGAAATGCATGGGCGGTCAGATGTACGGCAGGCTCCTGTTCCGCAACGACGACGAACGCGGCCGCGCCAGCAAGGCGGGGATCACCGATTTCGACCGCATCTATACCCGCGACGAAATGGTGACCGAAGACGTGATCTTTGCCGCGACCGGCGTCACCGGCGGCACCATCCTTCCGGGTGTGAAACGCGAGCCGGGCTGGCTGACCACCGAGACCCTGATCATGCGGTCCAAGACCGGCTCCGTGCGGCGCATCAATTACCGGACACCGGTCGCGCAGGATTAAGCGCGCGCCCGGGGGCGGGCGACATTGACCGCGCGCCCGGGGCCGGCGTTGCTTTGGTGTATTTTTGGAACAATGAAACGGGGTGAAGGTGAGTTTTCTCGGCGTTGAAGCCTCCCTGACCGGGCGGCGCTGGGTCGGGCCCGGTGTCGAGGCGGAGCGGTCGGCCGAGCTGCTGGTGCAGCGCACCGGCCTGCCGCAGGCCGTCTGCCAGGTGCTGGCGCGGCGCGGGGTGGCGCCGGAAGAAGCCACGGGTTTTCTTGCCCCCGCCCTGCGCGACCTGCTGCCCGACCCGCGCGGCCTGAAGGATATGGAAAAGGCGGCGGCGCGTTTCCTGGTGGCATTGGGGCGGCGCGAGCGAATCGCGGTCTTTGCCGATTACGATGTGGATGGCGGCAGTTCCGCCGCCCTGCTGCTGATCTGGCTGCGCCAGATGGGCCATGGTGCCACGCTTTACGTGCCGGACCGGATCGACGAGGGCTATGGGCCCAATGACGAGGCCATGGCGGCGCTGGCGGCGGAGCACGACCTGATCATCTGTGTCGATTGTGGCACGCTTTCCCATGGGCCGGTGGCGGCGGCAGCGGGGGCCGATGTGGTGATCCTGGATCACCACCTGGGCGGCGAGACCCTGCCCGAGGCGCTGGCCGTGGTGAACCCCAACCGCCAGGACGAGGATGGCAGCCTGGCGCATCTCTGCGCGGCGGCGGTGGTGTTCCTGATGCTGGTCGAGGCAGGCCGGCGGCTGCGCTCGGCGGGGCGGACGGGCCCCGATCTGATGGCGATGCTGGACCTTGTGGCGCTGGCCACGGTTGCGGATGTGGCGCCGCTGACCGGCGTGAACCGGGCCTTTGTCCGGCAGGGTCTCAGGGTCATGGCGCGGCGCGACCGCCCCGGGCTTGCAGCCCTTGCGGATGTGGCGCGGATGGATACCGCACCGACGGCCTATCACCTGGGCTTTCTGCTGGGGCCGCGGATCAACGCGGGCGGGCGCATCGGCCAGGCCGACCTGGGCGCGCGCCTGCTGGCCTCTGACGACCCGCATGAGGTGGCGGCCCTGGCCGGGCGGCTGGATGCGCTGAACACCGAGCGGCGCGATGTGGAGGCGGGCGTGCGTGCCGCGGCACTCGCACAGGCGGAGGCGCGCGGTTTCGATGCGCCGCTGGTCTGGGCCTCCGGCCCCGGCTGGCACCCCGGCGTGGTCGGCATCGTGGCCTCCCGGCTCAAGGAGGCCTCCAACCGCCCCGCCATCGTCATCGGTTTCGAGGATGGCATCGGCAAGGGATCGGGCCGCTCGGTCAGCGGCATCGACCTGGGCGCCCCGATCCAGCGGCTGGCCGCAGAGGGGCTGCTGATCAAGGGCGGCGGGCACAAGATGGCTGCAGGGCTTACCGTGGCCGAGGACAAGCTGGAGGCCGCGATGGCACGGCTGGGCGAGCTGCTGGCCCGACAGGGCGCGCATCTGGCGGGCCCCTCGGACCTGAATGTGACCGGGCTGCTGATGCCCGCTGCCGCCACCGTCGAACTGGCAGAACAGATCGAGGAGGCAGGCCCCTTTGGTGCCGCCGCCCCTGCCCCGCGCTATGTCTTTGCGGAGATGAAAATTCATTTCGCCAAACGGGTCGGGGAAAGCCACCTCAAGATCAGCTTCGGAGACGGAATCGGCCCCAAGATGGATGCCATCTGTTTCGGGGCCTATGACACCCCGCTGGGGGCCGCGCTGGAGGCCCATGGCGGTGCCCGGTTCCATCTGGCGGGGCGGCTGGATATCAACAGCTGGCGCGGCAGACAAAGCGTTCAGCTGCGGCTGGAAGACGCGGCGCGGGCCTGATTGCAGTTTATCGCGCTCCTGAGGAAATTTCTGCTTGCGCGCCCTGTCTGAAAACCCTAATGAACCGCTCACGACCCGTGGCCCGTTCGTCTATCGGTTAGGACGCCAGGTTTTCAACCTGGAAAGAGGGGTTCGATTCCCCTACGGGCTGCCACTTTTCCCCATCAGCTGATCACCCCCCGATGCCGGTCTTTCCGGGTGGGGATGGGCCTTGCGCCGTCTCACCCGCCAGCCCTTTCACGCGCGGCCCGCGCGCCGGGGTGGCGGGGCCACGGCCCGGTCAGATCCCGATTGTGGCAGAAGCCCCCCCGGCTGGCAGACAATCAGCACGCCTGCGCAGGATTGTTCGGGCCGGAATGGGTGGATTTGCAGCGAAACATCCCCGAGTTCCCGCCAGGCGGGAAATATCGCCATGTTTCGGCATTGAAACAAACTGTTTCCGATAAATGAGGCCAAAACTGGCCGAAATCTGTTAATAAATGTGCCGAGCCACGGTGCGCTTCCCACCCGGCCCTGGAACCATGCTGCGTCTGCAAAAAAGTGATCGGGCACCCCCTGTCACGCTGCACAATTTGAGCGTATGCAGCTTCGGCGTCTGCTGCCGGTGTTCCCTGGTTTTGGCGGGGCGAGTGACCAGTAAAGACTTTGGGCGGCACCAGCCGCGCTGAGACATTGTAATATGCGGCCCTGGGGGGTTGTGATGAAGAAATTCCAAATGGATCGGCCAGGTTACGGCCTGTTCGATCTTGGTGAACAGCGGTCTGCGGCAGAGGGTCTCATGGGCCGCGCAGACCTTTTGACTGCAGAGGCAGCCTCCCTTTGGGATGCGGCGATTGCCCGTAAACATGCGCCGGCAAAACCCTATCGGAACGGTCTGAAACGGGTCATGGATCTGGCCCTGATCGTGCTGACCATGCCGTTCTGGCTGCCGGTGATTGCGGCATGCGCGCTGGCGCTGTGGATCGAGGGCGGGCAGCCGTTCTACCGGCAACAGCGCCTGGGCCGCGACGGCAGCCGGTTTTCGATTCTCAAGCTGCGCACCATGGTGCGTGATGCCGACCGTGTGTTGCAGGACCTGCTGGCCACCGACCCGGAGATCAAGGCGGAATGGGACGCGTTGCAAAAGCTGCGCAACGATCCCCGGATCACCCCGGTCGGCCGCTTTCTGCGCGCGACGTCGCTGGATGAATTGCCCCAGCTTGTCAACGTGTTGAAAGGCGAGATGTCACTGGTCGGTCCGCGCCCGATGATGCCCGACCAGCTTGGCCTTTATGGCAACCCGCGGGCCTATTTCGCGGTGCGCCCCGGTCTGACCGGCCTGTGGCAGGTCAGCGCCCGGAACAACAACAAGTTCACCTACCGCCATGGGGTCGACGAGGCCTATGAAAACGCCCTGACCTTCCGGCTCGACCTGACCATCCTGTACAAGACAGTGGGTGTGGTCCTGCGCCAGACGGGGTATTGAGCCTTGCCTTGCTTTTGCACCGATAAACACTGTGGTATCATCCCTCCCCATGTCAGACACCCCGAAGGAGCCCGGTATGAAGGATAATCTTCACAGGGCCGCCGCCACAGCACAGAGCAATGACAGTGAATCCTGGGCCCGGACCAGCGGCCTGCGGCACAGCATCAGGCCGCGCCGCCGCTTGCCGGATGATCTGATGGCCTCGGATGATCTGAAGGCGTCGGATGATCTGATGGCGGAGGTGATGCGCGCCAGGGCACCGGCACAGACCGCGCCGGAGGTGGTGGAAACAATCGCTGAGCCAACATTGGCCGAGCCCAACGTTCAGGCCCCGGCGCGGTCCGCTGCGGCCCTGTCCATCCCTGCCCTGTCCGTCCCGGCCGAAACCGCCATGCGCCATGTGCCGGGTGCCGGGCTGGCAGAGCGGAACGTGCCGCAGTGGGAAGACCTTGAGCTGGTGACACCGGGCAACCGGCCCAACCGCGCAACGGCGATCCCGGTGCTGGATGCGGCGCGCGACAGCCTGGCCGTGCAGGCCTTTGACCTGCTGCGCACCCGTCTGCGCAAGACCACCGGCGAAAACGGCTGGGTCAATATTGCGGTCACCGCGCCGACCCGGGGATGTGGCACCACCTTCACCGCGCTCAACCTCGCGCTGAGCCTGTCGCGCATTGCCGGGTCCCGCACCGTGCTGATGGATCTGAACCTGCGCGAACCGGGCCTGGACCGCGCGCTGGACGTGACGGCACCGGGCGAGATGCGGGATTTTCTGAGCGGTGACGCACGGATCGAGGATCATGTCCAGCGGGTCAGCGACACGCTGGCGCTGGGGCTGAACGCGCGGCCGGACATGGATGCGGCGGAAACCCTGCAGCACCCCGCCCTGTCGCGGACCCTGGACCAGATGCGCGCGGCGCTGCGCCCCGATCTGGTGATCTATGACATGCCGGCCATGCTGGGCCATGACGATGTCTCGGCCTTCCTGCCGCAGCTTGACGGCATCCTGCTGGTTTCTGACGGGTCGCAGACCATGGGCAGGCAGCTGGTCGAATGCGAACAGATGCTGGACGGTCAGGTCCCGCTGCTGGGGGTGGTCCTGAACAGGGCGCGCAGCAACAGCCTGCCGCACTACAAATAAGGCGTTTCGGGAAATCATCGCGTCAGGTAGATCGCAGATGCCCCGAGAGCGCGAAGCGCGGCAGGGTATGTGCGATTGAACATTTTCCCGAAACGCTACAGGTCGGGAAACCGGTGCGATCCGGCAAATTTGTGCCTCAACTTCGCCCGATTTCCATGGTGAAAGCCGAAGAACCCCTTGATGGCCGTGGCTGTCCCGGGGGCATTTTGCATTGAGGTGACGGGTACATGGGGCCGATCTATTCTCTGGCGGATTTTCTGGACATGGTGCGCCGCCGCATCGGGGTCATCTCGTTCGTCTTCATCGCCGGGTGTTTCGCCTCGCTCTACTGGGCCCTGTCGCAGCCGCATGTCTATGAATCCGCCGAAGTCATCCAGATCGAACAGCCCAAGATTGCCGATTCGCTGGCCCCCTCGACGGTCGAAGGATCCTCGGCGCGGCGGCTGCAGCTGATCCAGCAGCAATTGATGGCGCGCAGCAGCCTGTTGGAAATCATCGAGAAATTCGACCTGTTCGAGAATCTGACAGCCCTGCGCATGTCCGAAAAGGTCGATCTGCTGCGCCGCTCCGTCACGATCAACGGGGTTGCCGCCACCCGCGAGGGTTATGCCGATGACGGCACCATCGCGGTTCTGACCATCACCGCGCGGCTGGACAATGCCGAACAGGCCCAGGCCGTCGCCCATGAATTTGCCAACCGCACCCGCGATCTGACCGCCGCCCAGCGGCGCGAACAGACCCGCGAGACGCTGGAGTTCTTCTCTGCCCAGGAAGACCAGCTGATCGCGGAAATCGCCCGGCTGGACGACGAAATGGCCGCCTACCGCAGCGCCCATGACATCTCCATCGAGGGGACGCTTGAATTCGTCCGCTCCGAAATCGCCAGCCTGAACGACGCCTTGCTGGAACTGGACCGCGAGATCATCGCGACCCAGCTTGCCCGCAGCCGGATCGACCGCAACGCCCGCGCCGCCACCGTGGCCAAGGAAGAGGCCGAACTTGACGGGGAACTGGCCAGTCTGGGCACCCAGCGCGACCTGCTGCAGGAACGCCGTGCGGAACTGGCGGCCAGCATCGAAACCTCCCCCGAGGTCGAAAGCACATTGACCAAGTTTCAGCGCCGCATGGAGCAGCTGCAGGGCCAGCTTGACGTGATTGCGACCCGCCGGAATGAGGCGGAAGTGGGCTATTCACTGGAAACCGCTGCGCGGGGCGAGCGGCTGATCACCCTGGAAGAGGCCCGCGTGCCGGATTTCCCGGTCAGCATGAGCCGCAAGAAACGCGCGGTGATGGGGGCCGGCGCGGCGCTTTTGGCGGGGCTTGCGCTTGCGTTCCTGCTGGAGCTGCGCCGCCCCGTCATCCGCACCGCCCGCCAGATGGAGCGGGAAACCGGCCTTGTCCCGGTTGTGTCGATACCGCAGGTCGGCCGGGTGAAGCGCAGCAAGGGTCTTGCCAAACTCTGGCAGGAACGCAGCGAAGCCGGTCAGAAGGGGCGCAATGCCCGTCTGGCCCGGCAGACGGATGTCCGGCGCAGCTGAGCGGCGGTTCTGTCGAATGTCGCGCAAGCCGGCTCCTGGCGGCGCATTTGCTGAATCCTGTCGCTGGGCCGTGGCGGTCATGCCTGACGCCGCTGCCACGCGTTTCTGATCCAGACCGGACTTCAGGCGTGGTATGGATCAATGCCAGGTGGGTGAGCGGGGCTTTTCTGCCGTTCGCAACGAAACCCCAAGCCGCGCATTGACGGGCCGTGGTACGGCGATCTGACCTCAGTGACTGGCACTTTATGGCAGCCAAGCACATCCAAGCCATCCGTGGCACACGACAGCAACCAAATCGCCGTGCCAGGGGACGGCCCGGCGATGCGCGGCGGCCTGCGGCCTTGATTCCGCGCTTGGTAAAGCGGAAAGGGCTCTTTCCGGACGTTCGCTGCGACACGTGTGAAGGTCAGTTAAGCGGGGCTTTGCTGCCATGTCCAACATCCGAAATTGGTCGCGCCCGAACCGAGGGGTGGGCGAGTAGCGCCCGCCCCGTGGGGGCGGTTCGGGCGCTGCCAAAGCTTTGCTTTGGCAATAGGTCTTCACTTTGAGCGCACAGGCTGGGCTCCCTCCCCCCGTCCGCTGCAATTTTCACGAGTGACCGCTGGGGTGGGTGCGAAACGCTGCGGCGCATCAAGCCGCAACGGACGACATGTCATACATGACATGTCAAAAATGACAGGTCTTGCATGACATGTCTGCAGGTGCGGGAAGTGGGCGGCACATGTCGGCAACCAAAGCGCAGAGCGTTAACTGAAGAGCGCGAAGTGTGAAGAGCAAAGCGCGAAGCCTGGCGTTTCGACTTTGACCCGAACCACCTGAAATCTCCTGAAATCAAGGATTTCAATGCATCATAGCCCGCGCGAAACACCCCCTGCCGGATCAGACCGAGGCGCCAAGGGCGCGCAAGGTGTCAAGATGAAGCCAGAGCGCAAGGGCAGCGGCGACCACGCCCGCCACGAAGAAGGTCAGATCATGCCGCGCATCCCAGACGGCATGGACCCGCGCCAGCCAGATCAGCACCAGATGCGACAGCGCCATGGCCAGCCCCATGCCCAGGATCGCCCCCACCAGCCCGGCATGGATCGCGCCTGCCAGCAGCATCGACACCTGCAGGCTGGACCGCGCCGCCGAATAGATGAAAAAGCGCCGCGAATCCCCTGCCGCAAGGGCGGCCTGGTCATAGGTCATGCCGATCACCTGCGGGATCAGCGCCAGGGCCAGCAGCACCACAACCCCGCCGGAACTGGCGTAGCGGCTGTCATAAAGGTGATCGACCAGCCAGGGCCCGATCAGCGCCATCACCACCAGCATGCCGCCGATGCCAAGGGTCAGCCCATAGCGGATCCGGGCCAGCCGGTGCGGCTCTGCCCCCTCGCGGTAGATCGGGATCATGACCCGGCCCGTCACGCTCAGCCCCAGCAACAGCGGGAAACTGGCCAGGAAATAGCCGATGTTGTAGATGCCCAGCGTCTCCAGCGTCAGGAACTTGCCGAGGATCGCCTTGTCGCCCTGGCTGGCAAAGAACCAGAACAAGGTGGAGAGGAAGATCCACTTGCCGAAATGGATCAGCTCGGTCGCGGCGGTCCTTTCCCAGCGGAAGCGGTTGCGCTGGCCCGGCAGGCCATAATGGGTCAGCAGCAGCTTGGCCCCGGCCCCCACGACACCACCGATGACCAGGGCGGAAACCGATTGCAACACCACCGCAAGGCCGATCATCACCGCGATGCCGATCACCTGCGAGCTCAGGTCCAGCACCGTCAGCCGCCCCATCAGCAGGTGGCGCTGCGCGGTTTCGATCCGGGTCGGGTTGAACCCGCCCAGGATCAGCGCCAGACCGGCAATGGGCAGATAGCGGGCCAGGTCGGGCTGGTCGTAGAACAGGGACACCGGATAGGCCAGCACGCAGGCCGCACCCCAGAGCCCGATGCCGCGCAAGACCTGGATGGTCCAGGCGGTGTTGAGGAAATCCGGGTCATCGCCCCGCTTGCTCTGCGAAATCGAGGGCGAGATGCCGACATCGGAAAACAATGTCAGGCCCACGGTGATCACGCTGATCAGCGCCATCAGGCCAAAGGCTTCGGGAAACAGCAGCCGTGTCAGGATCAGGTTCGATGCCAGCCGGATCGCCTGCGAAGCGCCATAGCCCAACAGGATCCACGAGGCCGAGCGCAGCGCGCGCGCCATCAGCCGGTTATCCTTCAGCACTTCAAAAACCCGTGCAAACACTCGAAAAAAGCCTCACTTCTGCCTCAGGCGCTGAATAGAGCGTCCTTGCGTCCTGCGCCAGCGCCATGACACGGCAATGGGGCAAAGTTGTGAAGAACAAGGAAGAGCCGTGAAGATCGCCTATATTCTCAATACCTATCCGCAACCCTCGCAGAGTTTCATCCGCCGCGAGATCCGCGCGCTGGAGCGTCAGGGTCACAAGGTCACCCGGATCGCGATGCGGCGCTTTGACGGCCAGCTGGTGGACCCGCAGGACATCGCCGAGGCGGAACAGACCAACTATCTGCTTGCCAAGGGGCCGATGACATTGCTGCGGGACAGCCTGCGCGCCCTGGGCCGCAATCCCGGCGGGTTCCTGGCCGCCTTGCGGATGGCGCTGGAACTGGGCCGTCGCTCCGAAGCGGGCCTGTTGCGCCATATGATCTACCTTGCCGAAGCGGCCCATGTGGCGGCGCAGTGCCGCGCTGCCGGGGTTACACATGCCCACGCCCATTTCGGCACCAATGCCCCTGCCGTGGCGCTGCTGGCGCGGATGCTGGGCGGGCCGAAGTTTTCCTTTACCGTGCATGGCCCGGAAGAATTCGATGCGCCCCGCGCCCTGTCGCTGGGGGCCAAGATGAAGGCCGCCGATTTCACCGTCGCGATCAGCCAGTTTGGCCGCTCGCAGCTGATGCGCTGGGCCGATCATGCGGATTGGGACCGCATCCATGTGGTGCATTGCGGGGTGGAGCCCGAGCGCTTCGCCGATCCTGCCCCGCTTCCCGAGGGGCCGCGCCGGGTGGTGGCGATTGGCCGGCTGGTCGAGCAGAAGGGCCAGATGATCCTGATCTACGCGATGGCACAGGTCAAAGCCGACCTGCATCTGACCCTGATCGGCGACGGCGAGATGCGCGACCAGATCGAGGCGCTGATCGACCGGCTTGACCTGCGGGGCCGCGTCACGCTGACCGGCTGGGTTGATGAGACACGGGTGAAGGCGGAACTGGCGGCAGCCCATGCGATGGTCATGCCCAGCTTTGCCGAGGGCCTTCCCATGGTGGTGATGGAGGCGATGGCCGCCGCCCGACCCGTCATCGCGACCTATGTCGCGGGCACCCCGGAACTGGTCCGCCCGGGGGAGACCGGCTGGCTGGTGCCTGCGGGCGATGTCTCTGCCCTGGCGCAGGCGATGGATGACCTTGCCACCCTGCCACAGGCCAGATTGGCCGAGATGGCCGCGGCCGGTCGGACACGGGCGCTGGCGCGCCATGACATCGACACGTCGGCGCAGAAACTGGCGGCACTGATGGGATCCGCTGAGGCGTAGGCTCTGGACCCATTAATTCTACATACTCAGCGGCGATTTCACGAAATTTCAATGGTTTGGGGCGTGCAGCCAATAGTGGTTCTATTTGCAAGCGACCCAAGACATTGAAATGAAGTGAAATCGCCGCCCGTCGCTCCGAAGGAGCGCCGAGTCATGTTGGCACGCCTTTGGCGTGACGGGGTTGACGGATTTTCCCGCAGCCCATTGCCCGGCAGGGCATCGCGCAGCAATGTCCCGAGAGGAGGCGGCGCATCTGCTTGAAATAGAACCACTATTCTTGCGCAGATGTTCCTGGTCTGCGAAAAAATCTGTCAAACTGAGTATATAGAATTAATGGGTCCAGAGCCTAGGTCGTGTTGACATTCATTGTCGCCCACCCGCGCGAGACGGATTTTGCCGCTGGCGCCCTGATGTGAGCGCAGC